>JBGSMF010000342.1:0-28158 GCA_041740315.1 Thermoflexales bacterium
CTGCAAGGTGCGGCCAATCTCGCGCATCTTGTCCATCGCTGCCTTCCTCATACCAACAAAGTGGAAGACAACGTTAGCGCAAATCTAAAAAGTGTCCAGTGCTATCCCGTAGCTTATGTGTTCGGTTTGAACACTACCCAATTTTCTGATGGCTCCGTGGCCTCAACTGGCAAGACAATACCGGGCAACACAATCACAGCAACAATGGATGCCAGAGCGAAGCCAATCACAATCAGAGTGTGGCGGATTGTTTTTTTCATCGTTTGCTCCTTTCGACGGGGTATTATGCGGCGCAAAATCAATATCATCACGGGTTAGCGAATTGGCCCTGGGATAGCACTCCCCAACCAAAATCCTGTGCCCAGTTACAGAGAGGCCACGGCTTACCACACCATTCGGCCTCTGTCTGGTAGGGTAATACTTTGCCTAGATCCTCTTGATCTCGGCTAAACTCCACCCACACACCGTAATCAAAATCAGCTTGCAAAGCATTGGGGTCCTTGCTCTTGACTTCCCACTCCTCATCCCCCTGTTTATCCAGGAAACACCAAGGAGGATCCTGTTCCTCCGCCCACATATCAGTGACATCGGGCAGATTCGTCCAGTAGATATTAGGACCACCACAATGCCAATAATCCCAATATTCATTCCCCAGTCGGTTCACTTCCCACTGAAAGTCGGCATTCTTTGCCTTAAAGTCATTCAAATGCTGAACATCCCATTTGAAATGTTGGTGTACCTGAACCCATGGGGCCCCATTGCGCAAAAAGTAAGCATCGAGAGGTTGCGTTACCTGCGTGGGCATCCACGTGCCGTTATCTATGGGGGGAACCCAAGGACCATGGGCATAAACGACAGCACTAGCAAACATAGTCACTATAAGCCCAGCTAACACCAACCACTTTTTATTCTTACTCATAATCTTTTCTCCTCATCTAATTTGAAATGCTTTTGCTGAGACAAGATATTGACTTTTCGATAGCCTCTACTGCATCTGACTCTCCTTTCTGCCTTCAAGTTCGCTGGGCTGCCCAAGAACCAGCGATTTCTGTTTTGACGGCTTGAAGTACAGCCAACCGAGAAGCGCCAACTGCTGACACTAGAGCGCGATTTCACACTCAAAGGATGATGGCGGCCTACTTTATTGTTCACAGCGGCACAATTGGCCAAGGAGAGTGGTTCTCAAAATGGGGTTGGCCGCCCACAAACAGGCATAGCTTACCACAAAACACACTCAAAAGTTATGAGGGTTTATGATTAAATATGATTTTGGGGAAAAACAAGATCATCGCCGCTAAAAGCCGGTCTTGGCATCGTGAAAAAACAAGTCGCCTTCGGGGGATTGGCGCTCGCCTTGCACGCATGTTCCATCTACTGCAAACGTAATGCGTCGCACGAGCAGCGGTTGCCAGACAGCTTGTTCCAAAACGATGCGCTGCGCATCCAATACAAATTGCTGGCGCAAGTTGACATCGGCTATGGTTCGGGCGTGTGTCACCAAGCCAACAACATCTCCCTCAGAGTAATTGAGCAAGTTGCGCGGGCCAGGCCCCAAAAAGATACCCAACGCTGTATAATCGCCCCAGGCATAGTCGAATAACAGCAAATCAAAATCTTGTCGCTGCGACAAAATATCGGCCCGCGGCACAGCACGAATCGTCAGCCGCTCCAGTCCAACAGCTTGTAACTGTAGCTGGACGGCTTCAGCCAATCCCTGGTACGTTTTGCTCTCCGGGATCAACAACACCACCTCGGATCTGGCGTCAAAACCGGCCTGGGCCAGCAACGCCCGGCTCTGATCGGGGTCATAGCTATAGCCAGAGATTACCGCGCGCGCGTCATAGCCTGTCATCGCGGGTGATAGCGGAGTATCGGCGACGAGGAATGGTCCCTGCTCGGCCAGGGAAACCTTGTCTATTGCCATTGCCACCGCCTGGCGCGCCTGCGCGTTCTGCCAACGGGGGCGCTGAAAATTGAACCCCAAATAAGTGACACCACCCATCGTCTCGCGCAGTCGGAAGCGCGGAAAAGCCGCCACCGGCGCAACCTGCTCCTGGCTGAGGCTGAGGACACATCCTTCGCCACTCAGCAAAGCATCGAGGCGAGCAGCGCGGTCGGCCTCAAAGACGAAACGCATCTGTGGAATATACGCCGCGCCCCGGTTGGCAAAATAGGCAGGCGGCCAGCGATAAGCTGGATAACGCACCACCGTTAATGATTGGCCTGGCCGGTACAGGCTGGGCTCGAAGCGATAAGGCCCTGTGCATGCAACAAACCCTGGCGCTGCCAGATCGCCAGACATGGGCGAGATGATGGCTGCATAAGGATTGCTCAACACCAGCCGCGCGAACTCGAAATCGGGAGCGAGCAAAGTGAACGTCACACTGCGCCCGTCGGGCTGCGCCTCCACCGCAACGTCGCGCAGGTCGTTGAGCAGTGGCGAAAGACCCAGGCGCTTTAGCCGCTCAAAACTGGCTTGCACAGCCACAGCATCTAGCCGCGTTCCATCTTGAAACGTAACGTCTGGCCGTACTCGAACGGTCAAGCGGCGTCCCCCATCGGCGTATTCTACATTGTCCTCCACCAAAAGCCCACGCAGCGCGCCATCGTAATCTTCGTAAAATAAAGGTTGGCACACATACTGAAAGACTGATTGTGCCACGGGGTGAGAAGTGCGGTGCGGATCGTAATCACCTGGGTCGTCGCTCCAAATGATGATAAGTGGGGGGCCCCCCAGTCCATCGCAGCGTCCCACTAGCCACACCAGCACAAATACAAGCCATGCCAGTGCAATCACAATCACCCATTTGCGTGACCATACTCTAGATGGGTAGCGTCTCATTGCAAACTCGATTCTCGTTCCGGGTACAGCACATAACCTACACCATGCACAGTACGCACGTAACGTGGGTTGCGCGGATCAGGCTCTATGTGCTGGCGCAATTGAAAAACCAAACGGCGCAAGCGATCCCTTTGGTCTAGACGCAGGCCATAGCGATCCACTTGTTCATCGGGCCAGACAACACCGAATAACATTTCCGACGCTTGGGGTTCAGCCGAATGCTCTAGCAAACGCCGCAGGAGCGCGGCCTCCATCGAGTTCAGGTGATACTCTTGCCATGAGGCATTGTCAGCCATTTCCACGCCAGTGCGCTTGACTTGCACCATAGGCTGGGTGCAATGAAACCGCAGCGACGAGCCCGGCGCCAACCAAGCCTCTGCCTCACCAACTCTTATCTCTTTTGCGACAAGATCGGCAGGCGGCAAGGGTGGCTCAGTGATCACCAGCGCCAGCACACCAGCCACCCCATCCGGCTTTTTAAAAATAGGCATAGCCATCAAAACGCAGTCGGGTTCCGGCCAATCCTGCTGCCGCGCAAGGCGAGCCTCCTCGTGAGATTCGAGCAGAGTGTCCATCAGCACATCGAGCAAGAATTGCCGTCGAGCCTCCGGCAACATTTGGAGCGCCTGTCGCGCCGCATCATTGAGACATCTAAGGCCTTTGATGCGGTCAAAGAAAAAAAGAGGTTGGCTGTTTAGAGCAGGGTCAACGGCCGAAAGCGATATCGCTACATCAGGGCAGCGCAGCGCGCGCGCCACAAGCCACCCTAATAACGCCAGGCTGACCGACCCTGCCAGCAGCACTTCCCAAAGCGGGGCATTCCAGTATACATGTTGGCCCATGCTACCTCCTATCATCCCAACCGCTCGACTGCCTTCGCCAAGTCATCCTCGCTCGGCTGCGCGTATCGTGCTGTCGTATCCAGCTGTAACTTGCAATTTTCCGATGCAGTAGTTGTGGCGGTATTTTACAGGGCCCGCTTGAACTGCGAGAGTCTTGTGGCGATATTTTGCAGTAGGCCTTTCAAGAAGAGCGAGGCTATTCACTGCATCGGAAAGCCCATCACTGCAACGGAAAACCACAAATCTGCATCGGAAAGTCAACCTCACTGCATCGCAAAGTCTCGCTCATTGCATCGGAAAGTCAGAAGTTACATCTGCTCCATCACCATCTTTGCCACGCGCCGCCCCAATTCAACGGCATAATTCGTGCCGCGGTCCCACGGATACACCTGGCTCATGCTGGCAAAATACAGGCCGGGGATGGGCGTTTGAAGCGCGGGAATGTTGCGCGAGTGATCCACCGGCGGCACAGGCTGGGCATACGCCTCTTTGAACAGCCAGCTAGCTTGCACCCAGCTCGGCTCGAACTTGGGGTTGAAGCGAACCAACGAAGGCAAAAAGCGCGCCAGCAATTCCTCTTTCGACAAGCTAAAATACTCGTGGCTGGGGTCGAGGTAATCGCCGCAGTAGATAATGTGGTCGCCGCCAAAATGCTCTGCGCCCACATAATTGCTATGCTCCACCATCGCCAGGTAAGGAAAGCCAGCGTCCTTAGGCAAGTTGTGCCAGTAAAAGCCCTGCTCGCTCAACTGGTGCTTGAGCGCCAAAATCAACACTACCGCCCCCATTGATTTGAGCTTGAGCAACTGCTCGGTATAAGAGGCAGGCAAATCGGGCGCCAGCTTGTTCAGCAGCCTGGGCGAGGTTGTAACAATGGCCGCGTCATACACTTGTTCATCGTTCGGCAATTTCACCTTCAACTTCCCAGGGTTTAAATTGGAAGAATCTGTTGGTGAATCTTGAATCTGAAATCTTGAATCTGAAATCTGAAATTCCTATCACCGGAGTGCTAAAGCGAATGGTTGCTCCTTGTTCGCGCACCTTGTCGGCCAGCGCATCAAAAAAGGCCTGAAAGCCCCCCACAAATGTGCCCAGGCGAGGGCTGCGCTTGTGCACACGCGCCCAGAACCAAGCCATGTTGACCTGGCGGTAATTCTCTTCGCCAAACTTGCCCACCAGCAGCGGCTCCCACAGAGCCTTGTAGCCCTTGGCCCCCTGCCAGCGCAGCAGCCACTCGTGCGCCGTAACGCGCTCCAAAGGTTGCCAGCGCGGCGTCAACACCAGATACATCCCCAGCAAGCCATAGCGCAGCTTGTCCAGCAAAGACAAGCCCGGGTAACTGAGCGCCAGCAATCCACGCGCCAACAGGTTAGCGCCAGGGATATTGTCTAGCCACGGCAGCGTTGGGAATAGCGCGCCCAGCGAGGCATCTAGCGGATAAAACTTGCCGGCGTGGTAAACGGCTGTCTTGGGGCGAGGAAACACGATCTTGTCGCCACAGCCAATTTCGCGGATCAAGCCCAGCACGTCGCTGTCCGTCTCGAACCAATGGTGATAAAATTTTTCCACCGACCAATCCCAGTTGCGCGCTTTCAGGCCGCCCGCCAAGCCGCCCACAGTTGGCCCGGCTTCGTAGAGGGTAACACTGTGCCCGGCCTTGGTCAGATCGTATGCGGCGGCCAGGCCCGCCGCTCCCGCTCCAATGATGGCTACCTTCATTTTATCGCTCACTCTCCACGTCCGTTGTTGGTCGCCTGCCTGGTCGGCAGACAGGCTGGTCAGCCGCCACCCGCTTGGCCTCGCCAAAATCGCTCCACTGCAGCCCTTCACGCGCAAAATACCACGCGCCCACCAGTGTGATGGGCAGCCACAAGGCAACGTGCAGCACGATCGTGTAAGAAGTGGCTAGAGACTGGTCAATATTAAACGCTTCCAGCACCTTGATCCCCGTCTCAAAGGTGCCAATGTACCCCGGCGGCGATGGCAGTGTAATCATGAGGTTGACGATACCGTTCATCAGCATCAAGGCAAAAAAGCTCGCCCGGAAATTAAAGGCGTGCATTACAAACCAATATTTTACGGTCTCCATCAACCAGAGAAAGATCGAGGTAACGAAAACCATCAAGATATCGCGCCCGCTGCGCAGGCTAGATAATCCCTCGGTAAAGCGGTCTAAAAAGCCGGTGAGCGGCGCGCGAAAGCGCGCCGGGGCAAATCGCCCGATGAGCCAAGTGTACACGGCGGCGAATCGCCGGGGCGCGGCGGCCAGCGCCAGAAAAACGGCCAGCGCTCCCACAAAAGCCAGCGTGCCCAATATGGCAACCCACCGCATCCAATCGGGTAGCACGTCCAACTGCGGCAAGGTGAAAAACACAAATAGCAACATCACCAGCCCATCGAAAATGCGCTCGACGAGAATGGTGGCCAGGCTGGCCGATACGCTCACCCCTTCGCGCCGTCTGAGCACAAAGGCGCGAATGAACTCGCCGGCGCGCGCTGGATACACATTATTGCCCATGTAACCAATGGCGACGACGGGAAAAAGCGCCCGCAAAGGAATGGGTTTGAGCGGACGGAGCAAATAGTGCCAGCGCCACGTGCGCGCCCACACTGCCACAAAATACGCCGCAATACCCGGAAGAATCCACCAATAATTGGCCGTCCTCAGCGCGTCCCACGCTTGATTAAATTGGACGCCAGGCAAAACAATCGCCAGGCACACCAGGCTGATGAGCACTCCCAACCAGAATTTCCAGTTTTTGAATCCCATGTATCCTCTTGAATGTTTATTGCATCATTGTACCATGTATACTATACAACGAAAACGGGCAAGGGGTTCCCTTGCCCGTCACGTTCGATATTCAGTTTTAGATCAGTTTCTTGACATCACAGAAGGAATCGCGCCAGGCAACATTACACCAAGGACTTTTTCCATCGCAATCGTATGGCTGCAATTGCCGTGCGAGCCGTAAAATTCGCAGGTGCAGGTCAATCGCTGCCGGTCATAACTAACGGTGTGGGTGCGGTGTTCTCCACGCACTGTTACCGAAAAAGTTTGAAACTCGAAACGCTCAGGTTCTTGAGCATAGCGGATGGCTTTTTCAATTTTTCCAATCATGTCTGAATCCATAGTGTTCCTCCTAAATTTTAAGAGTTGGGCAATGGCCCTGATGGGAAACAAAAAAGCACGCTGCCGCCTAACCCGGCCATCGTGCTTGGGGGAGCAATATACAGTTCTACTTGACGCAAATTGGCTCAATTGTCATCGTCCCCACTGAAAGTGGTTAAAGTATACTCCAAATCCGCTCGGCTTGTCAACTGCCATTTGGCAGTTTTTGGTTAACGTTTTGCCTACGTTGGCTGCGTTGGCGCAGTATTTCATACAAGGCAACCGATCCAGCGACAGAAACATTGAGCGAGCCAACATGACCCAGCATGGGCAGCCTGATCATATAATCGCACGTCTCTCTAACCAAACGGCTGATTCCCTGGCCCTCACTGCCAACCACCAACGCCAGGGGGCCGGTCAAATTAACTTGCGTGTGCTCTTGGGCCTCTGGCGTAAACTCGAGGCCGGCCACCCAAATATCGGCTTCTTTCAAGGTTTTCAGCGCATGGGTGAGATTGGTCACCTGGGCAATGCGCAAATATTCAGTTGCGCCTGAAGACACATTCACAACTGCTGGTGTAATGGAGGCTGCCCGGTGGCTTGGGAAAATGACGCCATTTACCCCCACGGCCTCAGCCGTGCGCAAAAGCGTGCCCAGGTTTTGCGGGTCTTGCACGCAATCGAGCGCCAGCACAAGCGGTGGAAAAGAGCCTTGACCTTTGCCGGCCGCCAATATAGTATCGAGATTAACATAAGGGTAGCCGCCGGCCTCCGCCACAATGCCTTGGTGTTCGTTAGTGATTTTATCCAATTGGCTGCGTTGCACGCGTTGCACCACAGTGCCCTGGCGTTCGGCCAACGCCACAGCCTCTGCCAAGACCCCCTTGCTCTGAACACTTTCAGCCACAAACAGCTTGAACAGCGCGCGCCGGCCGGCGCGCAGCGCTTCAACCACAGCCTGACGGCCATACAAGAATTCTCGCATAAGTTTATCCTCACACTAGCAGCCTGTCGGAGAGCGGGCTGGTAGGCTCGTAGTGCGCGCTTCAGCGCGCTAAAGCGCGCACTACGAACGGCCCTCTCCGACAAGCTCCTAGCCAACACCAGTTTCCATATAATCGTATCTGGCGCATGGGGATGCGCCAGTGAGCAGCATGGGGATGTGCTCTACCCGGAAACCTGAGTAGCCAACACTTGCGCTTGGCGCAGCACCATGCTAAACTTGTATCAATTTACCAGGCCCATACAAGGAGTTGCCTGATGGCCAAGCGCCGTGCCAAGTATACCACAGACATTGTTTGGGATTCCGAAACGGTCAAATTGCTGCGCGAGTTTATGGGCTTTACCCAGCAGCAATTCGCCGACGAGCTGGGAGTGCGCCAGCAAACAGTCAGCGAATGGGAAGTAGGCAAGTATATCCCTAGGCGTTCTACGGGCAAATACCTCTCGCTCGTCGCCGAGCGGGCCGGGTTCAAATACAAAGCGTGATTCTTAAAATTTCCACGCCCCCTTGACATTTACACGCTAACGTGTTAAACTAGAATCACACCGAATCGCCGCAGTTGGCGGCGTTTTTCAGATATACTGTACACGTTAGCGTGTTAGTAGTGAGGTAAAATCAATGGGCACCTATTCGCTAGATGAACTTATCCGCCGTTGGCAAAGCGGCGAATTATCCACTGAACAAGCTATCGGCCAAATGTTGCTCATCATCAAACGACTAGCAGAGCAAACCAACCAGCTAGAATGCACATTGCACAAAAAGCAAGGGAGCAAGTAAAAGCATCGTTTCCTATCAGGCGCGCTCTAGCTTGGCTAACCGCCTTGTAGCCTTTCTCAACCGCTTTATTCCTTCTTCAATATCCTCTGGCAGTTGAGTGACAAAATTGAGGCGCATGTAGCACTTGCCCTCTGAACCCTCTGGGAAAAAACTACTGCCAGGCGCAAAGGCCACGCCCTCGGCACAGGCCAGTGGAAGCAGTTTTTCGGAAGATAGATTATCGGGCAGGCGCAGCCAGACGAATAGCCCGCCCTGAGGCGGATCGGCATGCACCCCGGCGGGCAGGTAACGTTTGATAGCGAACATCATGGCGTCTCGCCGCTTGCGGTAGACCCCGCAAGAGCGGCGCAAGTGGGCCTGATAGCGCCCGACGGTGACAAAAGCCTCCAGGGCGCGCTGGGTCAGGTTAGAGGTTGCCAGGTCGTCAACGCGTTTATAGTTGACCAAGCTGGCATAGATGGGGCCTTCGGCCACCAGAAAGCCCACGCGCAGTCCGGGCATCAGCATCTTGGAAAAGGTGCTGATATAGATGACCCTGCCACCAGGGTCGAGCGCCTTGAGAGCAGGTTGAGCACGCCCCTCGTAACGCAAGTCTCCCACAAAATCATCTTCCAAAATAGGCACGTTGTAACGATCGGCCAGGGCAATCAACTGGCGGCGGCGCTGGCTGCTCAAACAAGCGCCGGTGGGGTTTTGAAAATTGGGGATGGTATAGATAAGCTTGGGGTGATGCTGCTGGAGCAATTTTTCCAGCCTTTCCACTTGCATACCATGCTCATCGGTCGGTATGCCTATGACCTTGAATCTGAGGGCGCGGAACAAATCCAATGCTCCGGCATAGGTGGGACTTTCCACCAGGACAATGTCACCTGGTTTGAGGAGAAGCTGTGAGACCAATGCCAATGCCTGCTGTGAACCGGCAGTGATGAGAATATTGTCGGGGCGGGCCTGGAGGCCCTGGCTGGTCATAATGTGAGCGATAGTGTCGCGCAGGGGAGCGTACCCACTCCGTTCACCATATTCCAAGGCGGCGGCGCCATCGCGGCGCATAACCGCCTGGATGATCTTGCGGAATTCGTCGGCAGGGAATAGGCGCGAGTCACCGATGCCGTTGGCAAAGCTGATTGGCTTGGGATGCCGGGCAGCCTTGAGCATCTCATCTGGCATGATTTCTTTGAATGCCTCGTTTCTGGCCTGCGCCTCCTGCTGCCAGAGTGGCCAGGGCATACCATGGTCATCTTGAGAGAGCGGCAGAAGCGGGCAAGCGGGTAAAACAAACGCTCCGCTGCCAACTCGGGTGAAAATCAAACCATCAGCTTCCAGTTCAGCATAGGCGCTTTCCACCGTGATGCGGCTGAGGCCCAAGTCTTGAGCAAGCTGGCGGGTGGCCGGCAGACGTGTATCGGGCGGCAGGCTACCCGAAAGGATACCCTGGCGCAAAAAAGCTTCAATCTGCCGGTAAAGGGGTATGGCACTTGAGCGATCCAGCGGAATGCGCATCGTTTTTCTCCTTGCATCGGAAGACAAGTTTTTTTCACCGCCGAGAACACAGACAGCGCAGAGAATCCAATACGGCCTTAGCCGTCCTGCGGACAAAACTCGGCGTGCTCTGCGGTAAAAACCAGAGTTTTTCCAGTGGACTAGTAGTATATCACACTATTAACATATTTAACAGGGCCAATTTCACACTATGCGTGCCAATGTCATTAAATTGGACTGGCTAATATTGGCCGTAATTGGCTCTATTCACCACGCCAGTTTTGCCCTACAATTAGGCTATGTCAACCCTTAATTCAAACCCTAATTCAAACCCTAATTCAAATCCTAATTCAAATCTCACCCGTGGTTATACAATCGCCCTGGTCAGCGCAGCTATCCTGTCAACTACGGCCATCTTTATCCGCCACCTCACACAAACCTACCACCTCCCTCCACTGGTGCTGGCCTTTTGGCGAGACGGCTTTGTAGCCATCACCTTGCTGGCCGTGTTGGGATTGGGTCGCCCACGCTTGTTACAGATAAAGCGCCAACATTTATTCTATCTAATCGCCTATGGCCTGATGCTGGCAATCTTTAACGCCCTGTGGACTCTTTCGGTCGCTCTCAACGGGGCAGCTATTTCCACGGTGCTGGTTTACTGTTCAGCCGGATTCACCGCGCTGTTGGGCTGGTGGCTTTTCAAAGAACGCCTGGATTGGGCCAAACTCTTGGCAGTTGCTTTCAGCCTGGGAGGCTGCGCCCTGATCTCTGGCGCGTTGAGTCCGGCAGCATGGCGCGCCAACCTGCTAGGCATCTTGACCGGAATATTCTCTGGCCTTTTCTATGCTATCTACAGCCTGATGGGCCGCTCGGCTGCGCAGCGCGGCCTGAACCCCTGGACGACCGTAATCTATACATTTGGCTTTGCGGCAATCTTTTTGCTGGGCCTCAACTTGGCGCCAGGCGGGTCTGTGCCTGGCGCGGCTGCGCGCCCGGCTGATTTGTTTTGGCTGAGGAATGCTCTGGCGGGATGGGGAATTTTGTTCTTGCTGGCGGCAGGCCCCACAGTGGTTGGTTTTGGGCTGTACAATGTCAGTCTGAGCTACTTGCCATCCAGCGTGGCTAACCTGATTGTGACGCTGGAACCCGCCTTTACCGCCGCGATTGCTTATGTCTTGCTTGGCGAGCGCCTGAACATGACGCAAATCGATGGCAGCCTGATGATCTTGGCCGGCGTGGCCCTTCTGAGGCTCTATGGAGGTTGGCTGGCAGACCCAACCCGGCCTGGGCCACAAGGCAAAATCAAAGCTGACCAAGCCACCCACATGGCAACTGATTTTTCATGATTGATGGAGCAAAAGATGACATGTCAATTCAGGTTTTTATCAAAGGATGATCTAGCTGCTGTATACCCAACATTCGTTGAAGCATATTCCGATTATGCCGTTGACATGAGCTGCAACACAGAGACAGCCTTTGCACATCGGGCTGTGAAAAACGGGGTTGAATTTAGCTCATCCGTGGGCGTCTACCATAACGATAAAATGGTCGGGTTTACTCTGGTGGGTCTGGGCGACTGGAACAACACATGGTGCGCCTTTGATGCCATGACAGGCATCGTCAAGCCGCATCGAGGCCAAGGGTTTGTCGGGAAAATGTTTGATTACACGATTCCCAAATTAAAGGGGAGAGGAGTTAGAGTTTTGGCTTGAAGTATTGCAAAGCAATACGCCTGCTATCAAAGCATACCACAAGACAGGTTTTAGCATTGTGCGGGAACTGGATTGTTTTGAGTTAAAGCTAGAAAACTTGAACTCTAGCAGGCTGGTCTCTGGCATGATTGAAATACAGCCCATAGATAGAAATGACTTGCACTGGTATGTGGATTTTCTTGATTGGCAGCCCTCGTGGGAAAACAGCTTTGCCAGCATTGGCCAAATTCCCAACACACTCGCACCATCGTCCGGTGTGATCCTCATAGAAAAAGGTCACGCTTTGCCCATCATACGCCACGATCCGGATGCCGGATGTATCGCCCAATGTAACGACTAATCCCCTCCCCTTCTTTCACGCGCGGCTTGGCATACTCATAGAACCCGTTCGCATGCTCGCGAAACAATCGATCTATCAACTGGCGACTCGCTTCATCCGTTGGCATCACTTCTCTCAAGCGCGTCAGTACTTTGTATTGCCACACCTTCCGCAGGGCCGCATAGTTGAGGTACGGCCGCTCTTGCCATCGCCCAGCTTCATCCTGCCCACCTTCCGTCACCAGCACATGCACGTGATAGTTCACCTTCAAATCCTTCCCATACGGATGCAATACCACCACTATCCCCGGCTCCACCTTCATCACCTTCCGCAAGGTCGCATTCGCCGCCACTCCGCCTTTCCCTCAAACACCGCCCACAACTCATCCGCCACCGTGAACGTGATGTGCCGATAGATGACATTGAACAGCCGACTCGTCACTTGCCTGGCCCACTCCTCCGCGTGCACCTTGCCACACGAACTACACACCCGACTCTTGCAACTGAACGGTATCTGCTCCGTTTCTGAAAACTCGATCATCAATGGATTAAAAGATGCGGTGGCGCACGAATACCTGCGCAAGATCATCGTTTGCCCGGCCTGCTATCGTGAGGTAAAGCCGGTGAAAGTCGAGAGAGCCTTCAAGCGCGTTTCCGGGGCGTCGGTCCAATCGGGAACAAGGATGATTCCAGACGCGCCGCGCGATTGCCCGTTTTGCGGCGCTCGCCTGAAAGGGCACGAGCATATTTATTACGGTTTGCGCTGGCGCGCTGGAGACGAGCCGGCCGCCTCGCCCCGCGACGTGATGTCCAAATATCGCGGACTGTGGGGAGCCGGCAAGGCTACCTCAAGAGTTGAGGACACAACAGTTAGACATTAATGCTTTAACGCTCGCTGGCGCGGACGGGGCTTGCGCCCCGCCATCTGCCCCACCTGTTTTTGATCTGGAGGTCGGAAACAAAGCCAATCGGCTCACGACCGAACCCTCTGGCAATGGCGACGGCGCCAATCGCGCTGACGCTGCATCAGAAACTGCGCCGGGGGATAATCATTCCCAGGCGCGTTTGGGCAGATTGAACGCGGTTTTGCGCAGCGAGCAGGCAAGCCGCGCCTTTGAAGTGTGGCTTGAGGCTATTGAGACACGAGCGGGGGGATTTGCTGAAGCCAGCTTTCGCGCTGCTGCCAGAACGCCGCCGGCGCGTGTTGGACGATTTACGCCGGATGCAGGGGCGCGCCGATCTCAAAGCGGCCAAACGCAAGAGCAATATCAATGCGATCCTGGCGAAAAACATTGGCGGCATAATTGGGTTGGGGCTGGAGCCGGATGGCCGCTTGCGCATTCTGCCACAGCCCGCCGATTATGCCGCCATCGGCGCGCTGGTCAACGAGCACAGCGCGGAAACCGTCTGGTTCACGGCCTGTGAGATTGCCGGGGCAACAATCGAGGGCGACCCGCTGGATTACCTGCGCGCCGCGCTGCGCCCAAGCGAAATCGAGGCGGATCGGAGCAAATGGCGCAGACCTTTGAGGACCTGGACTATTTCCATGTGCAAAAATTATTAAGCGATTAGGCTTTGTTTTTCCTTTGACCTTTGCATGGTTCGGTTATACAATTGAGGCTGACATGACTACAAGGACATGCTATGCCTCAACGCAAGAAAACCGACAAGACAAAAAAAGCCAACGGCGCAAACCTGGGCTTTGAAGAAAAGCTGTGGGCCGCCGCCGACAAGCTGCGCGGCCACATGGACGCCGGCGAATACAAGCGCGTCGTACTGGGCTTGATTTTTCTCAAATACATCTCGGATGCGTTTGAGGAACACCACCAGTGGCTGCTTCAAGAAGCTGCTACCCCTCGCAGTGAATACTATGTACAGGATGAACAGGCGCGCTACGAGGTGGCCGAAGACCGCGACGAATACACCGCCGAAAACGTTTTCTGGGTGCCCAAAGAAGCGCGCTGGTCGTACCTGCAAGCCAACGCCAAGCAGCCCACCATCGGCAAGCTGATTGACGAGGCGATGATTGCCATTGAAAAAGAGACCCCGCGCCTCAAGGGCGTGCTATCCAAAGATTATGCTCGCCCAACGCTAGATAAGCAACGCCTGGGCGAACTGATTGACCTGATTGGCACGATTGGCCTGGGTGATGCGCAGAGCCGCTCTCAAGACATCCTGGGGCGCGTGTACGAATATTTCTTGGGCCGTTTTGCCAGCGCCGAAGGCAAAGGCGGCGGCGAGTTTTACACGCCTCAATCGGTGGTGCGGATATTGGTGGAGATGATCGAGCCATACCGGGGCCGCGTGTACGATCCATGCTGCGGGTCGGGTGGGATGTTTGTGCAATCGGAAAAGTTTGTCCAGGCGCACGGCGGGCGAGTGAACGACATTGCGCTCTATGGGCAGGAATCCAACCCGACGACATGGCGGCTGTGTAAGATGAACCTGGCCATTCGAGGCATCGAGGGCAACATTGGAGCCGAGCGGGCTGACACATTCCACAACGACGTGCACAAAGACCTGCGGGCTGATTTCATCCTGACCAATCCCCCATTCAACGTGAGTGATTGGGGCGGCGAGCGCGTGCGCGACGATGTGCGCTGGACCTACGGTGGCACGCCGCCGGTGGGCAACGCCAACTTTGCCTGGGTACAACACATCGTCCACCACCTGGCCCCGAATGGCATTGCGGGCTTTATGCTGGCGAACGGTTCGATGAGTTCCAATACCAGCGGCGAAGGCGATATCCGCAAGGCCATCACCGAGGCTGACTTGGTGGATTGCATGATCGCGCTGCCAGGGCAATTGTTTTACACCACGCCGATTCCGGCTTGCTTGTGGTTTCTCACACGCAACAAGACTCCCGCCCAACCTTCCCCCGCGCGCGGGGGAGGGCAAGGGAGGGGGCGTGACCGGCGCGGCCAGACGCTATTCATTGACGCGCGCAAGATGGGACACCTGATAGATCGGACGCACCGAGAGCTATCGGATGAAGAAATCGTTACGCACAGTTACGTTCTCACACCGGGGCGTTATGTGGGCGCGGAAGAAGTGGAAGATGACGGCGAGCCATTCGACGACAAGATGAAGCGGCTGACGACGAAACTCGAAGAGCAGTTTGACGAGTCGGCGCGTTTGGAGCAGGCGATTCGAGGCAATTTCAGGAGGTTGGGCTATGGCAACTAACCGGCTGGTCTTTCGTATACACGCAATCCGGCGCATGTTCCAGCACCGGATCAGCATAGATGATGTTCGCCATGTGCTGGCAACGGGCGAGGTCATTGAGGATTATCCAGGCGACGCCTCTTATCCAAGCCAGTTAATGTTGGGCTGGTGTGGACAGCGCCCCCTCCACGTGGTAGCGGCAGATAATGCGGCAAGCCAGGAAACAATTGTAATTACTGTTTATGAACCTGATCCCGTTCAATGGGAGCCTGGGTACAAAAGGAGGAAGGAATGAAGTGCGTTATTTGTAAACAAGGCGAGACCCAACCAAGCACAACGACCGTGACGCTGGAGCGAAATGGGCTGACGCTGGTCATCAAAGCCGTGCCGGCCCAAGTGTGCGCCAACTGCGGCGAAGAGTATGTGGATGAAGAGATCGCCGGGCAGCTTGTTGCAACGGCAGAGGATGTAGCCCATGCTGGCGCTATCGTAGATATCCGAGCATACACAGCAGCGTGATGTAACCCGGAACACCCGTGAGCCAATATAACCCTGATATTCACCATCGCCGGTCAATCCGTTTGAAAGGATACGATTACGCGCAAGCAGGCGCATATTTTGTCACCATTTGCGCGTTTGGCAAAGAGTGTTTGTTTGGCGAGGTGATTGGCAAGGAAATGAGCCGCAATGAGTATGGCGAGATTGTAACCACGTGCTGGGAGGGGATTCCACAACATTTTCCCGATGTCGAATTGGACGCATTTGTCGTTATGCCAAACCACATGCACGGCATATTTGTTATCATCAATGATGTTGTGGGAACAACACCCGTCGTCGTAGGGGCAATGCCCGATGTCGTGGGAACAACGCCCGTCGTTGCAAGGGCAACGCCCGATGTCGTGGGAACAACACCCGTCGCCGTAGGGGCAACGCATGCGTTGCCCCTACATGGCCCCAAACGCCGTTCGGTCGGCGCAATCGTTGGGTCGTTCAAATCCGCCGTATCCAAACGCACCAACGAATTGCGCGGCGCGCCCGGCGCTGCCGTTTGGCAACGCAATTATTACGAACACATCATCCGCAACGAAAACGATTTGAAACGCATCCGCCAATACATTGCCAACAACCCCGCCCGATGGGCGGAAGGCGAAAACAACCCGGTCCGGTATCCGTAGGGGTAACGCATGCGTTACCCCTACGACGGCAATCATCCATTGCGGCAAAACAAGACACAAGCCATGGAAGCAAAAAAATTGGTACGCACTGGCCGAGGTCGCTGAAATTAATATGGGACAATCTCCTCCAGGGAACACCTACAATGAGATTGGGGACAGAGTCCCACTTCTTAACGGTCCAACAGAATTTGGAGCATCACATCCCACGCCTGTGCTATGGACAACAGCACCCACAAGAATTTGCAAGGCCGGCGATCTGCTCTTTTGTGTGCGTGGCTCAACGACCGGACGAATGAATTGGGCAGATCAAGCGTACTGTGTTGGGCGCGGCGTAGCAGCATTTCGCGCAAAATCGAGCAGCAGCGATACCAGATTTATCTACTACACGCTGGTCAACGAGTTGCCCAGGTTGCTTTCTCGCTGCGCAGGCTCGGTCTTTCCCAATTTGTCCAAACAGGACGTGGAAACTTTTGAGATATGGTGGCCTGATACCAGCACAAGATCAACCATCGCCCACATCCTGGGCGCGCTGGATGACAAGATCGAGCTCAACCGCCGCATGAAGAAACGCTGGAAGCCGCCGCCCGCGCCATTTTCAAATCGTGGTTTGTGGATTTTGACCCTGTGCGCTGTAAGGGCGAGGCATGCCTCGCCCCAACGAGCCTCGCCCCAACGAGCCTCGCCCCGACAATGGACGCCGAAACTGCCGCGCTATTCCCCAATGCGTTTGAGGATTCGCCGCTGGGCAAGATTCCAAAGGGGTGGAAGGCTGGCGCTTTGCGGGATTGCTGCCAGAGAGTAGAAAATGGTGGAACTAAGACGGGGTGAATCTGAATATTGGGAAAATGGGGATATACCCTGGCTAACATCTGGCGAGGTTCGCCAGGAGATTGTCACTGCTACCGAAAATTTCATCACGGAGCAAGGGCTTGCTAACAGCAGCGCCAAACTTTGGCCCATAGGAACTTCAGTTGTCGCTTCGTACGGTGCAACAGCAGGACAAGTTTGTTTCCTTGCAAAAGAAATGTGCGCTAATCAAGCTTGTTGTGGCCTTGTGCCTGCCGCAAGCATGCAGTTCTACATTTACTTGCATGCCTCATCATCGGTTGAAATGTTAGAACGGCAAGCCAGAGGATCAGCCCAACAAAATTTGAGTCAGCAAATCGTTGCTGATTTTCCAACAATAATTCCGCCCGCAAAAATTGTTCAATGTTTCGACCACACTGTTCATCCAGTGTTTGATAAATGGATTGCCAACTTGCACGAGTCCCGCACCCTCGCCGCCGCGCGCGATGCGTTGCTGCCCAGATTGCTGTCGGGCGAGGTGCGGGTCGCTTTGCGGGATGCCGAAAAATTTGTGGAGGCGCAAAGATGAAACCAGGCTCCAAAGACCGCAAGTGCCAGGTGCTCATTACCGGCCTGGAACTGGAAGAATTGCAGCGTTTTGTCTGGATGATGGCCGAATCGTTTGGCCTGGACAGCCGCATTGCGGCCTATCAGGGCAAGCGCCCCATTGGCCTGTACCGCTGGGATTTTGACTGTCTTTTAGACGTGGTTGAAATTGCTCTAAAAGACCCAAAATACTATCCATCGCAAGACAGCCCGAAATACCTGGCGCTCAAAAACTTGCAGGCTCGCTTGCAGCAAGAATCTGACGCGGCCTATGAAGAGGCTGGCTTTGGCCGGAGGGAATAATGAGCGAACACAACTATCCATCACCGGTAGACAGATTGCTCACCTACGGTGAATGTCAAGGTGCGCGCCTCAAGTGGGCCAACTATCCTGAGCTAGGCTATACCTCAGCGCATATTCCTGATTTGATCCGCATGGCGACCGACGACAAACTCAACTGGGCCGAATCGGACAGCCTGGAGGTATGGGCGTCCATTCACGCCTGGCGCGCCTTGGGCCAATTGCACGCCACAGAGGCCATTGAGCCGTTGCTGGATCTGTTTGATGAACTGGAAGGGAATGATTGGCTTTTGGGGGACATGCCAGAGGTCTATGCCCTCATTGGGCCGGCAGCCATTCCCGCGTTGCGGGCGTATCTGGCTGATAATTCGCATTCGCCCATCTCGCACATTTGCGTTGCGGATTGCCTGGAGCACATCGGGCTAGCGCACCCTGACGCGCGCAGCGAGTGTGTAGCGGTTCTTACTGATCAACTGAAACACTTTGCCCAAAATGATTCAGGGCTCAACGGTTTCCTGATTTACAACCTGAGCAAATTGAGCGCTACTGAAGCCCTTCCATTGATGCAGTGCGCCTTTGAAGCCCAATGTGTAGATGTTATGGTCACTGGCGATTGGGAGGACATACAAATCAAGTTTGGCCTTAGGGCCACTCGCAGCAAGCCGCGCCAACGGCCCGCCGCTCTGGATCAAATCCAAGAAATAGCCGAGTCTCTTGCTGCGCTTTCTGCTCAACCTTCTAGTCTCGCCTCGCCGCATCGCCGCAAAACCAAAGCCAAAAAGCGCGACAAAAAACAACCGGCCCAGCGACAACGCGGTAACAGGCGGAAAAAGTGAATATGCTAGCCTTTACTGAATCTGTCGTCGAAGAAGCCACGCTCGATTGGTTCCGCGAGTTGGGTTACGCCACTCTCTTTGGCCCTGATATTGCGCCAGGCGAACCCAACGCCGAGCGCGCCAATTATGGTGCTCCTGGGCCGTTTGCGCTCTGCCGTCGAGCGAATCAATCCCGCTATTCCGCGTGACGCCCTTGCTGTTTGAAAATAACCGCCGTTTTCACAAGCTGCTGACCGATGGCGTGGACGTGGAATATCGCCGCCCCGATGGCACCATTGCCGGTGACAAGGTATGGCTGATAGATTTTAGTGAATCTGGCAGCAATGACTGGCTGGCGGTCAATCAATCTACGGTGATTGATGTCGGGGCGAGCGTTGGGGCGACGTATGCGTCGCCCATACAACGCCGCCCCGACATTGTCGTCTTTATCAACGGCCTGCCTCTTGGCGTAATCGAACTCAAGAACCCTGCAGATGAAAACGCCACTATCAAGGCTGCCTTTAGCCAACTGCAAACCTACAAGCACGACATCTCTGGCCTGTTTCCCTACAACGAAATCCTGGTCATCTCGGATGGGCTGCAAGCGCGCGCCGGCACGCTCACCTCGAACTGGGAATGGTTCTTGCCCTGGCGTACGATTGTGGGTGATGTGGTCGCACCCAGAGGCGCGCCTGAGCGAGAGGTCTTGGTCAAGGGCATTTTTGAGCACACGCGCTTGCTCGACCTGATTCAGAATTTTATCGTCTTTAATGCGCAAGCAGATGGCTCAACCATCGCCAAAAAGATGGCGGGCTATCACCAGTTTCACGCGGTGAACAAGGCTGTGCAATGTACAGTGCAGGCTTCAGCAGTTGATGGTGACCGGCGCGCTGGCGTAGTATGGCACACTCAGGGCAGCGGCAAGAGCCTGACGATGGCCTTTTATGCGGGCAAGATCATTCGGCACTCAGCGATGGAAAACCCCACGCTCGTCATCCTCACCGATCGCAACGACCTGGACAATCAACTCTTTGGCACTTTTGCCGCCTGCCAGGATTTGCTGCGGCAGACGCCGGTCCAGGCTGAAAGCCGCGAGCAATTGCGTGAGCTGCTGCACGTGGCTTCGGGCGGGGTGGTTTTCACGACTGTTCAGAAATTTTTGCCCGACGCAGGGGCAAGGCATGCCTTGCCCCTGCTATCAGAGCGCCGCAACATTGTCTTTATGGCCGACGAGGCGCACCGTAGCCACGGTTTCAAAGCGCGCGTGGTCAAGCGCAGCGGCGCACCCGATGGGTCGCCCGACAAAGCGTATCTGGCTTATGGCTTTGCCAAGTACCTGCGTGATGGCTTGCCCAATGCCACCTACATCGGTTACACCGGCACGCCGGTTGAGGCTACCGATAGAAACACACTGGCAGTCTTTGGTGACTATATTGACATCTATGACATCCAGCGCGCCGTAGAAGATGGGGCGACCGTTCGCATTTACTATGAAGGTCGCTTGGCCAAACTGGAATTGAAACCCGAAGAGCGCCCCAAGATTGACCCTGATTTTGAAGAGGTCACTGAAGGCGAAGAGCTAACTGTCAAAGAGCAACTCAAGAGCAAGTGGGCGCGGCTAGAGGCAATGGTTGGCGCTGAAAGGCGCATTGCGTTGGTTGCCCAAGATATTGTAGAGCATTTTGAGCGGCGGCTATCGGCTATGGATGGCAAGGGAATGATCATCTGCATGAGCCGCCGCATCTGCGTGGCACTATATGACGCGATCATCAAGCTGCGCCCCGAATGGCATCACGACGATGATGATGATGAGGGTTTCCTCAAAGTCGTAATGACCGGCTCGGCTTCTGATCCACTTGATTGGCAGCCGCATGTGCGCAACAAGCCCCGGCGCGAAGCCATTGCGCGGTGCTTCAAAGACGCCGCCGACCCAATGAAGCTCGTTATCGTGCGCGACATGTGGCTGACGGGCTTTGACGTGCCTTGCTTGCACACAATGTACCTCGATAAACCTATGCGCGGCCACAACCTGATACAGGCCATCGCCCGCGTCAATCGAGTGTTCCGCGACAAGCCTGGCGGGTTGGTGGTGGATTATTTGGGCCTGGCTGACCAGTTCAAGCAGGCGTTGGCCGATTACACCGAAGGCGACCGCGGCGAGACCGGCATCCCGCAAGAGGAAGCTGTGGCAGTCTTGATGGAAAAGTACGAGGTCGCCGCTGCAATGTATCATGGGTTCGACTATACCAAATTCATCAGCGGCACGCCTCAAGAGCGCCTGGCCGTGATCGCTGCCGGCATGGAGCACATTCTTGCGTTGCCCGATGGCAAAACGCGCTACGTGCAGGTCGTAGCCGAGGTCTCGCAGGCATTTGCGCTGGCCGTGCCGCACGAGCGCGCGTTGGCCGTAAAGCGTTCTGCGCCCGGCTCGCACGGCAGGGTGAGCACTTGCAGGTCATATTTCTCAATCAACATCACAACACCTCGTTTCAATCTAGTCCTGCGCCACGCGGAGCGTGCGCACGGCCAGCGCAAACAAGACAACTGCAAACGCCGCTAATGCCGCCAGATCAAGCGCGGCATAAGTGAGCGGGCCGCCGGTCAGCGCCGTTCGCAGCGCCTCGACAGAATAAGTCAGCGGCAACACGCGGGCAACAACCTGTAAGCTTGTTGGCAGCGAGTTCACCGGCACGAATACGCCGCCCAGGAACATCATTGGAAAGCGGATGAAATTGGCCAGCGTCTGCGCCTCAAAGACCTCGCGCACCGCCACCGATACAAATGCGCCCAACGCGGAAAACGCCGCTGCCGAAAGTAGTAGCGCCAAGATGAGCAACAGCCAATTAACACCGCCCACGCCAAAGACAATCAACACAATAACCAGCACAATCAGCGTGATGGTCAATCCAAAGATCATGCCACCCAGCAGCTTGCCAGCCAAGAGTGCGGGCAGGCGCACCGGCGCCAGCATCAAGCGTTCCAAAGAACCGATACGCCGCTCGAACACGATGACGATAGCTTCCATCGAGCTCGTGCCGAACAACAGCGTCAATGCCAACAGTCCTGGCACTAGCTCGCGCAGGTCACCTGGGTTGCGAATGGCAAACGCCAGAACAAACGCGAACGGGAACAGAATGCCCCAACTGATGTTGGGCGGCTTGAAGTAATACGCCCGCAAATCCTTGAGGCCGATGTAAAACATACCACGTATATCATCTTGCCACATATAACCCTCGCGTGATACATGATACGTAATTACGTATTACGCATTTTTTCAGCCAGCATCACCTCGGCGCTCAGGCCAGTCAGTTGAACAAACACGTCTTCCAACGTGGGGCGGATAGTGTTGATTGCCAGCACGCGCCGTCCCTCGGCTTGGGCCATCGCCGCGTCCACTGCCTCTGCCACGTCGTCGCCCTCGATCCGCCTGGTCTCGACGCCGCCTGTTGCATCGGCCAGCGTTACCTCCACCGCCGTCTTGCCTTGCGCAGAAGCTTTGAGTCCATCCACGCTGTCCAGCGCGACGATGCGCCCCTTGACGATGATGGCGATGCGGTCGCATAGTCGTTCGGCCTCTTCCATATAATGCGTGGTCAAAAAGACTGTCACGCCCTCGTCGCACAGACCGGCGATCATCCGCCGCAAATTACGCGCGCTCATCACATCCAGGCCGGTGGTCGGCTCGTCCAAAAAGACCAGCGGCGGGCGATGCGCCAGCGCCGCCGCGATGGTGAGGGCGCGCTTCATGCCGCGCGAGAGTTTGGCAAAGGGCGTGTCGCGTTTTTCAGTCAGGCGAAAGCGCTCCAGTAATTCTTCGCCGCGCGGCTTCCATTCGGCGCGCGGCACGCCATAGAGCTGCATCGCAAACACCAGGTTGTCGAACGCGGAAAGTTCATCGTACAAATTCGAGGCTTCCGGCGTAACGCCGATACGCTTTTTGATACGAGTTACATCGGTCGCCAAGTCAAAGCCCATCACACACGCACTGCCCGAGGTGGGGCGCGACAGGCCAGTGAGCATGCGAATGGTCGTCGTCTTGCCCGCGCCGTTGGGGCCGAGGAAGCCGAACACCTCACCTTCGCGCGTGGCAAATTCGATCCCGTCCACAGCGCGCAGCCGGGCGCATCCCTTGTCCGCCGGGTACACTTTGGTCAATCCTGTCACTTGAATTGCGTCAGTCATAACAAAACCTCTGCCAACCAATCAGGCCGCCTCGTTGCGGCGCGCACAAAATGCTCCGTTCCAAAAAACAAGCGCTGTCGCTCCTCTGGCGCATGCATCAACGGCGACGAGCTCAACTGCGTGGCATGGCAGCGAATGGCAGCAAGTTTCGCTTCCCATACCGCCAAAACATCTACGCTCAACGCAATTGTTTCGTCAGGCACAGAGTGAACACGCTTCATCTCCAATCGCTCCGCAAGGCTGCGCGGCACGGCCACTGTGTACAGCGCGTCAATTGCTTCTGCGCGCCGGAACGCTTCTGCCGCGCATTGCCCAATGGCAATGTGATCGGGGTGGCCCGACAATCCATCCGGCCCAAAGGTTAGCATCACCTGTGGGCGCACCTCGTCCACGACCTTGAGAATCTGCGCAATGATTTCTTCGGGGGCAGCTTTGCTCAAATGGCCGTCCTCGTAATCCAGGAGAAGCGGCGGCTCAGTGCCTAGTGCGGCACACGCGCAGCGCAGCTCGCGCTCGCGCACGGCGGGCAATTCTTCAGGACTGCACAGCGGCGGCTTGCCACATGAACCGGCCTGACCGCGCGTGGCGGTGAGCAGGCAGACGCGCACGCCGCGCCGGGCCAGCAAGGCCAGTGTGCCACCGGGACGATAGGCTTCATCGTCGGGGTGGGCAAAAACGGCCAGCAGCGCCAGTGGATGGTCTGGCACGATCTCACCCCTCACAAAACTTGCGCCGCCAGAACGCGCATACGCTCATCGGCAGCGATGCTACGCACCGCCTCGGCCGGCACGACGACCAGCGAGCCAGCCTGAAGCCTAGCCTGCTCGTCGCCCACGCGCAGGAGGCCATACCCCTCGATGACATAATACAACACAGTGGCGGACATCTGGCACGGCGCGACGGCCTGTCCGGCCTCCAGGTTCAGCAGCAGCGCGCGCACCTTGCCGGCGTCAAGCAGCGGCGTCGAGCGCGCGCCGTCGGAGGAAAAATCTTGCAGATTATTTGTTTCGACAACGTGGATGTTCATTGGCTTTTCCTATCGCATTTGCGCCATTTGACCCACCACGGCAAGATAAACAAATACAGCCCGGTGAGCGCCATGGCCAGCATGAGAAGCTGCTGCGCTCGCTGCGCGACCAGGCCGGCCGGCGTGTTGCGCGTCAGCAGCATCGTCAAAATCAAGATCACGAATGGCAGCGCCAGCCAGCGGTGAAACTTGCGCACGTACTTGTTCAAGAACTAGGACATTTCTTTCTCCTTTTCTCCCACGTTCAAGCCGAAGGCAGCGCAGGGACGCCGCTCTGCGGAGACATGATATCCAGTCCCCCCATCCACCTTTGCTCTGGCGTGATCTCGCACAACCAGCGCGCCCAACACATCGAATACAACAATGTACGCACTTCATGTGAGGAGCGGCGACATGATGGTAGTTTGCTCAGTGTGGACGTGCGACGCGCCTCCAAAGGCGCGTCGCACGTTGTCATGGGAACTACTGAGCCGCTTTTAACTCAACCATCTGCTCCTCAACAGCCTTGACTTCGGCCTGCAAATCCTTGAGATATTCCTCTAACGCAGTAAGGCGCTCCTCGCGCGTGTGGAAGCGGCGGCGGAAATGCCGGTTCTGCTCGCCCTCGCAGCAGCACTGCCCTTGCCGATGTTCTTTCTCGCAACAGCCGCCGTGACCGCGCCTGTCTCCACAGCCGCAGTCATGTCCACCATGTTGTTCTCCGCAGCACTCGTGGCGATGCCCGTCTCCGCAGCAGCAATCGCCGTGACCACCGTGATGTTCGTGTTGGCACATACTCATTGACTCCTTTGTTTAAAATGTGTTTCGTATTCCGCCAGGAAGCGGTCGAGCCGCTTCCTGGTGCGACGAACATTAACCGCCCAGGTGTGCAGGTACTCTACACCTTCGGGTGTGACCTCATACAGCCGCCGCGCCGGGCCTTTGCCCTCGGTGTCCCACGCTGATTTCACCAGCCCGTCTTCTTCCATCTGGCGCAGTGTGCGGTAAAGCAGTCCCGGATCGGCTTCGGGAGCCTCTTCATCTTGTGCCAGCCGCTCTATCAACTCGTAGCCATGGCAGGGCTTTTGCAAAAGCAGCAAGAGCAGCCAGGGTTGGATAAAGCCGCGCACTTGCCGGCCCGGCGCGCAGCAGCGACCCATTCCCCCATGTTTGCCTTGATGTCCCTCGCACACAACAACCTCCACTTATATATGAACTTTATCTATATGACTTGAACATATATTATAAAAACGAAAACATGTCAAGTTTGCAGGGTTGAAGACATCGCTCGAACTGATTCAGCTATTCAAGAGTTCCGGGATGCGCCGCGCAATGTCGTCGCGCACCGCGCGAAACGCGGCCAAGATTTCCTCTTGTGTGCCTACTGCTTTGGCCGGGTCGGGAAAGCCCAGGTGAACGCGCTTACCCTGCCCCAACCAAATTGGGCACTCTTCCGCCGCCGCGTCGCACACCGTCACGACCAGGTCAAACTGCGCGCCGCGAAATTCGTCGGCATGCTTGGAACGCCCTGCGTGTGTGATTCCAATTTCAGCCAGCACGCGCAGCGCCAGCGGGTGCGCGTAACCGGCGGGTTTGGTCCCGGCGCTAAAAGCTCGCCATGCATCGCCCATACGCGCATTGACAATCGCTTCGGCCATTTGCGAGCGGCACGAGTTGCCGGCGCATAGGAACAAGACTTGCTTCATATTTTCCTCTTGTGCCCACACAACACAGTGAGCGCGTCGGTCATTGGGCGTTGGTCATCATCCCATCGCCGGCATGTCTTCAATGATGATCTCTTGCAGCGCGGCGAGTTTGTCCGCATACTGAGGCTCAAACAACGGCGGGCAATCTTTCAGCTTGCTCTGCGACGCCACCAGCTTGAGCGCAAAGGTAAAGCACGTTGGCTGGCCGCACTGCTTGCAATTGGTCTGCGGCAGCAGCTTGAACACCTCCATTGGCGCGGGGCGGCGGCGCGTCTCGTAAGACGGCTCGATCTCGGCGCGGCGTTCCCACGCGCGGTTGACCAACGCAATCAGCCCATCCAGTTCTTTCTGCGCGCCCTCACGGTCGGCAGCGTTGCTCACCGCGATTTCGTAAGGGTGAAAGGCCACATTGTGCCCGGCTTTTTTCCACAACAGCGCGGGCGCGTCGGGCAAATAGACCGCGCCGCGCAGCGTGGCATTGAGGTAAGGGAATATCTCGCGGATGTCGGCAATCAAGCGCGCCTTGGCGGTGAAGCGTTCCGCGCCCGGATCACACGGCGGGGTGAGCACTTGCATGTCATATTTCTCAATCAACATCACAACACCTCACGATTCAACATCAGGGTGAGCAAAAAGACTGCCAGCAAACAATGCTCATTCAGTGTCAATTGTCTGCATCGCTGGACCAACAGAGAGCAACATCAACACGGTTATAACGATGGCGGAGGTCAGACACCATGCGCACACGGCCCGGATGACAAATGGCTCCAGGTAAGTCAGGTACAGCGAGAACAATGTGCCAAACAACGTCATGCCTAGTATCGCCAGCGGCGCATAGCCCGCCAGCCAATCGGATCGCAATCGGCCCCACAGCCAGGCGGCCAGGATCGCCGCATAGCCCAGCGCGCCCAGCACGCCCACCGGCAATACGCCAAGTAGTTTGGCATACTCGCTGCTTTGCACGGCGTTGCAATCGCCCACCGGCCCGCAGACAGCCGCCACAGCCTGGGTTTCAACGTAAGCCAGATAGCTTGCCACGCCCAGCCCAATCAAAGCCAGGAGTGGGGTAGCCCATTCCAACCATTCCGGCATGGGGCGCGGAGGAAAACCTCGCAAACTGCGCATCACTACAACACCGATGTATATCAAGGCGGCGACCATAGCGACCATAATCGCGATGGCCAGCGCAAAGCCGTTCGATTGAGAATGAGCGGGTGGATCACTGGCGGGTGTTACAGTGGGCGCGGGCGGGGTTGCCGATGGCGCAGCAGCAGTTCCACTTGCTACAGGTGTTGGGGCCAGCGTGGGCGGGGCGGGCGTAGTGATGCCCTGTCCGGCGTCTGGGCAGCCGGAGGCCAGACATTCCTTTACCGCCGCTTCCATCTCTTGCCCAATTCGGTCATTATAGCCTACCCAGTGGCGCTCGCCGATAAAGGTGGCCGGCACGCCGCCCGGCTCAAAGCCATGCGCAGCCGCCATCTTGACGAATAGTTCCTGATTTTCCGGCGCGTACCACACCTCGTAGGCGCGCACCTCGATGGAGTATTGCTGCTTGAGCCTTTCCAGTAAAGGCTTTTCGTCGGCGCAGTGCGGGCAGCCCTCGCCCCAGAAAAAGTAAATGATGACCTGGCCGGATTGCGCCACGCCACACGAACTCAACGTTGCAGCAGTGCAGGCTTCGCCGCTGGAAGCTATCGCCGGCTGCGGCGTGGCGGTGGGCAGCGCTTGGGGCAAATCCACTCCCCCCTGCGCCAGGTATTTGTCAATGAGCGCAGCCAGATCTCGCTGGATTTCCGCGTCGCCGGCGAGCATATCACCACCGATAAAGACTACCGGGATTTCCTCGGCGGCGCGTCCAAGCTGTTGTTCCAGCGCCAGTCTCAACTCGCGGCCCTTTTGCGCCATATCCCACGAATGAACTGTTACCTGCCCAGCCTGGTAGCTGGCTAAAATCGGCGGCAAGACTTCGTTCAAGGTCCGTATGCAAGGATCGCAACCGCTATCGTAGAAAAACCAAAAATGCGCCGCCGGCTGCGGCGTGGGTGTGGACGTGGACGCCGCAACGATTTCTTCATTGCACACGCGGCACTCTTTTTCAGTCGGCGCAGGGCGCGGCGTGCTGGTGGCTGCCTGCGCCAAAGAGGCGGTTGGCAGCAGCAACAGCGCCGCCAGCGCCAGGCAGATTAAAGTGTTTCTGTGCATCAATTCATTTCCTCTCTGTGTGATATTTCTGGTGACGTTTCAGCGTCAGAATCGGCAGGCTCATCTGGCTGCTCGCGCTCGTTGCCTGGGCGGGCACGCCCGGCCAAGCCGCGAGCGACAAACAGCGTCGCCA
>JBGSMF010000343.1:0-43191 GCA_041740315.1 Thermoflexales bacterium
GCCAGCCCGCCGGCCACGGCCACATAGCCCACGCGCAGCGCAGCCGCCCCAGAGCCGCACGCCGCCTCGATTTTGATGGCTTCTACGCCGCGCAGGCCCGCAAAGTCGCTGATGAGCGCGCCCAGGTGCTCTTGGCCGGTCAGCTCGCCCGAAAGCATGTTGCCGATGTACAGGCTATCTACCCGGTCTACCCTGGCGTCTTGTATGGCGGCCAAGATGGCGTGGGTGGCCAGCTCTTTGAGCGCAAGCTCCCAATGCTCGCCTACCTTGGTCTGTCCGATTCCAATAATGCTCACGTCGCGCATGGGCTACTCCATTTGCAGCTTTTTGCGAAAGCGCACATAGGTGGCATAGTCAATGGCCTGGCGACGGGCAATATAATCGCGCGTGGCGGGCGCGCCGGGCCGCCTTTGGGGTAGCTGGTCGGTGGCGCGCAGGCTAAAGGCATCTGACCCTGCCCCCGAGCCAAACGACACCGCCAAAATAGTATCGCCCGGTTGCGCCACATCCAAGACGGCCGTCAGCCCGATCATTGCGGCGCCGGCATAAGTGTTGCCGATCTCGTTGACCAGCAGGCCGTCTTTTACCTGGTCTTTGTTGAATCCCAGCTCTTTGGCCGCCTTGAGCGGAAAGCGCACGTTGGGTTGATGAAAGACGGCATAGGTATAGTCTGAAGCGCTGGTCCCCATCGCCTGCATCAATTCGGTAGCGGCAGACAGCACGTGCTTAAAGTAGGCCGGTTCGCCCGTAAAGCGGCTGCCATGTTCGGGATAGTGCTCGTGCTGGCGACGCCAAAAATCTGGTGTGTCGGTCACAAACGAGTGCGAGCCTTCTATCACAACCATCGCTTCCTCGGCCGGGCCTACGATGTATGCTGCGCCGCCCGCGCCAGCGGTATATTCCAGCGCATCGCCGGGGCGGCCCTGGGCGGTATCCATGCCCACCGCCATAGCATAGTGGGCCATCCCAGACCCCACAAAGCCTATTGCCGCCTGCAGCGCCTCGGTGCCGGCCTTGCACGCAAATTGCCAATCGGCGGCTTGCACATGCGGCACAGCGCCAATGGCCTCGGCCACAATCGTAGAGCTTGGTTTGACGGCATAGGGATGGCTTTCGCTGCCTACCCAAACCGCGCCGATTTGCTGCGGGTCAATCTGCGCCCGGTGAAGGGCATTGCGGGCGGCTTCGATTGACATTGTCACCACATCTTCATCCAGCCCAGGCACGGCCTTTTCTTTGATGGGCAGCGCAGCCTGCCCGCCTTCCCACACGCGGCTGACCTCGGTGGCAGGCAAGCGGTAACGCGGCACATATGCGCCATAACCGATGATTCCAACTTGATTTATGGGTTTCATAGAGTTCAATTTCAGATTTCAAATTTCAGATTTCAAACAAGATTCAATCCGCCAATCTGAAATTTTGAATTTTAAATTTGCAATTTTGAATCTAGACTCTTTGTATACGAGAGTGCAATTTCATGTGGCCGCGCTGTATGCCTTCGGTGGCCAGGGCGCGGATGGCGGCCAGGTTTTGCGCCAGGCCAACCGCCACCGTAATTTCGGCCAGTTCGCGCGCCGATTGGACCCCCATCAGTTTCAGCGCAATTCGGGCAGCCGGGTGAGCCTTGGTAGCGCCGCCAACAATGCCAACCGCCATGGGCATTTCCAGTGTGCCGCTCAGGTTGCCGGCTTTGTCTTTGCCCCAGGTAGAAAGCGACGTATAACGTCCATCGCGCGCCGCATAGGCATGCGCGCCCGCTTCGATGGCGCGCCAGTCGTTGCCGGTGGCAATGACCACTGCATCTACCCCGTTCATGATGCCCTTGTTGTGCGTGGCCGCTCGATAAGGGTCTGCCGCCGCAAACGCCCACGCCTCAATGATGCAATCGCGCACGGTTTCGCCATCGAATGTTTCAAAGGCCAGCGCGCCGGGTGGAATGGCGCACTGCGCGCGCGCCAAGCGCCGATCGGCCAGGTTTGAAAGGATGCGCAGGCCCACCCGCCCGCCGGTGATTTCTTTTATCACCGGGGCCAGTTGTTCGGCGGCAGTGTTGACGGTGTTGGCACCCATTGCATCGCGGCAGTCAAAGATCAGGTGCACAATCAGCATTGGGCCAACGGGCGAATCAATCACACGCGCTTCCACGTCTTTCGCGCCGCCGCCCAGGCGGGCAATTACCGGGTCGGTCTGGGTAGCCAGTTCAATCAGGCGCTCTTTGTGCGCCAAAACGCTCAGACGGGCAGCGTGTGGGTCGGCCAGGTCTAATACCTGCACCTGCGCAATCATCCACGGCCGGCTGGAGGAGGTATAAAAGCCGCCGCCATTGCGAACAAGCCTGGCCGCAAAAGATGCCCCGGCCACTACTGATGGCTCTTCAATTGCCATCGGTATGAGCACGTCGCGCTCGTTGACTAGAAAGTTGACCGCAATCGCCAGCGGCAGGCCAAACACGCCAACTGCGTTTTCGACCATTTGATCAGCCTGGCTGCTGTCAAGCCCTGCAGCGCCAAGCAATATGCGCTGCTCTTCTTCAGTCAATCCGGCTTGCTCGGCAATCAGGGCCAGGCGTTTCTCTAATGATTGTTTGTAAAATCCTGCTAAACGTGAATTGGACATTCTTACATGCTAAAGGGAGAGTCTAGTCAAATGGAGAATATATCACACCGCGCCTGCCAAAAACTATCCAACTTGTTTGAATGGCTCTCTACAAGCACAAAAATTGGATTGCAGCACTTGGTGAGGTATTATTCTATTCGTCAGCGTGGATTGCCAATCTTTTCCGCAAAGCTCTCAAGTGTATCAACGCCACGGACGCGGATGCGGGGAAAATCAAATAAAGTTGCTGTGGTGTGGGTGTGGCCTATTTGGGTGGTCAGCGCGCCCCAAAAATCGGCCGATTTCAAGATGAGGATGACATTTGTGTCATATCTACCAGAGGGATATGCAAACCAATGCACAGGTTTTTGAGTGTGAGCCTCGATGGATTGCTTGCCGCCAAGAATCTGAAAGATTAAAAAGTCGTGCGAGCGGTTGCGCAGGTCGTAATGCTCGCGGCTGTGGAGCTGAATATCCATGCCGGCCTGGCTCATTGTGATGATTTTATCCCAGGTCAGATATTGCCCTTCTCCACCGCGGTCAGCAGGGCCGGTCAGCACAAAGAACGAGCCAACAAAGCCATATTTGAGCAACAGCGGCAGTGCATTCTCATAAGCATCAACATAGCCATCATCAAAGGTCAGGATGATGGGCTTTTCTGGCAAGGCATAACCGGCCACCAGGTAATTGTACAAATTGTCAAGGGTGATGGTTTGATAGCCTTGTTCAGCCAGCCAGGCCAATTGCGCTTCAAAATCCGACGGACTTGTCGACAAGTCAATGCGATAGCGGTCGGCGCCGGGGGGCGGGTCGGAGATATAGTGATACATCAAGATGGGCACATTAGCTGAACGCTGCACGCCATCGGGTATGGGGGGGCTAGTGGGGGTTGGAGTAGGCGTGTTGGTGGGCACAGGGGTGTTGCTTGGCGCTGGGGTCTGAGAAGGTGTGGGCGTGTGTGAACTAGTAGGGGTGGGTGTGACGGTGTTGGTAGGCGTTGGCGATGGTGTAACGGTGGCGGTGCTGGTGGGCAAAGGTGTAGCCGTGGCGGTGGAAATGAAAAACGCCAAGGCTCCTTGAGGCCGCAAGTAAAATGCAATCACCGCCACGATGAGAAGGACGATGGCGGCCGAAACTGCCAGCAGGCCCAGCAAGATTTGGTTGATCTGGCGCGTTAGTTGTTGTTTTGAAGAATGGGTAGAGGATTTCAACCGCTTTATTCCTTCAAATCTCACGAGGCTGTCAATCCGCCATCCACCATCAGCACAATGCCCGTCACCCAACTGGAAGCCTCAGAGGCCAGGTACAGGGCTGCCGCGGCTATATCTTCTGGTTTGCCCAATCGCCGCAACGGATATTCGCGGGCGATTTCGCGTTCTTTGGCGGCGGGGTCGGGCGCGTTGTCAATGATTTCTCGGTTCAGGTCGGTCTTGATAAAAGCCGGGGCAATGGCATTGACGCGCAGCCCGCTGGGGCCATACTTGACCGCCAGCGCGCGCGTCAGCGCAATCAGCCCGCCTTTGGAAGCGCCATAGGCCGGCGTGTTGCCGCTGCCGGCATACATCCCCAGGTAAGAAGCAATGTTGACAATGTTGCCCGCGCCGCGCGCCAGCATGGGGGGCAGCGCGTGCTTGCAGCAAAGGAACGGCCCTTTGAGGTTGGTGTTGAGCATAGCATCCCAATCTGCTTCGGCCATTTCAGGCACGGGCGCGCGGGCGATGATGCCGGCATTGTTCACCAGCACATCAAGCTGCCCAAAATGCGCCAGCGCCCGCTCGACCAATTGCCTGACTTGCGCTTCGACTGTCACATCGGTGGGGATCGCCAGCACCCTTGCGCCGACGGCGGCTAATTCATCGGCGGCGGCTTGCAGCTTGCCGGCGCGGCGAGAGGCCAGCACCAGGTTGGCGCCGGCCTGGGCAAAGAGGCGCGCAGTGGCCTGCCCAAAACCCGAAGCGCCGCCGGTGACAAGAGCCACCTTGCCCGCCAGCGAAAACGGCGGCATCACGGTTGGGGATCCTTGGGTTTGTCTTTTTCCGGCTGAATAGTATAAGGCGCTTCGATGACCTTGGGTTCGGGTGGTGGGCCGGGCTGATCGGGCTTGGTCACTGTCCAGCCGCTTTCGCCCAAGATGGCCTGCATGTGCTCTTGCACCACATCGGGCGGGCACAGGTTGACAAAAGTGGTCAGGCCCAACAGCACCAGCCCCAGGTCATCCAGCGCGCCGATCAGCGGCACGGCTAATTCTGGTATTACGTCTATCGGCCAGATTACATAGGCCAATGCGGCGGTGGGGATGGTCTTGACCCACAGCGGCACGCGCGAATCCCAATACAGCCGCCACACCAGCCGTAACTGGCGGACGAGATCGCTCAACATGCCCGACTTGGCCGGCAGATCGGGCTTGCCTTGTTGTTGGGGGGATTGGTTCATCTTTCGTTCTCCCTCATAAAGGTGGACTGGCATGGGGATGCCAGTCCTGCTATTTTAGATATGTCTATTTACTGGCAGGGCAAACCCAGGAGGGGGATGGGCCTCAGCGCATCGCAGATTGGCCCCGCGACCCCAGCGGGCGCAAACTGGTATACAAGCAAGCCGGCAATCACCACGCAGACCAGCATCACCAACAAGAGGCCGCAGCCGATGGCAATGTTGCGAGCGGTGTTGCTGCGCGGTTCTGGCTCATACTCCAGAGGCGCTGGTGGTGGCGGCGGCGTGTAGAGCGCCTGGGGAGGAGGCGCATAGGCCGCCTGGGGCTGTGGGGCGTACATGGCTTGAGGAGCAGGCGCCAAGCCTTGCACGTCTACCATCACGCTATCGCCAAAGGCGATAATATCGCCGGGCTGAATGGGTGTGGGCATGGTAATGCGCCGATTGTTGATAAAGGTGCCATTGGTGCTGCCCAAATCCTGCAAAACATAGCCACTCTCGGTGCGCGTCAGGCTGGCGTGGCGGCGCGAAATCTTGGTATCGTCAATCTGGATGTCATTGTCCCTCGATCGCCCGACACTAAGGACGGGTTTCTGCAATTCAAAAGCCTGGCCGGCCTGCGGCCCCTGGCGAACTATTAAACGCATATTCATTGACATCGTGCACCTCCTGAAACCACTATTCTAGTTCGCGTCTCAAAACCCGTAGGCTGGCATCCCCATGCGGCAGTTATGGGAGTTTTGAGACAGGCACTATTCTAGCACAAAACGAAATTTCGGCGCGCTTGCTCCCCTTGCCAAATCACTTTTTTTCTGTTACAGTTGGCAGTGTTAAAAGCCAACGTCTGGGCAGGGCAGGGCATGCCCTCACCCCAAATTACTGAAAAGATACGAGTGAATTGTGAACGGAACCCTGAAAAAGCATGTGGTGCGCTCGCGCCGTTTGCGCCGTAACCGCGGCAGCAGCCCGGTGGTGATTATTGCGCGGCTGGTGGTTGTCTTTGTGCTCGTCGCAGTGGCCGGTTCGCTATCTAGCTTGGCGGCGGCGGCCGGCGGCGCGGCGACGGCTTGGTTGAATATCACCAAAGACTTGCCCGACCCCGGCCAGTTGGAGACTCGCTTTCAGCAAACTACCTCGACCGAGTTTTTTGAGACGACCCAAATTTATGACCGGACAGGCAAAACTTTGTTGTACGAGGTGATTGATCCGCGCATGGGCGACCGGCAATGGGTGACACTCGACCGAATTCCATTGCTGTGTCTACAGGCGACCATTGCGCTGGAAGACAAGAGCTTTTACGAGAACCCTGGTGTAGATCTTTCGGGTATTGTCCGCGCTTTTATCTCTAACATTCAAGGCCGCCAGGTACAAGGCGGCTCGTCCATCACCGTCCAACTGATCAAAAATACGCTGATTGACCCCGAAGAACGTTACCAGAAAAGCTATACCCGCAAGGCCAAGGAAGCGATTTTGGCGCTGGAAATTGGTCGGCGCTATAGCAAAGACCAAGTTTTGGAATGGTATCTGAATACAAATCACTATGGCAACCTGGCGTATGGGCTAGAGGCCGCGGCGCAGGTCTATTTTGGCAAGAATGTAGATCAGCTTGATTTGGCCGAATGTGCAATGTTGTCGGCCATACCGCAATACCCCGGCATGAATCCCATTGATGCCCCGCAAGAGGCTAAAGAGCGCCAGGCTTTGACGCTGGATGCTATGGTGCGTCAGGGGTATATCACGCCAGAAGAGTCGGTGGCGGCCAAGTTTCAGGACTTGCGCTTGGCGGGTGGCGTGGCTGAACGATTTGACATCAAAGCGCCGCATTTTTCCATTTACGTGCGCAAGTGGCTGGAAGACCGCTTTGGGACAGATGCTGTTTACCGGGGCGGCTTGCGGGTATACACCACACTTGACCTGGACCTGAACGCCGAGGTGCAGCGCATTGCGGCTGGGCACGTGCAGAAACTGGACGATGGCGGGCACAATGTCAACAATGCGGCGGTGGTGGTGCTGCGCCCGCGCACCGGCGAGATTCTGGCGATGCTGGGCAGCGTGGACTATTGGAATGACGAAATTGACGGCAAGTTTAACGTAGCCGTTGGCCTGCGCCAACCGGGCAGTTCCTTCAAGCCATTTACCTATCTCACGCTGCTGGCCCAGGGCTACTCGGCCTCGTATGCCTTTTTGGACGTGCGCCAGAGCTTTGAGCAGCCCGGCCAGGCGCCCTACGTGCCAGAAAACTATGACCGCAAATATCACGGCATGCAGCGCCTGCGCCTGGCCCTGGCGCGCAGCTACAATATCCCGGCGGTAAAAGCTATGCAAATAGCTGGCATAGAAAACGTCATTCGCACGGCGCACAAGATGGGCATCACTACGCTCAATCGCGGGTTAGATTATTATGGCCTGGCGCTGACCTTGGGCGGCGGCGAGGTCAAAGTGCTCGATATGGCCTATTCGTTTGGAGTGCTGGCCAACGGGGGCACAATGGCCGGCATGTCTGGGCTGCCCGATCAACTCCGCCCCGGCTTCCGCGCGCTAGAGCCGGTGCCTGTGCTGCGCGTGGAAGATCGCAATGGCAAGGTGCTGTGGGAATACAAGCAACCAGAGACCCAGCCCATCCTCGACTCGCGCCTGGCCTATATCATGAACAATATCCTGTCAGACAACAATGCCCGCTGGGCTGCTTTTGGGCACCCCAACCCGCTGGAAATTGACCGCCCGGCGGCTGTGAAAACGGGAACGACAAACGACTTTCGCGATAACTGGACCATTGGTTATACGCCGCAATATGTCACGGCGGTGTGGGTGGGCAATACCGACAACTCGGAAATGAAGAATGTTTCTGGGCGTGATGGCGCCGCCCCCATCTGGCACGATGTGATGCTCTACCTGCACAGAGATCAAGCCGTAGAGCAGTTTGCGCGACCCGACGGGCTGGTCACTCTATCGGTGTGCGCGATTTCGGGCTTGTTGCCGACCAAGTACTGCCCTACTGTCACAGAACTGTTTATTCCGGGCACCGAACCCAAAGCTTACGATACCGTTCACCAGGCTTTTCTGATTGATCGCGAGACCGGCAAGTTAGCCACTGTGTACACGCCGCCCGATCGGGTTGAAGAAAAGATCTTTGAAATCTATCCGCCCGAAGCGACAGATTGGGTGCGCGAAGCCGAAATTCCCCAGCCTCCCTCCGAGTATGATACAGTTTATGGTGGCGCTCCCCAGATTGGTGACGTGGGTATCATTAGCCCTACAGCCTACAGCGCCATTCATGGGATTGTGGAGATACGAGGCAATGCGCGCGGGGGCGATTTCAACTTTTACCGCCTGGCTTTTGGCAAGGGCATGAATCCCTCCGAATGGATACAGATTGGGCCAGACCACGGCGAACAGATAGACAACAACATCCTCGAATTTTTTGATACCCACGAACTGGATGGCCTGTACAGCTTGCAGCTTGCCGTGGTGCGCCACGATCAAAGCGTGCAGCAATTTATCATCCAGGTGACGATAGACAACAAGCCACCCAAGATCGAGCTCAACTATCCTTTCTCGGGCGAAAAGTACGAGTTGGGTAAGGACGAATGGGTCAATGTCAGCGCCGACGTATCTGACAACTTTGGCATTGATCGGGTCGAGTTTTTTGTGGATAATGCAGAAAAGCCTTTCGCGGTTCGATTGGTGGCGCCTTTTCACGAAAAGTGGCTGTTGGACCGGGGCGATAAACTGGGCACGCACGCGCTGTGGGCCAAGGTATATGACAAAGCGGGCAACATGGTCGAAAGCAACAAGGTCCAGGTCGTCGTTGCTAGAAAACAAGAGCCGTGAGCATGGGCGCGTTCTTTGCCAATTGGGTCTGCGCTTTGTATGTGGTTGGGTTGCTGATTGGTTGACAAAATTCACCACGGAGACACAGAGAGCACGGAGAAAACCCAGAAAATTCTCTGTGTCCTCCCCCCGGCACTTCGCGCCAGGGGCAAGGGTGTGCCTCAGTGGTAAAAATTAGATTTGTCAGTCAACCAGGGTTAGGTTGGGTATAAAGGCAGAGTGATCTTTTGAAGCTGGTGCTGATCGGCCCGACTTGGCCATATCGAGGTGGCATTGCGCATTACACTACCATGCTCTATCGCGCGTTGCGCAAGCAAGGGCATCAGGTGCTCTTGGTCTCTTTTAAGCGGCAATATCCGCAGCGCTTGTTTCCTGGGCAGAGCGACAAGGACCCCAGCCTCAAGCCTTTAAAAGTTGAGGATGCACAATATTGGATTGACTCGCTGAATCCGCTGACCTGGTTGGCAAGTTTTTGGCGTATTTGCCGCTACAAGCCCGACCTTGTTGTTATGCAGTGGTGGACGAGCTTTTTGGCGCCTGTATGGATTGTGATGGGGGTGCTGCAACGAGTCTTTTTGCGGCGGCAGCTAGTCATCATTTGCCATAACGTGCTGCCACATGAAAAGCGCTGGTGGGATGAGGCCCTGGCTCGCCTGGTGTTGGGCTTGGGCACGGGATTAATTGTGCAATCTGACAATGAACGAAATCGCTTGCTTGCGCTGCTTTCCAAAGCGCGCGTGACCGTGGTGGCTCACCCTGTGTATGACATGTTCGCCAGTGAGCAAATATCCAAGGAAGCCGCGCGCCTACAGCTTGGGTTGCCGGCAGATGCGCAGGTTTTGCTCTTTTTTGGGATTGTGAGAGAATATAAAGGTTTATCTGACGCGCTGGAAGCATTGCCCATCATCCGAACCCAATTGAGCGATATCAGGCTTGTGGTGGCGGGCGAGTTTTGGGATGATAAGCAGCCTTACCTGGATAAAATCGAGCGGCTGGGAATTGGCGAGCGGGTAATGATTCACGATCATTACATTCCTAACGAGCAAGTGCCACTTTACTTTTCTGCAGCCGATGCGCTGGTTGCGCCGTATCGGCGAGCCACCGGCAGCGGCGCGGTGCAGATGGCGCGCGGGTTTGGTTTGCCGGTGATTACGACGCGGGCAGCCGATGATAGTGATGCAGAGATACAGGTCCCTATAGGCGATGTTCCAGCCTTGGCGGCAGCCATCATTTTGTGCCTCAGAAACCCGCGGGCAAAGCAGACCAAAATATCTGAAAAAGATAATTCTTGGGAGCGATTGGTGGATTCAATTCGAGCGTTATCCGCCTTCAAATAGAAGCTAGGATCAAATTGATGCGGCGTATTTTCTATATTATTGCACTAGGCGGATTGGCCTTATTGCTCAGTGCATGCTCTGATTTTGTGGACAATATGCTGCCAGACCGTTTGATGAATCCAGGCGGCGTGGTGACCTCTGGACAATCGGTTGGCCAGACTTTTGTGGCCCAACATGATGGTCTGAAAGGCATTCAAGTGTTAATGACTCGGCAGGAGGGGGATGTCACCGGGCCAGTTGTCTTGCACTTGCGCCAGGACACAACCGCCCAGGCCGATTTGCGCACGGCAAGTATATCGAATCCGGACCTTGTCGAGGGGCAATATATTGATTTTTCCTTTACCCCGCTAGATCTTGCTCAAGGCAACTATTATTATTTTTTCATCGAGACCCCTTCTGCTCAGGCCGACGAGAGCATAGAGCTGGCTTTTGGGGCGGCTGAGAGTTACCTGGATGGGGCTGCCTATGTAGATAGTCATCCACAAGAGGCCCAACTCTGTTTTCGCCTCGTCTATGACGGGGTGCCCATTGTCAGAGGACTGCTGGGTAGCATTGCCCAAGTGTTGCCATCAGCCACATTGATCTTGCTGTGGCTTTTGCTGCCTGGCGCTGCTTTGCTCCTTTGGTTTGGGAAAGCGATTGAATTCGATTGGTTGAGTTGGCCCATAACCGCTATGGCGATAAGTTTGTCCTTATCACCCATCCTCTTGTTGTTATTCTGGCTGGTTAAAGTGCGTTTCGGCCCGGTAATGTTGTGGGTTATTCTTGTCCTCAGCCTTGCAGCAGTGGGGTGGTATGCATGGCGGCGACGGAGCAGCCTACAGCTCAAGCGACTATCCTTGAAGCTTGGCCAAGACTATTCAACAAACATAGCTCTCTTTGTCATTGTAGGGTTTGTGCTAGGAGTCCGCCTATTGGTAGTCCGTACCTTGCCAGCACCTCTCTGGGGTGATTCGTATCATCACTCAATGATTGCTCAACTCTTTGTGGACAATGGTGGCGTGTTCAATTCTTGGGAGCCTTTTGCATCGCTATACTCGTTCACATATCATTTCGGCTTTCACAGTAATGTAGCAGTCTTGCACTGGTTGACTGGGGTCGAGGTACCCCAAGCTGTCTTGTGGACAGGCCAAATTTTGAATGGGCTGGCCGTGTTGGCATTATATCCTCTGGCCGTGTTTGTAATCGGCAGCAAGGAAGGAGGATTGGGGGCAATTCTGTTAGCTGGGCTTTTATCGCCCATGCCAATGTTCTATGTGAACTGGGGACGCTACACACAGCTTGCAGGGCAAGTGCTATTACCCTCGGCGATGCTGCTGACCTGGGCGTGCCTGAAAGCAGAGCGAACTGATTGGCGGCTGGGTCTGTTAAACTCTATCGTTGTGGGTGGACTGGCACTGACGCATTACCGGGTATTGATTTTTTACGTGGTGTTTGTAGTGGTATTGGTTGTGGTAATGTTCCCCCAAGTTTTCCGGCGAATCGGACTGTTGCGCTTGGCAGCTTTGGCTGGAGGGGCAGCAGTGATCTTTTTGCCGTGGTTCGCGTACATCTACGGCGGCAAGATTATGGCTACTTTCACACGTCAACTCGGCACCATGCCTGCACAGACGAGTGGGTTTCAGACTGAATACAATGCGCTTGGCGACCTGTCTACCTATATGGCGCCAGTCTGGTGGCTGCTGTTCCCGATTGGCGCAGGCATAGGTCTTTGGCAGCGCCGAAAACCGATTGTCGTCATTGCTTTGTGGTCGTTCTTTATGTTCTTGGTTGCGAATCCCTCGCTAGTTAGTCTACCAGGCACAGGCGCTGTCAACAACTTTGCTATTTTTATCGCCGCTTATATCCCTGCTTCTCTGACGATTGGGCTGCTGGTGCACACCATTGTCTCTCGCTTACCTCAATGGCAATGGGCCAGGTTGTCAATAGCAGCGCTTGTAATTGTGGTCGGGTTGTTGGGCGCCCGCGGGCGCATGGCTGACTTGAAGCCGGCCCCGCATGCGCTCCTCACTTGGCCAGACATGCGTGCGATGGACTGGATTCAGCATAACACGCCGGCCAGTGCGAATTTTTTGGTCAATTCATTTTTTGCCTATCAGGGCAGCGTGATTGTAGGTTCTGATGGCGGCTGGTGGTTGCCCTTATCGGCGCATCGAGCGAGCACGTTGCCTCCCCTGACCTATGCTACGGAGTTGGGGCCACGTCCAGATTATGTGTCGTGGATCAACGCGCTCACTACCCAACTTCAAGATAAAGGCATTGACAATCCAGATGTTTTGGCCATGTTGCTCGATCGTGGCATCACGCATGTATATATCGGCCAGCAGCAGGGACGAGTGAATTATGGCGGCCCGCACGTGCTAGAGCCGGAGGTATTGCTGTCTAGCCCACATTTTCGCCCAGTCTATCACCAAGATCGGGTGTGGGTGTTTGAGATTGTCTATTAAAGGCTAGCCAAGGACGAGGGAATGCCTCCGCTTTTGTCGGCTTTTTTGCAAACACAGCGCTACAAGGCCGTCGCTTCTTATTTTCGTGGGGATGTTTTGGATCTGGGCTGTGGCCCTGCCCAGATCGTAGCCTGGCTCCAGCCGGGCCAACGCTACGTTGGGGTAGAAGTGCACGCCGGCATTATGGACTGGTTAGTTAAAAATCGCCCAGGCCATGAGTTTCACCAACGGGATTTGGATACCGACAAGCTCTCGTTGGGGAGGCAATTCGACACTATTTTGATGATCGCAGTTATCGAGCATTTGAAGAAACCAGATAACATTCTTTCCCAAATTCCACAGCATTTGCGGTTGGGCGGCAAGCTTCTTATTACCACACCTTCGCCGCTAGGTGATAAAATACACAAGATCGGGGCAAGGCTGGGATTATTTTCTATGGAGGCGGTAGAAGGTCACGAGGCTATCTTTACATACAACACATTGCAGATGCGCCTGCAGCAGAATGGGTTAGGCATCGTTCATTATCAGAGTTTTCTTGCGGGTGGCAATCAGCTCTTTGTCTGCCGGCCGCTGGGTACGACGGCGATGAGCTAGAGGGTTGACGATGAAGATTGCGCTGGTCGGCCCAACTTATAGGGGGGGCATCGCGCACTACACAACCATGCATTACCCCAAGTTTGTTGCATAAGGGCAACCCGTTTCAGTGGGATTTAAGGTTATGATGCATTTTGCGAAAAAGTTGCCAATGATGTTGGAGAAGGAAATTTCATTAGATCAGGATATTGCCAGACCTGATTCTGTCTCTGGAGTTATGCTAATTTTGCTTGGTACAATTCTGCTCAGTATTTTAACTGTTGGGAATGCTTTCATCCTAAATAGTGTGTTCGGACAGTTCCCCCTGATGTGGGTTGCCGTTATACTAGTTGTTGAGATTATGCTCATAATAGGAGTGCTGTTTTTGTGGCCCAACTGGCGCCCAACTGTACGATGGTGCTGGCCAGAGGTGGTAGGAATGATGATTGTGGGCGGGGCGTTCCTGGCCCATGCACTTTACCTGGCACCAGATGATTTGATGCCTGTTTCGTTCTCTGTAGATTGCTCCCACCAACACTTGCTTGTGAACTATATTTACCAACATAACTGTTTCCCAGATGATGTCAGCTATTTATACATTTATGATGATTACCCGGTTGCTCCTTCGGCTCTAGCTGCGCTTCTGGCGCATATGCTGGGCGTGCTACCTGCACAAACGATGTATCCTCTTGGCACATTGTTTGTAATAGCTCAGGTTATGGTAGCATTTGGGATAAGCGTGGAATTACTTCCGTCTTCCTCCACCAGTTACATTTTAGCTGCGTTGGCAGCTTTAATGATTTTTTGTGTTTATTCATACAGTGTTGATGTGTTCACCAAGAATTTTTATAGCAACATGATAATGGGAGATTTGATCGTCTTATTTGTATTGTGGGTAATAGTTGTGTGGAAACGCTTGTCCCTTGCATTAATCACTGGTGTGGTAATTGGTTTAGTATTTGGTGTCCTTAATTCATATCCTGCATGGCTGCCTTTTATCTTTGTCCCAGTGATCATATCTATGCTGCGAGATCAGAGAATGGCAACCCGTGAGCGTTGGATATTAGCCGGTTTTGTGTTAATTACCACACTGGTTCTAACTGCCATAGCCATAGTGGATCAATGGGACTTTATTATTTGGTTTGGACCATCACGCGATTACCGATTGCTGCCAAGCTGGCAATCGCTAGGAGGTATTTTTCTGATTTGTGCATGTGTAGGGATCTGGAAGTTGATTCGAACCTGGAAGCAGCAGCGCGGGCTTGTATTATTTCTTATCATCGATATTGCCCTGGTGATAATTTTATACGGCGCTGCCATCATGGATAAACTCTCGCGATATATTCCAGACAAAACCTTTTATTTTAATATTTTCCTATTCGTGGTCCTGATTGCTGTGGGACTTGATTGGGTTGTGGCAAAACTCCCGCTGGCAAGGAAGATAAATGTTCAGGTGGCTCTTGCTACTATGATGGTACTGGGGGTTGTTGCTGTTGCTCTCGCTAATGCCCGGTCTTCTCGACCTGTTGCGTACCCGATTACTTTAGATGAGTACCGGGTTGCCTACACGGTGGCACAGGAAATACCAGATATAGACATGGCTTATTTGGTTCGCACCAGCACAACTTTCTATTGGATGTATGGTGCTATTCTAAATCACACACACGATCTAACGGCACAGAACGAACGTTGGCAAGCCGACATGCCAACATTTGAAAGGTGGATACAAGATGCCCAAGCCCCCCGCCGGGCCATAGTAAGCAATTTAGTGTCACTCCCTCAAGATGGGACTTGGCGTATTGTTATTCGTTCAGGGAATAGCGGCTTGATCGAAAAAGTGCGGTGAGAAAATATGGAGACTGAACATAGCCAAAAGTGTGTGACGTTTGTTCTGACACAGAGCCTGGAATGTCCATCTGGAGTCGGCAGATATTGGCCGCTAGCTCATAGTCTGGCCATACGGGGGTATCGTGTGCGGGTTCTGGCATTGCATCCTGATTTTGGTGCGCTTGCTCAACGGCGGTTTATGCGTGAAGGTGTTGACGTCTGGTATGTGGGACAAATGCACGTCAGGAAGATGAGTTCTCAGAAACATTATTTCAGCCCGCTGCGTTTATTGGGTGTGGTGGCTTTGTCCACGCTCAAGCTGAGTTGGGCAGCTGCAACAAACTCCGAAGGAATATTTCATCTGTGTAAACCTCAACCCATGAATGGAGTGGTGGCGCTTGTACTATTAGCAATGAGACGCCAAGTTTATCTCGATTGCGACGATTTGGAGTCAGCGTCGAACCAGTTTGGGGCAGAATGGCAGAGAAGCGTAGTAAGTTGGTTTGAAGAGCGCCTGCCGCGTTGGGCTAGAGGGGTTACGGTCAACACTAATTTTTTGCTGGCACGCATCAAGCGAATGGCACCCCAGAAGCGCTGTGTGCTTGTGCCAAACGCAGTAGACGCTCGCCGCTTTACCCCGCCAAGCACAGAAACCATTGCCAAATTTCGGCAAAGATATAAACTAGAAGGGCGTCCGGTGGTTGTTTATGTTGGTAGCCTGAGTCTCGTCAACCATCCAGTTGATCTCTTGTTAGAAAGTTTCGCATGGGTTGTTGTTCGAGATATGCCACAAGCGATGTTGATGTTGGTTGGTGGCGGGGCAGATTTGACTTGGTTGCAAAATCGCGTGCTAGAGTTAGGTATTGAAGACAATGTGCGCTTTGTCGGCCGGGTCCCACCTAGCGATGTCCCTGTCTATTATGCAGCAGCGGATATTTCGGTGGACCCGGTGCGTAATAATGAGATTGCTCAAGCACGTTCGCCGCTCAAGTTGTATGAGAGCCTGATTGTTGGGACTCCGGTTGTGACGGGTGATGTTGGCGACCGGCGGCAGGTGTTGGACAACAATGAGGCTATGTTAGTGCCTGCTGGTGATGCTTATGTTTTGGGAAAGCGTTTGTCAGCCTTGCTGCAAGATGAAGCCACCCGCGCTTGTCTGCGGGCGTGGGCTTTGGATCACCGCGAGCAGTTTTTGTGGTCAAGTCGCTTGGACGACTTTATCTGCATTTATGAATGAATCTAGCAACCTTCAACCTAACATCTCACCACAAGTGAGTGTAGTGATCTTGAATTGGAATGGTGGTGAGATGGTCTGCAATGTCGTGGCTTCGGTATATGAGTTGGCCCCACCCATTCCAAGCGTGATTGTGGTTGACAATGCCTCTATTGATGGTAGCGATGTAGAAATCAAGCGGCGGTTCCCACAAGTGATACTGATTCGCAATGTAGCGAATATGGGCTTTGCGGCTGGCAACAATGTGGGCATTCGATATGCGTTGGAGAGCGGCGCGGATTGTGTGCTGCTGCTAAATAATGATGCCTTACTTGACCGGTTATCGGTAAATGCGCTGGTTTCGGCGCTGTTTGCTGATTCGCAGCGTGGTGCGGTCGCGCCCAAAATATATGTCCATTCGCCCAGTAGCGACTGGTTTATTTGGGCGGCTGGTGCAGAGTGGCGAGTTTTCCCGCCGCGTGTAACGATGCGCGGCTATGGCAAGCACGACGGAGGGCAATATGATTTCCCTGGCGTTGTAGAGTACGCAACTTGCTGTGCGCTCCTAGTGCGTCGAGAGGCATTTGAAAAAGCTGGGCTACTTGACGAGTCCTATTTTATGTATCATGAAGACTATGCATTTTGCGAGCAGCTACGCGCTAATGGATTTCTAGTATGGTATAATCCTGCTTCCATTGTGCATCATCTAGTGTCAGCCAGCACTGGCGAGGGGTCGCCACAAAAATGGTTTTACTGGTCCGAAAGTGTTGTCTTGTTTTATGCGCAACGCTATGCCTATCAGTGGTGGGCCATCGTGCCAATGTTTGCATTTTTGATGTGGGTAGCGATTCGCGAATTATCTAAAGGGAATGTAAACTGGATTTTGCCTGTATGGCATGGGGTGCAAGTGGGGTTGTGTAAAAGGATAAAGAAAGAGAAGTGATGAAACTTTTATTGGTGGAGATTGGCCCATCGGATCAAAGGAATACCCGGCTTACTACTGCGCTTGGCTACATTGCCTCCTATTTACATAGAAAACTGCCAGAGATTAAAACTCGGATCATCAAGGGTGACCCGGTCTGGGTTGACCAAGCTGCCCGGGATTATCAGCCTGATATAGTAGGCATCTCTACAGTCACGCAATACTATAGTATGGCAGTTAAAACAGCAGAGCTTTGCCACCGCCGTGGCGCTTTTGTAATCATTGGAGGACATCACATAAGCGCTGTCCCCAACTCGATTACGCCTGACATGGATCTCGGTGTGATTAGCGAGGGTGAAGATACGATGCTGGAAATCTGCCGGACATTCTTGGACAAGGGCCGCGATCACGCAACATTCAACACCATCCCTGGCGTAGCTTGGCATGACGATTCAGACCAAGCAATCACAAGTGAACCTCGGCCTCTGCATCGCTCGTTAGATGATCTGCCATTCCCTGCGCGAGATTTGATGCATATCCATCCAGGTGAAAGCGTGGGGGTTGTCACTTCGCGCGGTTGTCCTTATCATTGCATTTTCTGCGCGGCTACTGCATTTTGGAACAGTGTGCGATTCCATTCCGCCGAGTATGTTGTTGCCGAAATCAAAGAAGTTGTGGAACGGTACCATACACCACATATCTATTTTTGGGATGATCTATTTATAGCTAACGCAAAGCGAATCGAGCAGATTGTTGCTTTGCTACAACGTGAAGCTTCACTGAGGAAAGTAAGATACTCGCTCACTTGTCGCGCTAACCTCGCAACGGACAGGATGGCCCAATTGTTGCGGGAAATGAATGTAGTCGAAGTGATGATGGGACTAGAGTCCATGTCTCCCAAGACATTGGAGTATTTGAAGCCTCATGTCACAGTCGAACAAAACCGAAAAGCTGTCGAGACTTTTCATCGTCATGGCCTCAATGTAACAGGTTTTTTTGTTATCGGGTCGCCTCAGGAAACCCATGAAGAGCTTCAGCAAACACTTGATTATGTTCGCACTGCTCCATTATACAGGGCCGAGGCTTACTTGTTAGCGCCGCTGCCGGGCACACCTGTGTGGCACGCTGCCTTGGAGCGCGGTTTGCTTGATCCAGACAATGTGCCCTGGGACAAATTGTATATTGATAACCCCGCAGATCCAACCAATGGGATCCACATGTCAGAAACCTTGAGCCCCAAGGAATTGCGTAGTTATTTGCGCGAGTTCGACCGTATTCGTAAAGTAAAGGAGCGTGTCAATTTCATACGCCGCATCCCGCAGCACATATGTTATTTGTTTGAGTCGCCTCGCAACGAGTGGCGGATTATCGCGGAGCGACTGCGTACTCGGCGGCAAGGACATATTTGATGCAATACGTGACTTGTAATTTCTGTGACGCTGATGACACTTCGCATGTACTGACCGGACGCGATTTGTGGCATGGCATACCGGGAGAATTTTCACTTGTCCAATGCAATCACTGCGGGTTGATGTATATTAACCCACAACCTACACCAGGGGAACTTGAAACCTATTACCCGGAAGATTATGAAGCTCATGTAGGCACAAAAACGGGACAATTCGGATGGCTACATCGCTTGGATTATGGATATGGAATTGAAAAACGGCGTCGGGCAATTGAGCGATATATACCTCCAGGCCGAATGCTCGATATCGGTTGTGCCACAGGAGCTTTTTTGAATGGTATGCGGCAATGTGGTTGGGAGGTAGTAGGAATTGAACCCAACCGCCGTGCTGCGATTTATGCCCAAGAGGGACTAGGCTTGCTGGTTCAGAATACCACTTTGGAGGCTGCGCAATTGATACCGGCAACTTTCGACCTGGTAACAATGTGGAATGTACTGGAACATCTTTCTGACCCCCGGCTGGGGTTGGAGCGTATTGCTCAAACCCTGCGTCCTGGTGGTCTATTAGTGTTTGCGATACCAAATACAGAGAGTTACGATCTGGCAATATTCAAAAAGTACTGGGCTGGCTATGATTTGCCACGGCATTTATTTGTATTTCCACCAGCCACACTTGAAAAGATGGTCAAGGCAATAGGATTTGAGGTGCTGAAATCTAGTTGTGTTTATGGTACGTACAACGCTTTAGCTTACAGTGTTCGGTTTGTTATGAATGCCCATATTGCAAACAAGCAGTTCTATTCGATTTTGACACGACTTATTCTTTCCTTGCCAGCGCGCGCCCTGATGCTGCCTGCAAGTTGGGTGGTTGGCTCACTGCGCGGCGGTTCTATTATGACATGGTTTTGCCGCAAAGCGGAATGATTTGTGATACATCAAATTTTTGAATTTGCTAGATCATTCACCAGCAAACGATGGGTGAATTATGTGTTGATACTGTGTGGATTGGGGCTATCGCTGCTAGTTATTGCTAATATTGTTTATCGCAATTGGACCGAGTTCCAGTCTTTTCACTGGCAGTTAAGGTTATTGCCGCTTATTGGGGCAGGCATAGCTTTGGTGATTGCATTTGGATTGAATATTGTGACTTGGCATCTTATTAGTTGTACGATGGGCAGCCGCGTCGGTTTTTGGAAAGATTTAGAGATTTACAGTTTCTCAACAGTGATCCGTCGTCTGCCTGGCGTGATTTGGCAGCTGGCAGGGCGGACCTATATGTATCATCAAGCGAAGACAACACTAGCAGTTCCTTTGTGGGGATCATTGTGGGAAATAATTGTGCAATTGCTGTCTGGAATGCTTGTGACAGTGTTGATGCTGGTATTTTCACCTCAATTGCAAGCTAGGTTTTCTGTAGGAGCATGGGGATTGCTGTTCTTGATTCCAATTGGGTGGCTTGTCTTGCGCCCTCGTGACTTGATGTCTTTGACGAGGTGGATCGCACCAAAATTTGCTAGCGAACAGAATTTGACGTGCCGTGATGCATTGAGATGGGTTGGATTGTACTTGATTAGTTGGATTTTTGGGGGGGCTATTTTATATTGTTTGATTTGTTCCTTATTCCCACAGAATTTGACGCTATTTTTTGTATGTATTGGATCAGTAGCAACTTCAGGTGTACTAGCGATGTTGGTTATGTTTATTCCGGGAGAGCTAGGCATCCGAGAAATCTCACTAGTGCTGTTACTGCAACTCTACGTTCAAAGCCCCATTGCAGTTGCTTCTACAATTCTGTTTCGCTTATGGCTGTTGTTTGGAGAGGCTTTTGTTGCAGTTCTAGTGTTTTTAATCGTATGGGGAAGAGGTTGGTTGGTTCAGATAAACCACAATACTTCATAAGTATCATTGCCAAAAACGTTAAAACAAGGTAGAGTACTACAAGCTAGTAAGCAAATGTTTTTGCTCATTTTGAGCAAGGAGGCCAATAGATAAAAATTGATTTGTTTTATATTTATGTATTTAGCATTAATTAATAAGAAAACGATCTATATAAAGGAGTGAAAAAATGGCAAAACTTGCTAAAATAACTATGGTGGTAGTTTTGGTTGCTTCGATTGTAACTTCGATCGCCAGTGCGCAGTTTACAACGGTCACTAGCTTTCAGGTGCAGAATTTGAGCAGCACTGAGGCGAATGTTCAACTGATGTTCTACGATGCAGACGGTAATGCGGTTACGGCTGCAACTTTGTCTGATACAATTAGCGGCGATTCAAATAAATTGTATACTCAAGCCAATAATACCAACCTCCCAACAGGCTTCAATGGGTCTGTTGTTGTGTCTTCTGATCAGCCCATTGCTGCTATTGGTGTTCAAGAATCCACAAACGCTGCAAACATGAAGTATCAGGGAACATATGGTGGCTTCGCGGGCGATGCCGCAGCCGATAAATTCTATGTCCCGGTGGTCATGAAGGCTTTTTATAACTATACAACTGAAATCTCTGTTCAAAATGCTGGGACTGGCGATGTTAATGTGACCATCACGTATGATCCAGGTGGCTATACTGATACCAAGACTGGTCTGAAAGCTGGCCAGGCGGTTCGCTTCAACAATGCCAATACTACAGGGATGGCAAATGGCTATATTGGTTCGGCCATCATTACAACCTCGGCTGGCGGCAAGGTTGTAGCGGTTGTGAACCAAATTAATGCGTCGGCCTATCAAGAACAGACCTATGAGGGCTTTTCGGATGCAAGTTCGGGTACACTGTTGTATGTACCTGTGGTGATGCGTGGTTTCTATAATTGGAACACTTCTGTGCAAGTGCAGAATGTTGGCAGTGCCTCTACAAATGTCGCTATCATTTTCTCGAATGGTACTCAGCAGACCCAAACAGTGGGCGCTGGTCAGAGCTACCTATTCACCCAGCAGAATAATGCTGCTTTGCCCGCTAGCTGGCTTGGTTCTGCAAGAGTCACCTCGAGCGCTTCCAATATTGTAGCTATAGTTAACCAGCAAAATACTGGAACTGGTAAGGCAGCCAGCTACAATGCATTTGCTTCGGCCGCCACCAAGGTTGTGGGGCCGAACGTAATGAAGGCCTTTTACGGCTTTAATACATCCGTGCAGGTTCAGAATATTGGCGCTACCGCTGCTACGTGTACGGCCACCTTCACACCTGGTGGGACATCTCAAACTTCGCCATCCCTAAGCCAGTATTCAACTTATCTGTTCACGCAGGCCAACAATGCTGATTTGGGATCCAGCTATATTGGCAGTGTTGCAGTAACATGCAGTGGGCAGCAGTTTGTTGCTATTGTCAATCAGGATGGGGCGGCTGGTCAGGGTGACAATGCAATGGCGTATGATGCACTTCCAGCTCCCTAAACTGGTTGTGTACAGGTAGAATGAAGAGAAGAAAAGGGGCTACTTGGTGGTCCCTTTTCTTCTATTTTCATGAGTGGAATCTAGCCTCCAATGTTTGGTTGTCACTGCTCACTTGACCAGGAGTTCAGAATTGAAGGATAGAATTATCGGCTTGTTTTTATGTTTAGGTATATTATTGCTGTGTGGTGGATGCGGCTTCGTGCCAAAGCCACAAGTTGAATCCCCGCTTAATACCCCAGTGTTTACATCGCCATTATTACCCACCGCGACTGCCCATCCGTCGTGCCTGACGTTGATTGAGCCTAAGAGCAATACAGTGTGTGGATATATTGTCGGGCTTGATGGCGTGCCTATTGCTGACAGACCGATTTTCATGGCACACGGACTTTTTGCTTCTGACAATTCAGTAGTTTTTGCTGCACTTGATCAATCTACAGCGCCCAAAGGCATCACTGATAAGAATGGTCTGTTTTACATCACTGACATTCCATCAGATTTGTATTTCTTGATGATTGATAATTACCCTCAGCCGGTAATGTTGCATGAGCCAGCTAATCAAGAGAATGATCTCATGGTAGATTGGCGCAACTCGGGAGGAGAGATTGATCTGGGGGTCATTTCTACAGATGTACTCGTCCCCTGAAGAAGTCTTTGGTCTAATTGCGCCAACCGAGTATAATAGCCGCAAAATCATTTAAAAGCTGTGGGTTGGGTTGCCAAAAAGGGGGGCAGGCTCGGCTCGGATCAGACTGCTTGATTGCCCCTAGCCCTGGGCTGATAAAAATTGGCCTCCAAAGGGGCAATTTGGCATTTGCGAGACAGCCCGTTTTTGTTCTCAGGAACCCGCCAAATTGTGCAGAATTTGGCTTCCAACATGTGCGTTAGCACTCGGGCGGGGCAGAATGCCAAAGAACAAAAACGGAATCGGGTGCTGGAGGCAATTTCAGTCATTTTTTATCAGTCCACCCTAGCCCCAAAGACTACGTCACCCTTGCATGAGAAAGGATCCCTAAATGCGACCCATATACATTTTCTCTATTCTGCTCATTGTGGTGATGGCGCTACCTGGCACCCCTACGCAAGCGATTTGCCGCCTTTATGAATGAGGCTTTCCATATGGTCTTGCGTTGCCCAACCTGACTTTGCAACGACCCTAACGAAGGGGATAATTGCTTTTGGCCAAGCGTTGCATGGCGTGCAATAAAATGTTGTAGACAATGGAACACTTGTATAATACGCTAGAAGCACACAGTCGTTTGGAAGCAGTATGTAGCGTAGCCAGATGAGAGGTAAACAGTGACGTTAGTTATCCTCAGATTCTACCAAAACAAGGCGTAAGGAGGTAAAACCAGTGAACACCAATCGCTTCACTTTATCAATCTTATCCGCTAGCTTGGCAGTGGCAGTAGTGGCGATACTGATAATCCTATATGACCTGAATGGCAACAGCAGCCCTGCCCAAGCCATGCCAAGAGCCAGCACAGAGCTGGCTCCCCATGCCGTCTTTACGCCCACTGTCCTTGCCACCATAATGGTGGGGGCTGACCCCCAAGGCATTGGCGTCAACCCGGCTACTAACCGTGTCTATGTAGCGCACTATGGTGGTGGCATGGTCTCGGTGATTGACAGCGTGAGTAACACTGTAGTTGCAACATTAACTACAGGGACACAGTCCTGTTATGTAGGCGTTAACCCGAATACTAATCGCATCTACGTGTCAAATTGTGGTTTTATGGGTAGTGGCGATACTGTCTCAGTGATTGACGGTGCAAACAACACTATAATTACGACGGTGACGACAATCCCAAGCCCTCTGGACATCGGCGTCAACCCGGTTACTAACCGTGTCTATGTGGCGCACTATGGTTACGGTACTGTCTCGGTGATTGATGGCGCAAGTAATACCGTGATTGCGACCGTGGCGGTAGGGTCATCATCCCCGTTGGGCGTAGGTGTCAACTCGGTAACCAACCGTATTTATGTGGCGAACTGTGAGAGCGACACCGTCTCAGTGATAGACGGTGCAAGCAATGTCATCATCGGGACCGTGACAGTGGGGAGTGACCCTCTCTATGTTGGCGTCAACCCCGCGACTAACCGCGTCTATGTGGGGCATGGTAACGGTACTGTCTCGGTGATTGATGGCGCAAGCAATACTGTGATTGCGACCGTGGCCGTAGGTGCAGACCCGGAAGGCATAGGCGTCGACCCAGTAGCTAACCGTATTTATGTGGCAAACATGAGCAGCGACACCGTCTCGGTGATTGACGGCGCGAGCAATGCCATAATTGGGACAGTAACAGTGGGGGACGCGCCTAGAGGTGTCGGCGTCAACCCAGATACCAATCGTATCTATGTGGCAAATTATAATATCAGCGCTGTTTCGGTGATTGGATACGAGATTGTAGACAATGACCCGCCGGTTGCAGTGGATGACATGGTCTATACCCACGAGGATACCCCAGTGACGATAGCCCCGCTGGCTAACGATAGTGACCCTGACGGCAATCCCTTGTATGTTGACAGCTTCGGCGTACCTACCTATGGCAGCGTAGCCAAAAGCGGCGCGACCCAGGTCATCTACATGCCCGTCAACCGTATGGCGGATTATATGGCCGTCTTTACCTACACCGCTTCCGACGGCAGCTTGACCGATATAGCCACAGTCACCGTCACAGTGACTGCAGACAATGATCCACCAATCGCGGTGGATGACGCGGCCAATACCAATGAGGACACCCCAGTGACAATAGCTCCGCTGACTAACGATAGCGACCCTGAGGGTTATTCCCTGTCGGTCAGTGCGGTCAGTACACCCACCTATGGTAGTGTAGCCATCAGCGGCACAACCCAGGTCATCTACACGCCCGCCAACCGTGCGGTGGATTATACCACTGTCTTTACCTACACCGCCTCTGATGGTAGCCTGACTGATACAGCTACCGTCACCGTCACGATACTACAGATGCAGAATATAGAGTTGGTGGGACAGATTGGTGGTGGCACCTACGCCGTGGCTGTGCTGGGAAGTTATGCTTACATTGGCAGGGGGCCGCGCCTGATGATACTAGATATCTCCGACCCGGCCCAACCCGCTGTCATTGGGGAGACAGGTGTTCTGCGTGGTATAGTGCATGGCGTGGCGGTGGTCGGGAACTATGCCTACATCGCCGATGGCGGTGGTGGTCTGCGCATCGTCAACATCACCGACCCGGCTGCTCCGGCCGAGGTCGGCTCCTACGACACACCGGGAGAGGCTTGGGGCGTGGCAGTGGCAGGGGATTATGCCTATGTTGCCGATGGTGATGATGGTCTGCGCATCATCAATATTGCCGACCCGGCGGTCCCGACCGAGATTGGCTTCTATGATTCGCCGGGAAATGCCGAGGATGTGGCGGTGGTGGGGAGCTATGCCTACGTCGCCGATGGCAGTGGTGGTCTGCGCATCATCAACGTCGCCAACCCGGCTGCTCCGGCCGAGGTTGGCTTCTGCGACACATCGGGGACTTATGCCTTTGGTGTGGCGGTGGTGGGGAACTATGCCTATGTCGCCGATGGCGATGGTGGTCTGTGCATCATCAATGTCGCCAACCCGGCGGCCCCGACCGAGATTGGCTTCTATGATTCGCCGGGAAATGCCGAGGATGTGGTGGTGGTGGGGAGCTATGCCTACGTCGCCGATGGCAGTGGTGGTCTGCGCATCATCAACGTCGCCAACCCGGCTGCTCCGGCCGAGGTTGGCTTCTGCGACACATCGGGGACTTATGCCTTTGGTGTGGCGGTGGTGGGGAGCTATGCCTACGTCGCCGATGGCGGTGGTGGTCTGCGCATCGTCGATGTCGCCAACCCAGCAGTCCCAGCCGAGATTGGCTTCTATGACACGTTGGGGTATGCTCTTGACGTGATGGTGGTAGGGAACTATGCCTATGTCGCCGATGGCTATGGCCTGCGTATCGTCAACGTCGCCGACCCGGCGGCCCCGACCGAGATTAGCTTTTACGACACGCCGGGAGAGGCCTGCGGCGTGGCGGTGGCGGGGAACTATGCCTATGTTGCCGATAGAGAAAGTGGCTTGCGTATCGTCAACGTCGCCGACCCGGCGGTCCCGACCGAGATTGGCTTCTACGACACGCCGGGAGATGCTCAGAATGTGACGATAGCCGGGAACTATGCCTATGTCGCCGATGGCTATGGTGGTCTACATATCGTCAATGTTGCCAACCCGGCTGCCCCAGCCGAGATTGGCTTCTACGATACGCCAGGGTGTGCCCTTGGCGTGGCGGTGGATGGGAACACTGCTTACGTCGCCGATAGCTATGGTGGTCTGTGCATCGTCAATGTCGCCAACTCGGCTGCCCCAGCCGAGGTTAGTTTCTACGGCACGCTGGAAAATGCCGTGGATGTGATGGTGGCTGGGAATACTGCCTACATCGCCGATAGCTATGGTGGTCTGCGCACTGTCAACATCGCCAACCCGGCTGCCCCGGTCGAGATTGGCTTTTACGACACGCCGGGAGATGCCCAGAACGTGGCGGTAGTAGGAAACCATGTCTATGTCGCTGGCGGGAATGGAGGGCTGGTCATTCTACGTTTGCTGCGAGACAAGGTTACGACCTCTATCCCAACTGCCGGTGGTAGTCTTTCCTCAACTGGTGGGGATACTACCATGGTCTTCTCTAACGGCACCTTTACTCAGCCAGTGACCCTCGCCTATCACCATCTGTGGACTGATGAGAATACAGGCGATTTGGCAGGCATTGGCCACAACTTTGACCCTACCGCCACCTACAGCGACACCGGCCAGCCAGCCCAGCTCGCACCCGATCACACCTACACAGTTACAGTGCAATATGCGGAAGTGGAGAAAGGCCCGGCAATTGAAAGCACCCTGGCCTTGTACTCCTGGAGTGGCAACCAGTGGGTGAAAGAACCTACCAGCGTGGTGGATGCTGTCAACAACACCGTCACTGCCACACCTAACCATTTCTCCCAGTGGGCGATACTGGGGGAAACACACTGGTTGTATCTCCCATTTTTCGCTACGAATTACTGAGTATCGGTATTGAGGTAAGCTATTGGTCGCTTCTCATTGTAGGCAAGGCATTAATATATCTGTATCAACGCAGGGCTAGACTAGACGCAAGGCTCGCTGCCTTGCGTTTTTTCTTTTCAGGCAAGGTGGAATATAATTATTTGTATGGACTATTTTGTTTCTTGGGGTGATGAGTCAAGCCCTCAGGCCAAAGCAGCAGCTAGAAAGTGTCATCACCTACAGCTGCGCTTGCGCTGTGCTTTGTATGGGGTTTACTTACGGTTTTGTGGTTGGGTAAGTTGCATATCTGGGTAAGAGTAGCGAATTTGGAAGGGTAATGTTATGAAGGTTCTGTTTGTCATTGACGCTGACAGCTTGGACCAAGAGCCGTTGGGTATCATGCACATATCGGCCTTACTCAAGCAACATGGGTATGTGTGTGAAGCATTGAATTTGGCCGATCATCAAGACCTGGTAGAGGCTGTGTGCAAGCTTGAGCCGCACCTGTTGGCTTTTTCGGCTGCTACAGGACCTCACAAACGATTGGTGCGTGCCAGTCAGGTGATCAAGAAAGAGATAGCACTCCCATCAATCTTTGGGGGACCCCACCCCAGTTACTTCCCCGAACTGATCGAGCAGGATGGTGTGGATATTGTTTGCCGAGGGGAAGGAGAGTACCCATTGTTGGAACTAGCCCAAGCCATTGAGGCCGGCAAGGATTTTTCAAACATTCCTAATCTGTGGGTCAAGCGCGACGGGCAGATCTACCGAAACCCGCCGAGGCCCTTTATTCAGAATCTCGATAGTCTGCCTTGGCCTGATCGTGAAATCACCAATATGTTCTCCAAGTTGCATGTTGAAGACACCCGTTACTTTATGGGAGGACGGGGGTGCCCTTATGACTGTACTTTTTGTTTCAACCATGTGGCCAAGGATTTTGCTGAGGGTCACTACATACGCTGGCGCACCGTCGAAAACCTGATTAATGAGATTAAGGCAGTCAAGGGACGCTATGCAATGCGTTTCGCTAGTTTCCAGGATGACACTTTCGGGTTGAAAGTGGACTGGCTAGAAGAATTTTGCATGCGTTATCGTCAAGAGATTGGCTTGCCTTTTCTCTGTCATGTGCGAGCCAACTTGGTGGATGACCACATGAGCCGATTGCTAGCCGATGCTGGCTGTGTTCACGTGGCCATAGGTCTTGAATCAGGTAATGACTACCTGCGCCAAGTTATTCTAAAAAAGAACATTTCACGTGAACAACTAGTTAACGCTTGCCTCTCTCTCAAAGCTCATGGCATCACTATTACTACTCAGAATATGTTTGGATTGCCATTTGAGACAATTGATACCGTGTTGGAGACAATCTCGCTCAATATTAGCTGCCAACCGGAGCGGATGAATCTATATTTTTACGTGCCCTATCCACGCACCCAATTGGCTCAATTTTCCATTGATGCGGGCTTTTTCCGTGAAGGTATGGAGGCTTTGCCTGAGAGCTACACCACCGAGTTTTCGTCTGTTAACCTTTCACTGCCTGATGCACATCAAATTGAACAACTGGCGAAACTAACCCGCTTTTGTGTTCACTTTCCTATTTTCTTTCCCATCATTCGCTCTGTTTTCAAACATCCTGAATTGGACTGGCTCAAAACAGCCGTCTCAAAGGGCTTGCTGTTTTTGCAGAGAATATATACTCATGTTGTAGGTAGCTCTGTCCGTTTCTTGAGGCCACACGAATGAGGCGCTTTGACACCATAGTTTGATATGTTTTATCACCAAGGACCAGCCCTTCAGTTGACAGAGTGTGGGATTCTCGAGGGCCTTTTTGCACACGCAGAAAGTTGCCATTGTCAATCAAAAACTGCTAGCTTATGTAGACAGTACAATCACCGGACAGGAAAAACACATGGAAGTCTTGATGGGTCTTAGCTTGGCTCTAGTTGCCGGCCTCTTGCCCATGCTGGCCTATGCTCTGATCTTGTGGTGGTTCGACCGCTATGAATACTGGTTGTCATTGCCCAATAAATCCAGCCGTATTGCACCTTCTGTTGGGCTGAGATAAAACGAAGGATAGATGACTTTTTCCCCATTTTCTATTGCCAGCACTGCCCGTACATCAAGCAGTTCAATAATATGCCGCCTTGCTTGGAAATTTTTATCTGCCTCACCTAATCCTTGTGCAATCTTTGCTGCAAAGTCAACTATCTCCTGAATCGTCTCTGCTTGCAGATTGCCCTGTTCTAGTTGCATCACCAATCTTGCCCGCTCTTGCCTAAGGCCTACTATAATGCCCTCCAATTTTGCCTTGCGTTCTGTGAGCATCTCTTTGGGAAAAGCGCCCCCCAAATAGAGATCAAGTAAGCGTGCCAGTTGCGCATTGTTGTCTTCTAACAGGTCTTCAACCACTTTTAACCGCGCATGCAGCGGCGCATTCAGTTTGTCCTGATCATTTCTATAGGCCTCCAATCCTTCTTTTAACTTTTGTGGCTCTTGCAGATATTCTCTTACCCATCCCCAAATTGCAGCGTCTACCTTGTCAGCGCGAAAAGCAAATGTTCCACAATGACCACGAGCGGTTTCAGCCCCAACACTAATGCACCGATAATATAGATATGTCTTGCCGTTGTGATATTGTGCATAGCTTTCTACGGAATATCCGCAACTACACCTCAGCAAGCGGCGCATCAAATATTTATTCACGGCATTGCGCTCTGGTGTGAGCTTATTTTGTTTAGCTTTGTCCTGTGCCGCTTGCCACACCTGAATACTGACAAGCGGAGGAACATCAAGCTCAATCCAATGTTCGCGTGGGTTTGTGCCTCTCCTGTTATGCTCGCCATAATGCCATTTGCCCATATAAGTCTCGCAGTGCAGTATGTCACACACATTAGCAGTTGCCCATTCACCAAACCCTCTCTTTTTGTTAGTGCGACCGTGAATATCACCCCACGTTGGCACTTGCATTTCAGTCAGTTTTTTTGCGATCTTGATCATAGATAACTGTTTGCCCGTTTCATCACCTACGGTATACCACAAGAAAATCAGCTCAATGACCTGTGCTTCCGGCTCATAGGGTACAAGCGTAGAACCGTCTTTCGATACACGATAACCGTAAGGAGGTTGGTCGCCATGCAGCATGATTTTTCCATTTCTGACTATATTGCGTCTTCCCCTGACATTCCGTGCTTTGATTTGCTCTCGTTCAAACTCTGCAATTGATGCTCGGATATGTTTGTTGAGATTGCCCTCGGGTGTGTCAGGGTACTCACCAATTACGTATTCGATGGATGCACTGGTTCGTTTCAATTCTTGCTCGACAATCAACTGCTTGACAAGATTGCGAGAAAGTCGGTCAATCTCCCTGACAATCAAAATTTCCATCTCACTCGCTTCAGCCATTTCCAGGACATGCCCTAACTCTGGCAACTCGAATGCAGCACCACTCGCGCCGCGGTCATCCTCTGCCAATTCGGCAACGATCTGATAGCCATGTGATAGAGCATATTCCCGGCACATATCAAGTTGGCTTTTGAGATTGCGGCCATCCTTGCCACGGTCATCACTGCTAACCCTTGCGTACAAAACAGCCCGCTTTTTCAACAAGCTTGCTTCAGTATGTTGATGCTCACTATGTTCTGGCGGGGTAAGTGCTATTTGACTATTTTCCATTTGTTTACCTCCACTTGTTAAATTGCGAACTGACACTTGTATTCAGCCGCTGTGATATAATGGAGGTGGTAGTGGGTGTGCCGCCAAGCAATAGCCCACTACCACCGGGGGCAGTCTGTACTAAAGACTGCCTTCACTTTTAGTGTTATTGGTTTCAGTTTCGGGTTTGGTTCCTTCGGTTTCGATCCAAGCTTCAGGTTTTCCCCCCTCTGTCCCGCGACGCTGCCGGAGACGCGCCTTTGGTGAGTCAGGTTTTGGCCGAGAACTGCACTTGGCCCTCGCTTCATCCCGTTGCTCATTTGAGCAAACCTCAACCTGCGTAGGGCCGCCAGGAGGCGGTTTTTGAGTTAGTGGGTCAAGTTTATGCGCTCATTTATCACCTCCTCAACGTAAGCTGTTGCTGGTTGGCCCAATACTTGGCGTCGTTGCTTATCGCCCAAGGTCAAAAATCGGCACAAGTCATTGAGCAGCAATGCAGCGTTGACCTCCAGGTTTTGAACAGGCTCACCGCTCTCTCGTTCCAGGCAACGCCGAAACTCGGCGAGTGCTGCGCTCAGGGAAAAGAACTCGACGCCTTTGGTGATTTTGGTTACATCCCACATACTCACTGAAACCGCCTCCTGTTTTCGCCGGACAAACAAAAAAGCCCGGCGCATGACACGCCGGGCGAAAAGTGCAAAGGCTTGTGGTACAAAAATACCACATGGTATAATACTGTCAGCCTGTGCGCCGCTAGCTCGGCGTATGGGTCAGGGGTCGTGTTTGTGTTTGCCGCACTGCACGGCCCCGCTCACCTCTTGAAAATAGCTATTGTTTTTTCGGTTGCTTCTCCTTTGTGGTTTGGGGCGGTTCTAGATCAACCTCGCCAGCCACCCATTTTTCCACGAGCCGACTTATTACAGCGTTCAGGCTCCTCAATTCGTACTCTGCCTTGTTGATTGCTTTGGCATGTAATTCATCATCTAATCTGACAGAAAACGCCTTCACGCTATCTTGCCTCTAGTGGTATTATCTAGTACCATTATATACCATTTCTAACTGTTGTCAAGAGCCAATTTTTGAGGCCATGTAGTGCCAGTATTCAATTGTCAAAGTGCAAAAAAGGAACAGCTTCGGGAAACAGTACACCGCTACGATCGTGCGTAGGGTGATGCGTTGTGAATGACTGTCACGCTAACCTCACTCTCATCGCTTCAACAAATCCAGGATTGTTATCAATCCCAATGAACTTGCGACCCAATTGCCTGGCCGCCGCGCCAGTCGAGCCGACGCCGGCAAAGCCGTCCAACACTACATCGCCGCGATTGCTGAACACCTCGACCAGCCAGAGCAAGATTTGTTCCGGCTTTTGCGTGGGATGCAGCGTGTTGCCCTTGTCGTCTTTCACCCGCTCGTGGCCGCCGCAGATCGGCGCGCGCATGATGACGCCCCGATCCCACCCGTCGGTTTCGTTGAAGACATAGTCCGCGCCGGGCTTGACGGCCCACACCATAAACTCGGCCGAGCTTTTCAGGTTGCGCCGCACCAGGCCGGTCGGGCTGATATTGGTCTTTTCCCAGACAATAATGTTCTTGGGGACAAGTCCTGCTTGCTGGTACAGCCACCACAAATCGCTGACCAGCACCTTGTCGCAAAAGGAAATCACCGCGCCGCCGGGTCGAGTTACTCTAGCCCATTGCTTGACCCAGCCTTCCAATCGCTCCAGGAATTCGGCCTGGCTTGCGCTGTCCCATTCCTGGTCGCCGTCAAAATCAGCAACCACAAACTCGACACCCGTTTTGACCAGCTTGCCCTGCTTGCTGATATTGTAGGGTGGGTCGGCCAGCGCCAAGTCAACACTGTTGTCTGGAAGGGCAAGAATTTCAACCTCAAAATCGCCCAAGATAATCTGGAGGCCGATCTTTTGCTCCCACTCTTCACGGATACTCTGAATGAGGCGCGTGAGCTTGGGATGTTCAGTGCTCTGCCAGTCTTTGTCGTAAGCGCCGCGGTCAATTTCGGCCAGCGCCCTGTCTACAAATTCAGTGTCCACTCCAGTCAGCTCGTTTTGCGCAAAAGCTTTTATCTCATTGCGGGACTGGTAGGCTTGCGACATTGCTTTGAACTGTGCTTTCTTGATAACGCCATTAGCCAGATCAGTAACGAGGGTCAATTGTTGCTCAGGTGTCAGATCAAGAATCGAACGCAGCAGCCCCTCGGTAAACGTTGGCACAGTTGTGCCATTGCCTGGCACACCCTCGTCGTCGGCCGTTGGCACAGCAGTCTCAAAAGTTGTGCCAATCACTTGCCAGGCTTGAGCGCCGATCTTTTTGAGCGCAGCATAGTTCCTGACTTTTTCACGGGTCCAACCCAAAATTTTGCCCAGTTCGGCCTGAGTGCGGCCTGCATCCAATTGCCGCCAGACCAGCTCGGCATCATCCACAAATGTGGTAGGTATGATGGATTCAGTTGCCTCATTGGCTTGGCGGGCGCGGCGCAGCATATCAGCCTCATTGGTGAGGGTGGTATCCACGTGAACCGGACCAGTTTCTATCCCAAGCGCCTTTAAAGCTTGCAGGCGATGAAAGCCATCCAGCAGGATGTACCCTTTTTTAGCCTTGGCGACCAGCAAAGGATGTTCGGGCAAGTAGCCCATTTTCTCAATCTTGGCTTTCAGGCGTTCAACGCCACGGGGACTGATGCGCCTCAACTCGATATGCCGTATGATTTTTGAAATTTGAATTGTCTTAATCATTGCCCATCTCCTCAGGTGTGCCATTAGTGCCGTTTGTGCCATTTGTGCCATTAATCTGGCGAGTCCCTTGCTCATTTTGAACAAGAGCCGCCAACTCGTTTGGCAGCGGCACGCCGTAGGTGGTTGTCCAGCGCACTAGATCATCCAGTGTGACTTGCCACTGGCGCCCACCTCTACCGCCTGAACGCGACACTGGTTCAAAGCGCATCTTGCTCAACAGACGCCCGATGCGGCGCGAATTGACATAATCGGAGTCAACATCGGCCTCCGTTTCCTCAATAATCTTTTGAGCCGCGTCGGTAATATTCGCCGTTCTCAACTCCCAAGCTGTTATATTAATGGCGCTAACGGCTTTAATGGCACTAATGGCACACTCGCACAACGCTCGAATGACCAACACGGTCAGGTCCGACGATTCGACATTGGGGCGCTCTTTTTGATAGGCTACTGAGAGCGACTCCATTCGCTCCCATAATCCTGGCACGCCGTTTTCCTCTAACCATAGCGCCACAGCCAGCACTGCGCGCCAGGGTTCCAGGTTACGCCCGCACAGTCTTGCGCGCTCGTTCACCGTCTTTTCATACCTGGATAATTCGGCCAGGTGTGCTAACGCCAGTGCCCACAAGTCATCAATCAATTGCTGCCGATCGTGCTGCCACAGTTCGTAATCGGCCGGGTCGGCATTGGCGCGTGTCCGGTCATTGGTTCGGATCAATGGCACGACGATGGTGCGGCTTGCGAGCACGCCATCGGGGAGTCGGATGGCGGAGAACAATCGCGGGCAAAAGGTGTTCACGTAGCGCGTGCGCCATGTCTTGTTGGGCCCTGGCTCTTTGAGCGGGATAACATTGCCGCGCCGATTCCCGGCCAGCAACAGGGCGCGCTTGTCGGGGTCGCTCTGTTTGGGGTTGGCCATGTTCTCGGCATCATCAAATGCCAGCGTCGCGCCATAATCGGCCAGGTCGCGCAAACTGGCATAGCTGCCACCCGCCAGAATCACCAGGCCCAAATAGCTCATCTCGGCGACCAACGTAATCAAGTGCGTCTTGCCGCAGCCGCGGTCGCCGTTGGGCCATAAAAAGCCGATCACGTTGAAAGCGTCTATGAACCAGGTTGCCAGGATATAACAGGCGATGAATTCAGCCATCGTATGCTGGTCAGCCAGGCTCTTGTTAAAGTCAATGAACTGGCCGATGATGTCTATCACGCGCTGAAACACTTTGGCGGGCTTGGCGCGTTGCCCAACTCGATACGCTTTGACACCAGAGGCCGACCACAATTTGTTTGCCGGCGGTATCTCAGGCAGCCTCACTTCCATGCCAAAAGCATCCAATGATTCATCACCACCATCGCCAAACACATGCCCATCATCACGAATAACAAAAAGGCGCTGTTCGGTGGTGACAATGGGTGGATCGTGCTTGACGATTGCGCCGGTGCGGGTGGCCGACTCGGTACAAGTGATGCGCGCATACAGCCACGTGGCCGCATACGCCCGCCCATTCAGCAATGCCAGCGGCCGGCACAAGGTCGGCGGCGCGCTGTCGAGCAACTCGACGGTAGGCGCGGCAGGTTTTAGCTCCGGTCGTGGCGCTTCGATCAAGGATTCCAGTTCTTCAATGGTATGACCGCTTGCCAGCCAATCATCCACGCCCACTTTGCCAGCGGTCGTATGAGGCAAATAGACCGCGGCGACATGTGCCTTTTTGCGCTGTAAATGTTTAGTGAGACGATCCAGCGCCTTGCGCACTTCGGACTTGAGCATCACATCGGAATCAAAGACGATGCGCACGTCACGGCCATCGAGCGCAATGTAGTCCCAGTCGGCCAGGAATGTTGTGCCGCCATACTCGTTCTTGCCCCGCCAGTTCCACACGCCCAACAAAGCAATCGCGCATTGTCCCTGGCTTGCGAGCGAGTCGGCTTTCTTTTGGCCCTCTGTGATCCAAAGCGGTATTGCCGGATTTGTGAGCATCGGTTGACACATGGGTGGACAATCCACGCGCACGCCGGCGCCCTTGGGCATTTCGTATTTGATGACGTGTTGATCGCATGTCCCATCGGAGTTGCGTTTGCGTTTATCCTGGCACACGCGGGGATTGTCGGGGCGGTAAATGTGTAGGCCAATACTGCCGTCCGTTGTGTGCAGTGGAATGAGCAAGCCGGGCACGCAACACTGCGCCGGTGAAAAGCCAAGCGCGAGCAATTCTTTCATATCAGTGATAGTGCGGTAGCCGCGCGCGATGATGACCTCATCGGCAATGCCCGATTGCTGGCGCAGCATTTCTAGGTGGCGAGTGCTCAAGGCGAGATTGGCTTGCGATTCACTGGGCATTGACGGTTTCCTCTTGAATGATGTGAATGCCATCATTGTCGCGTTGTAAACGTCCGGCCTGTTCAAGTTCGTCCAGGTAGCTGTACACTGTTGTACGTGAACGTCCAACGGCCTTGGCTAATTCGGTGACGGGAATGTTCGGTTGTTGTGTCAAGATGTTCAGCAGGGCATCAATTGTTTGCTGCTTATCTGGTGAACCACTGTTCGCCTTGACAGACGGCGTTTGTTCATCGGTTGACAATTCGGGTTGTGCATTTGTTGGTTGACTGAGCGTCTGGCGTGTCAACGCGCGTTCTGAGGCTTTGCGTTCGCGCTCGGCTATCTGGACCGCCAGGTTGACATCGGTGCCGATGATCTCAGACAGCGCCAGGACGATCAAGCTGATCAGGCCGGTGGCCGACAATCCGATAATCGCCTGCGCCACGTCAAGCTTTTGGATGTTTGTCAGCGTGAGCGGCTCGCCTTGGATTGTCCTGAATCCCTCGGCAATATTTGCCAGCGCCGACACAATGACGACGGCAACAAGCACGGCCAGGAAGAACGTCGTGTTCTTGTTCGACCTTCTGAGATCGCCAATGCGCAAAGACAGGCTGACCACAGCAGCCTCTATTCCAAAAGCGGCGATGTAACCAATTGCTACCGGCTCCACATAATGCGCCAGCAAACTGCCGGTGTGTTGCAAGGTGTAAATCAGCAGCGCAATAAGCGAAAGGCTGCCCAGAATGATTTGTAATCTTGCCTTCACGGGTTGCTCTCCTCTTGGCATTGCTTATCTTGGACAGCAAGATTGCCAACATCTTCGGTTGCAGGCTTTTTACCTGATCTTTCCCGCGCCAACTGGAGCAGGAAAGCATAACATCTTGCCAGCCGCCGCCGAACTTCCTGATCGGTCACTGGTTGTACAGATTGAGTTGGATGGTCACACATCGGCAAAGCTCCTCAACTTTTCATGGGGTGGGCAGAGCCACACCGTCCCACGCGGCCCGCCCTGGTCTAGCTTTTCTACGCTCGTCAACAAAAACGTGGGGGCTGCCGCTTCCTCTTTGATCAGTTTGCCGAGCATTGCCAGGAGCATGCGCAAACGCTGCTGAGTTCGGGTCACAATCCACACATTGGGAAAGGTTGGGTAACGCTCCAGGTAATGCCCACCCTGATAAAACTTGCAATAGCGCCACGCCTTGTCTCGCACGCTGCCCGGCGGGCCATAGCCCCGATCCCACTCCAGGAAAAAATAGTGGTTGAATTGCTGGTCGGCGTACACCCCGAATCCATCTGGGGCAATTTTTATCTTTTGGCTGTTGTGCGTAAACTCGGCCCGGATAAAATCCTCCGACTCCCACAGGTGCAACCCGCGCTCATTTCGATCAACGTGGCACTGGAGTAACGTGATGAAAAAGTCGTTCACCTCGACAGTGTGTTCCCAGGCCGGCAACTTGCCGGTCACCTCGGCCTTGGACCAGGCAAACTCGCGGCGCGAGAGGCCGGCCTCGGTTGCGAGCACATAGGCCCCCAACTCGTCGAGATAGTAGTGATACTGAGCCGTGCCCACCGGCTTGCCGGGACGGTAACCCACAACCAGGTTCGCTTGCCGCAGCCGCGCCAGGCGTTGATTGACAGCGGATACTGTGCGCAACGGTAACACCGGCGTGCCGCCCAGCTCTGAAGCCAGCAAATGCCGCAACCCTTCGGTGTGGATATGCGGATAACGATAAATCAACTGCAACAAGCGGCGATCCAAAGGCTTCAATGCATCTACAATCTGTTTCACTCGCTTGACAGTGAGATAAGGTTGTTTCTCCATTTTGCCTCCTACTTGTCGAGGGCGATGCTGCCCTTGGGCAAAGTTGCTTTGTGAACAAGCGCGACTTGGTTTTTCGTGGTAGCAGGCGAGCTCAATTGCTCGCGGCTGTTTTGTTGGATGACCGCCAACACTTGAGGGTGAACATCTTGCAACGGTTCAGTGACCAAAGTAAAGCAGGGCAAGACGACGCCATTGAGTACCACCTGGACATACGCCGTGAAACGATCCAATGCCTGCAAATCGCGCTCGCTCACTTCGCCCATCAACTCGTGTTGGGCCTCAAGCGCGTCTTGATACGAACACCGGAAAAAAACCTTGATGGCGCAATTGGCCAGGATGGCGGCCAATAAGCGCCGCTCGACTTGTTCACCGTACTGGTGAATCAATCGCAAGTAGAGCTGCGCTGCCCGCGCTTCGGCCAGCGTTTTGGGCAAAGATTCAGTCGTAAGGTTTTGAAATTCATCTATGAATAGCATCGCCGGCCTGGCATCTGCCCGGTCAATGCGGGCCATTGCGGCCTGCTCAAGCGCGGTGAGAAACAACGCCCCTAACAGATTGGCCGATAGCTCTTGGCGATGGTCGAGCTGCAACAAGATCAACTTGCCCGATTCGAGCAGCGCAGGAATATTGATGGTGCTGTGGGGCTGGCTCAAAATGGCGCGCAGGTGCGGATTCGCCAACATGGCCCACAGTTTGTTCAGCGCCGGCGCGATTTTGGCCTGGCGCAGCCGCTCATCGTATCGCTCGAACTCCGCCTCCCAGTAACGGCGCAGTTCGGCATCTTGCAAACAGGCAACCGCCTCGTGTCTAAAGTTGGCGTCGGTCAGCAGGCGATGCAGGTCAAGCAAAGTAGAACCAGGCAAAGCTGCAAGCGTAAGGCAACCATTGCGAAGCAGTCGTTCTGTTTCAAAACCCCAAGATTCCGCAAAGAGCTTGCGCAGCACGCCCACTGCTCCTTCGGCGATCAGATAGGGATCGCCGCCCGAAGATGTATCCAGCAAGTTGAAAGCAAAGGGGTGAGCATAGTCGGTCTGGTCGAGCAGCAAGACGCGGTCAACCTCATGCGGCTCCAGTCCACCCAAGAAACGCTGCGCCTCGCCGCTCTTGGCTGTCAAGGCGATAATGGTGCATTCTTCAGTGCGAAAAGCGGCCAGGATTTGCTGGCTGATCAGTGAGGTCTTGCCCGCGCCCGTCATGCCGCGTATGTAACAATGACAGAACAAGTCGCTCACTGGACAATACACGTCAACGTGTTCAGACCCTCTCACGCCAATGCCAAAATGAACGTCGCCATCACAAGGGTTGACCAAGCGGGGTGGCGCCGGGCACACTCGCGCATTGGCCGCCGCCAGCGAATAGACCGAGTCGCCCACCGGCTGCCAGAAGGTGGCAACTTCAGCCGGCGTGAAAAGAGAGGCGATACGCGGCCCGTGTTGCATTTCGTACTTGGTCGGCAGTGCAATACTGACGTATTGGCGGGCTTCGATATCGGAATAGATGTCTTCCATGGGCCGCGTCAAAACGGGTTTGACAACTGCCCCTTCGGGATTGCCAGCCGCCGCGACTGTTGAGGACAAGGCAGTGAACAGTTCGGCGACTTTAGTTTTGGTGGGGGCGCTCACGTAGGCTCGCAGGTTGCCCAGCCAACAAGCCCGATCTACTTTGGTAATACAAGCGTGCAACATTTTCGAGCGCTCATCCTCTTGGCTCCGGTTGTGCGCGCGCAGAAATTGCAGCCAAGACAGGCGCGCGTCACTCTCGAACGGCGCCAGCGTCAATTGCAACAGTATCATTCCGTCAGTGACGATGGAAGCCAGGGTGGGAAAAGGCAACAGGCTCAGGCCGCTCGCGCGCGTTTTGCATGGCAGCAAGCTATTCCAAAAATCAAAATGCACCCGCAGTTCTGAGGCATCCAAAACGGGATCAAAGATCAGGTCACCGGCAATAAACGCTCCATATTCGGGCAAGGAAAGGTTAGATGGTTGGGAAATATATTCAGCGCCGAGCGTGGATTGGATTTGCAAAGCAACAGCCTCGGACAAGGCGCGCGGCGCGACAATTGAGAACCGGCTTATGCCGTGTCTGGCGCTCCATTCCAGGCTCAACACACCGCCATTCGGCGGCCAGATATATGACAGGCCGGTCAACGCCTCCTCGATGGCCGCCGGATTAGCTTGCCGCCGCAACGGGCGCACAACCAACTCGGTTAGATCAGAATTATCTTCCCACATTCGTTTGCTCCATTTCTGCCTATCTGGTAGAATCGTTATGGCTTGCCCGACAGACTGCATTCATAATACCCCAAGTCAAGTCGGGTTCAGCTTGACAGAATGTCTGGTTGACAACTTGACACCCAAAATCTATCACCATGAGCGAAGAAATCGAATTTGGAACGCTATTGAAAAGCCTGCGGATACGCTATGGCGTGGACACGCAGGGTGAACTGGCGCAACTGGTAGGCGTGTCCCGCCAAGCAGTTGTCTATTGGGAAACAGGCAGACACTTGCCCGAGCGGTCCAGAGTCTTGTCCATTGCGGACGTGCTGGGTGTAACCGATGAGGAGCGCGAGCAACTTTTTCGGGCCAGTTCATCTGCTGGCGTGGAGAAAGACTCGGATGGTCCAGCCTCAACCGAGGTAGATTTGATAAGTGTCTTGCGCAGCAGGTTGCTTGCAGCCTGCCAGAAAATGCCCACATCGAGCGGGCTGGTGCTTTCCTGGGAAGCCTGGATGCCACGCAAACTGACATTACCCGGCACGGCTGCATTGACACCCCAAGCCGCCATCAAGAAATACCCGCGCTTTGTATTATCCGGCGAGGCAGGCAGTGGCAAGTCAGTTCTTGAGGATTGGTATGTCTGGGCGCTGCTGACCGAAAAGATTCCGCTCGATCTGCTGCCGCTCAAGATTGGCCTGGCCGACTTTGCCAAACACAAAACGGATCACAAGGGCAGCCTGACCGCTTATATTACACACACGCTGTACCATCATTTGTTCACAAACGAAGAACAAGTTTTGCTCAAGGCAGAGCTAGACCGGCTCAATGCGCAGCGCGGCCTGATTTACTTGTGCGATGAATGGGATCAACTGTCTGAGGGCGAATGGGTTGAGCTTCGCCGTATATTGAAGCAAGCCGCATGCTATGTTATTGCAACGCGCCTGGCTGACATTGGGATTGAACAAGATGCGCCCAATGCCTTGACACTTGAACTTTTGACTTTGCGACAGGTGAAAAAGTTGGTGTCCACCTGGGCACAAGTATCAACGCCAAAATTTGGCATAGACAAGGTACTCGAATTTCTTGAGAGTGAAGCGGGGCTAGGGACTGTGGCATTTCAGCCTCTTTACATCGAAGGCGCATGCCGGGCGGCAGCGAGCGGGAAGCTTGATTTCTCCACAGTGGTGGAGCAAACGCTGGCGTGGAGCATGGCAAAAGTTGCGCCACCGGCAAACATACCGCACTCGCAAATACAGTGTGCTTTGAGAAGAATGGCGCACCAGCAAATGCTTGGGGCTATGCCTGGCTCACTGCTGCCGAGCTTGGTGATGCGTCGAAGCGCAGTGGAAATGGTGCTGCAAGAGGATGAAATCGAGCAGGCTGACGCGCTGCTGGATTATGCCCAGCGGGTGGGGATACTCAAACCAGTGGGAACTGGGCAAATCGCTTGGTCAAATGCGGCCTGCGAGGTCAAGTTCACGGTCGAGCAAATTGTTGACGAGTGCCTGGCCAGTCGCTCGCCGGCGATCAGTATTTTGGGGCCAGCGTGGAGATTGGCGTTGCTCACCGCGGCTCGTTCTTTGCGAGGATCAAGCTTGGCCGCCCGTGGATTGATTGAGGCCATTTTGAATCAGACGGAAATGCTATCTCTGCACCATCTGCTGGCCGCCGAATGTTTGGCACAGATGGGGCCGCCCTGGGCCGATGAACTGACGGAAGAGCGCCTGATAGTCGAGCATCGTGTGGTCGAGTTTTGCGCCGCAGATTCGGGGCCAGTGGTGAGAAAAACCTGTGCGCGCTTGTTGGAGCAATTAGATTCAACCGCCGAGTTGCCAATTGCCCCAGACACGTGGGGTGCAGATAACCCGCCTCCGCCCAATCCATTGAGCGTTGCCCAATTTATCCAGATGGCGCGATGGTTACAAGAGAGCATTCTGCCCAAAGAGACACGGTTATCCCTGGCGCGCCAATTGAGTCTTTCACGTCTCCCTGCTGCAAATGATCCTGAATGGCAAAATGCTCATTGGATAACGCCGACCTTGGATCGAATGATATTTGCCGAATGGTCGCGCAGCCGTGTCAGTTATGGAGTTGGGGGATTGCTATGGTTATGGGAAAGAGAACGGGATCCACTGGTGCGCTCATTCCTTACGCTGGCTTTGGCTCGCCCGGAATTTTTGCCCGAGTTATTGGCGTTTGAGCCTTTGCCCCTGCCACCGTTGCGCGAACTGGCCTTGCGCTATGGGTTCTTGATCCTTGCCAAGCGCAGCGAATGGCCGCGCTATGTGTTCAAGCTATGCCTGCGCGATGGCGCGACCGCTGATGTGCAATCCGGTGAGAATCAAGGCTTGGTTGAGCGGCTTGCGTTAGGAGTTGTGTCAGGCTCGTAGCCATTGCAACGCCTAACCACAATTGAGGCCGACGCAATTGCGCGTTTTTCGTACTTGTGGCGGCCTTGTCCCCTCGGTTTTTACACCCAGATTTGCGCCCGACCCTTCTCTCTATTCTATTTTCTCACACACTCTCACATTTGCTGTGATGAGGGAAGATGGTGGGGGTATTCTAACGCGTTGCAAACTAGTTTTTCAACCATGTGTAGCGTGTTTGTATTCAGGCGAATATGGGGTAACGCCGGCAACCAGGAAAAAAACGAATGTAAGCCATACCTGCGCCCGGTTGGCGTGCGATCATGCTTCAACAGCAATCTCCTCCTGGCTCTTCCACGCTTCTTGGTACCCATAAATTCAGCACAAATTCAGCGCCAATTGCTTGGCTGACGGCTCTGCCGCGCTAATTTTATTGCCCCCCCTCCGTAATTTTGCTACTTGCATTGAAATAGATGCAGTGATACAATGGCCCCGCCCAAGTAACCTTGGCACTATCGAACCGAAAAGGACAAGAATCCACCCATTGTGTATCTCTGTATCCTCTTTTGTATCCTACCCTTTGCTATACTTGCACAATGGACGCTTGTCATCCCAGGATGCTTGTCATCCCATAATTTAACCAAGTAATCACAGATTTGTAAAAGACCCATATGGAGGCCCAAAAGGGCACTTGGATTTCTGAACACTTTTGCAATTAGCACTCCTTTGTCGCGCTTGCTAACCCGCTAAACCTGGAAAAATGTACAGGAATCAGGTCTAGCACTCGATGATCGCGACTAACTCGTCAGTGACTGAAAAAGTGTCCAGAGATCAAAACCGCCAGAAGTGGCAGTTTACAAATCTGTGGTAATACCCAAACTATCAGGAGTCAACAATGTCTTCAATTTTCCCCTCGCGCATCACGCGCATCGCATTGGCCGTGTTCATCCCCTTGTTTCTACTTTCGCTCGTCGCGCTTGGCGTGCAGGCCAGCGCCGGATGGACGGAGGATATATCCGCTCCAATAGGACTTGAGCCGGAATCGCCAACTGGACATTCACTGG
>JBGSMF010000344.1:0-6209 GCA_041740315.1 Thermoflexales bacterium
GGCTGCGCGCGAGGGCCAGCCAGGCCAAGCAGCGCAGCGCGCTGCGGCACAGGCTGGGGAGGCCATGCGAGAATCTGCCGGAGATCAGGCGTTGCAGCGGGCCCTGGCGCGCGCGCTGAACCAGGCTGAGTCAAGCCAAAAGGCGGTCGCTCAAGCGGGTGGGAAGCAAGGGGACAAGGGTCAAGGGCAAGGTCAGGGGCAGGGCCAAGGCCAAGGGCAAGGTCAGGGACAGGGTCAGGGTCAAGGGCAAGGTCAGCCGGGCGGCGGAGGCGGCACAACGGCCAACACGTTACCACCAGGTGTGCGGACAGGCCAGGCCGGCTCGCCCACCCAGCCCAACAAGTCTTTTGGCACGGGAGATATTGATACGGTGTATGCGCCACTTGCTGTTGGGCAGGGGCAAGAACAATTTGTGGGCGGCCAGCAGGGTCAGAACGGCCAAACCACAACCACTGAAGGCAAAACACCTCAACCCGGCGCAGCCAACCTGGCGATTGTTCCATACAGCCAGGTGTATCAGCAGTACGCGCAAATTGCAGGCCAGGCCATGGAACAGGCTTACATTCCATCCGGTTTGCGAGATTACGTCAAGGAATATTTTAGCCAGCTAGAACCCTAACCCAAACCTGATTTGCGTGATCACATCAAGGAATACTTGGCCAGCTAGGACCCTAACCCCAATCTTGAATTCTGGGAGAAAACAATGCAACTAGCCGTAATGTCTGATATCCACGGCAATCTGCCTGCGCTGGAAGCGGTACTGGCAGATGTCAAGCAGCACAATGTAGATGGCATTATCGTAGCCGGCGATTTGACCGGCGGGCCGCAGCAGGTTGTGGCGATTGACTTGCTGCACGCGCTGGGCAGTTGGATGATTCGCGGCAACGGCGATAGCCGCCTGCTGGAATATGACCGGGGGCGTTTGCCGCGCGCGTGCTACATCAGCCGCGCCTTTGCCTGCTTGCGTTGGGATTATCATCACCTTGACCGCAAGATGCTCGATTTTATCCGGGCGTTGCCAGAACAGCGTGTTGTCAAGCTGGATGGCACGGCCCCCATCCGCGTGGTGCATGGCTCGCCGCGCAATCCATCTGAAAAGCTTTGCCCACACAGCGCCCCAGCAGAACTTGACCTGGCGCTGGCTCAGATTTCTGAGCCGGTGTTGATTTGTGGACACACCCATATTCCTTGGGTCGTTGAGCGCAATGGCAAGCTGGCGCTCAACCCCGGCGCAGTCTGTGGGCCGCTTGATGGCCAGGTGGGCGCTCAGTATGCTTTGTTGGATTGGGAGGGCCATCGCTGGCGAGTGGAGCATCGCACAATTCCTTATAACCTTGGCAAAGTGCGCGCTGCTTTTGCCGCGAGCGGCTTGCTGCAAGAAGGCGGCGCTTTTGCCAGGACAATCCTGCTGGCTATACAGACAGGGCGAAACATTCCCGAGGAATTCCTGGCGTATGCGCATGGCTTGGCTGCCCGGGCCGGATTGAAAAACTATGATGTGGTTCCAGATGATATTTGGGAACAAGCAAGAGCAACTTTTAACTGGCACGCCTGGGAAAGCAAATCGCTCGAAAGCAGCTGAACCTGCATTGATCCGCCCGCTTTTGGATCATCTGGCGAGTGGAAACTGCCAGGCCGATGAACAGTGGAACGAGTGGCGCATTGCGCGCATCACTGGCGGGTGGAATAACTTGCTCTACCGAGCCACCGGCCCTGCGGGTGATTTGGCGGTCAAGTTTACCATTCGTGACCGGCGCGACCGTGCCGGCCGAGAGTATGGCGCGTTGCAAGCGTTGCGCCAAGCGGGTCTGTCTGTTGCGCCTGAGCCTGTTCTTTTGGACCGCGCGAGCTATACTCAACCGGTCGTTGTGCAGACCTGGATCGAGGGAAAGGTCAGCGATGCGCCTCCGGCAACGGAAGCAGAGTGGAAAAACTTGTTGCAACACCTGGCGGCCGTGCATACGCTTACATCTGATAAGACGAATGTGCGCTTGCCCAAGGCTGTTATCAATGTCAATAATGCCAGGGATGGCCGGCGAATCGTTCGGCAGCAACTGGCTTGTGTTCCCTGCCAAGCGCAGCCGGAATCATTGCGGGCGCTTGTGAGCTGCTTTGAGGCGTCTCGTTTTCCGGGTTGGGCAAACGCGCCGCGCACCCTCTGTCACGTTGACCTCAACATCTCAAACTTTATCCGCTGCGCGGGCTTGTGGGTCTCGGTGGATTGGGAAAACGGCGGTTGGGGCGACCCGGCTTTTGACGTTGCGAACTTGATGACGCACGCGGCTTATACCAATGTTCGGCCTTCACGGTGGAATTGGGTGGTGGCTGCCTATTGCAGTCTGGTGGATGATGCAACTGCTTTTATTCGGATTCAAACCTACTACAAGATATTACTGGTATGGTGGGCGGCGCGCATGGCGCGTTATTTGTATCAAGTGCCCAGAGGATTGGATAAGCGATTGGTGGCATGGTCAGATGAGCGGCAGGCTGATTGGCTTGCCAAGTATGAGCATTACGTGCGCCTGGCAAAAGCTTTATATTCCTGAAAGGAACACTCTATGATTGACTCGATCAACGCCGAACAATTTACACAAATTGCTCACGCCATCGAAACTGAAGTGGGCAAGATGATTGTGGGCCAGCGAGATATTGTGCGCCAGACGCTCGTCACGCTGCTGGCAGGCGGCAACGCGCTGCTGGAAGGCGTGCCCGGGTTGGGCAAGACTATGCTGGTGCGCACGCTGTCTCAGGTGCTCGATTGCAAATTCAGCCGCATCCAGTTCACGCCCGACCTGATGCCGGCCGACATTGTAGGCACCAACATTTTGGTTGAAGATGAAGCCGGGCGCAGGCGCTTTCAATTCGAGCCGGGGCCGGCTTTTGCCAACCTGGTGTTGGCCGATGAAATCAACCGCGCCACGCCCAAGACCCAAAGCGCCATGCTCGAAGTGATGCAAGAGCACAGCATCACCGTGGCCAAGATCACGCACAAAATGAGCGAGCCGTTCTTTGTGCTGGCCACTCAAAATCCGCTGGAAATGGAGGGCACCTATCCCTTGCCCGAGGCGCAACTCGACCGCTTTTTCTTCAAGCTCAATGTGACCTATCCAACCGTTGAGGAACTGGTGACGATTGCCGAGCGCACCACCGGTGTAGCTGTGCCGCAGCCGCAAGTGGTTGCATCTGGCGAGATGATTGTGGCCATGCAGCAGTTGGCGCGCGGCGTGCCGATTGCGCCGCACGTCACTGAGGCCGCCGCCAAACTGGTGCGCGCCACACAGCCGCAGGATGAACAAGCGCCAGAGATAGTCAAGCGTTACGTCAACTGGGGATCCAGCCCGCGCGGCATGCAGGCGCTCATTTTGGCGGGCAAAATCATTGCGCTGCTGGATGGCCGCTATAATGTGGCAATAGACGATTTGAAGCAAGCCACGTTGCCTGCGTTACGCCACCGGCTCATCCTCAATTTTGAGGCGCAGGCGGAGGGAATCACATCGGACAAGATTGTGGCAGAGATCGAGAGATTTGTGCTGGAAAGCAGGGTAGAGGCGCGATGATTGAAGGGGTGATTCTCGCCTTTATTAATTTTGCGCTGGTGTTTGTGGGGCTTGAAATCTGGCGGGCCAGGCGCGGGCAACCTGCCAAACGCCGCTTTTTTGCGGCTCGCCTATTCCTGACCAGCCTTGTTGTAACCCCGCTTGTCCTTGTTGCGTGTTGGCAAATTATGAAAGCGCGAAATTTCCAGTTCTTTGGCACAATGGTCACTCGGGTCAATACTACAAAACCTGTTGTTGCCTTGACCTTTGACGACGGGTTTAATCCGCCCTATACTGATTCTGTCCTTTCGATTCTGGAGCAGCACGACGTGCGCGCGACCTTTTTTGTCACCGGCCAGTCGGTAGAACGCTTTTTCCCAGAGACGCAGAGACTGGTGCAGGCCGGGCATCAACTTGGGAACCACACCTACTCGCACACACCGATGGTTTTTCAAACGCCGGAATTTATCCGAACTGAAATCGAGCGCACCGACAGCCTTATTCGCCAGGTTGGGTATCAGGGAGATATTTATTTTCGAGCGCCGAATTGTAAAAAGTTGTTTCTCCTGCCGTACTATCTGGAGCAGACGAATAGAAAGCACATTATTTGGGATCTGGAACCGGAAACGTACCCCGAGATTGCAAATGATTCTAGCAAGATTGTGGCCTATGTTGTGGATAATGCTCGGCCAGGTTCGATCATTCTACTGCATACTGGAAATCGTCTGCCATACGCCGAATCAGTGAAAGCGCTGCCGGGGATCATTGATGGATTAAAGCGCAAAGGCTATCAGTTCAAAACGGTCGCCGAACTCTTGGCGGTTGGGGAATAGATGTCTGCTCAGACCTTGCTTTCGCCTTCTTTTTTGTACACACTGGATCGGCTCGAACTGGTGAGCCGGCGCGCGCGGGCGGGCACGTTCAAAGGCGAGCGGCGCAGCCCTCGGCGCGGCGGCAGTGTGGAGTTTGCCGACTTTCGCGAGTACGCCCCCGGCGATGACTTTCGCCAGATTGATTGGAACGCTTATGCGCGGCTAGAGCGCTTGTTCTTGCGACTGTTTGTGGAAGAGGAGGATGCTACGGTTCATGTCCTCTTGGATGCCAGCAAGAGCATGGATTGGGGCCAGCCGCCCAAATGGGCCTATGCTCAACGTGTGGCCGCGGCGATGGGCTATATTGCATTGGTGGGAATGGACCGCTTGGTGGGCGCGGCGGTGGGCGCACAGCGCCCCCTCCCTGCCCTCCCCCGCTCTGCGGGGGAGGGAGCGGGTGGGGGTGAGGTCGTGCTATTTCCTCCCCATCGCGGCAAAAAACAGGCGCTAGTTTGGTTCGACTGGTTGGCGGGCCTCACCCCGGCTCGCTCCCTCTATCCCCCCCGCACGCGGGGGGGAGGCAAGGGGGGGATAGAGGGAGGGCTAATGCATTATGCATCTAACGTGCGCCGACCTGGCCCGCTGGTGCTCATCAGCGACCTGATGGACGACGGCTGGCGTCAAGGCGTGGCGCGCCTGGCCGAGCGCCGTTACGAGATTACGCTGCTGCACATCCTATCGCCGCAAGAGCTGGAGCCGGAGCTGGAAGGCGACCTCAGGCTGGTGGATAGCGAGAGCTTGGCCGATGTTGAAATTACGGCTGATTTTGACTTGCTGGCGCGTTATCGCGCGCGGGTAAAGGATTGGCAGGCAGACTGGGCCCAGTTTTGCGCTGCCCGCGCCATCAACTATGTGCCAATTGAGACATCACTGCCGTTTGAAGAATTGATATTGTCGTTTTTGCAGGGACGCGGCATTCTCAGGTAACGAGGGATTTGCCTATATGGGTTATGTCGTTTTATTGATTGGTATTGGCCTGATAACCTTTACCATCTATCGCCTGGTTCAAACCGCCAAATTTGCCAAGGTTGGGCAACGGGTGACGGGCACGGTTATCAAAATCAGGGTCGAGCGCCGTCCGAGGCGGATATACTACTATCCAACCATCCAATTTACGACTCTCAAAAATAGCACACGACGGTTCGAGTCCAAATCATCTATACCCTGGCCTTTTTTCTGGTTCAAAGAGGGAGATATCGTCCCCATTTTATATGATCCCGACGATCCATCTAGAGCCGAGATCAGCTTTGGGTATAGCCTGTGGGGGCCGTGGCTTGTGCTTGGCTTGATGAGTTTGTTTCTCATTGGTATGGCGTTGATTGAATTGCGTTTTTTGCCGTTTGGACTGAATGAAATTTTGATGGGGCGGTTGCCGTGAATTTTCTAGCGCCCTTGGCATTTGGTTTGGCGGCGCTCTTGCCTGTCATCGTCGCGCTGTACTTTCTCAAGTTGCGGCGAGAAGAGCAGCGTGTCTCGTCCACCTACCTGTGGCGGACGCTGGTGCGCGATACGGCCGCGAATGTGCCCTGGCAAAAATTAAAGCCCAACTTGCTGCTGCTGCTGCAATTGCTGTTTCTCATCGCCCTTATCCTGGCGCTGGCTCGCCCCTTTGTGTGGAGCGATGCCGTGGCCGGGTCGCACTTGATTTTGGTCATAGACACCTCGGCCAGCATGGGTGCAAGCGATGTGCAGCCCACTCGCCTGGGCGCGGCGCTTGCAACGGCGCGGCGGCTGGTGGAAAGCCTGCCAGGTTCTGCCCGGGTGACGGTGATTGAAGCCGGAGCGCAGGTGCGGGTGCCTG
>JBGSMF010000345.1:0-10307 GCA_041740315.1 Thermoflexales bacterium
CGAGAACAATGCCGAGATTTTTAGCCACGAATTGCACGAATTCCACTAATTTGCTCTGTCTTTTTCGTGCTAATTCGTGAAACCTGCGCCTGCGCGCAGTGCAGGTGTTCGTGGCAGAATGAAAAAGTGTACGGTAGTGAAGCCAACGGAAAGGAATGCCATGAAACAGATATTGGCAGTTTGTCTAGTTTTTCTCATCGGAGCGCTTTACATCACTGCTTGCACGGGGTCAGTACAACCAACAGAGTCCGTCAAATTGACGCCAAACGCAACTAGGGCGCCGATAATTATTCCCAATACGCCAACAGCTTTACCACCAAGCGTAATGTCGCCACAAGGAGCAATCCCGCCGATTCCGCTATACTTTTTAGCAGACCAGAGCATCTGGCTCCTTGAGCCTGGGGATGCGGTTGTTGAACGACTCACGCCCAGCGATTGGAAAATCAAAAGTTTCGACGTGTGGTCTGAGGACAGCCGCATCGCTTATGGCACCTTTGGTGGGCGGCTATATGTAATGATGCCGGGGCAAGAACCCCGCCTCCTTCACGACGTGAGCGCCGAGACAAGCTATTCCACTACGGTCGCAAGCGTCTCTTGGTCTCCTGATGGAACACGCCTGGGGTACACTGTGCAATACACCTCTGAGCGGGCCTTTCGCGAAGCGGGCAACCCAAGCTATCCTTCTGGCCTATGGCTTTTGGATATGAAAAATGAGACGCCTACATGGCTGTCGAGTAACCGTTATATGAGTGTAGGGAATAACAATGTTAATGTCATACGCACCCTTGCAGATCCAATCTGGTCCCCAGACGGTACGGCTCTGATACTGACAGGCCACTATTGGGAGTGGATTGACATTCTTTGGCTGGACCCGATTGCCCCCAATTCCGATGGAACAACCCTGCGCGAATCTCCTGGCGATACGTGGGGCTGGGGTTCGTGGGCCAGCGATAGCCAGTCAATCCTGCTATCTGGGCAGCAAAACACTACCCACTGTGATCTTGTCAAGGTGGAACGCGCTTCGCTAGAATCCAAGCGGCTAATCAATGGAGAATCTAAAGGTCTCTGGATTGCTGATGCCCAGGAATTGTCATCTGGCATCGTGTTTCTGGGAAGCGAAAGAGATGGGAGAACACAGTTGTATCTAGGTCACCAGAACGAGGACAGATTCGAATATGCGCCCATTGGCCCAGGACGCCTTTGCGATTCTGGCAACCCAGGCCACGTTGAATGGGATTCGATGGGCCGCTGGGGAGTGTTGGTATGTGAGTCCGGTTCCAGCACATCCCATCAAGATCAAGTTCGCATCATTACGCTGAATGGCGAAAATGCCAATATTACGCCTTCCCTTGCTCCATTGACAAATGCCGAATCTCTCCAAATGTTGTGGGGAAAGTAGACCAAACACTACTGCTCAAAACAAGTTTGTACTGAGATTGCTCTGCATTGGAACATTTTCCACATCGACCACGTCAAAGTAGTAATGTTCAAAAGAACAATAAATTTGGGAGAGATGGAAAAATGATAAACAAACAATTGGGTCTAGTGGTTACTCTTTTTGTAGCGGGAGCGCTATTGCTCAGCGCTTGTGGCGGATTGGTTGCGCAGGCTAGCGAGCCTGCGCCCGGTCGCAGCATCACGGTGGTGGGGCAAGGACAAGCCAGCGGCACGCCTGATATTGCCCATATCAATATCGGGGTAGACACCACGGGCGCATCAGCGCAAGAAGCTATGAATGCCAACAAACAGCAAATGACGGCCCTGCTGGAAAAACTTGGCGCGTTGGGCCTTGCCGACAAAGACATTCAAACCAGCAACTATAGCATTTACACCGAGCAGCAACAATCCCCCCTGCCCATGGAGGGACAGTTGGCCGGCGGCGAAAAGATGGTTTATCACGTGTCAAACCAGGTCAACGTGACCGTGCGCGATACAAGCAAGCTAGGAGATGTGCTAGATCAAGCCGTCGGTGCAGGCGCTAACAATATCTATGGTGTGTACTTTGAGGTGTCAGACACCAGCAAGCTAGAGGCCACAGCGCGAGAAAAGGCAATAGCCGATGCCAAGGCGCGCGCAGAAAGCCTGGCCAAGCTCAGCGGTGTGGCTGTGGGCGAGGTGCAGGTTATCAGCGAAGTCATTGGCAGCTCTAGCCCTGTGGTGATGTACGAACGAGCAGCCGCAGGCATGGGGCGGCGGCACACCGATTCAACCGGGCGAGCTTGAAGTGAGTGTCAGCGTGCAGGTAACCTACGCTATCAAGTAGCAACCAAGCCGGCCACCAAGGACATCAAAACCCCCGGCTTGTGTTCCAGCAGCCGGGGGTTATTGTTCAGTCAGCTACTTGCCAAATATCCTGAGAACAATGCCTAACAACAACATTAGGATCCCAATACCTCCACATATCAGGCCCGAAAAAAAGGTCTGGCCGGGCTGGTTATTCATAAAGGCTTGATAGTCTTGGACGCGCCCGGCATAAAAGGCCCTGGCGGTGAGCACGTTATTCCCTTCCCAGGCGCCGTCAATGGCCAGGGTCTGCCTGGGCAGGTAGCCAACGTGGCGGCGAGGTTTGCCGCCGCCATCACCCAGTTCAATCGTTTGCTCATTCAAAAACGAGGTCGTCTGAGGAATTTGCACAGAGAGAATCGTGCCATCTTCCAGCACCATGTCCATTTTGGCGGGAGGCGGCGTTTCCATTTGCCATTGAGCGGAGGAAAAAGCCGGCGTGGCGGCAGCGGTAGCGGTGCTGTGACTTGCAGAAGGGCGCTCGATATAAAACAGTGCCAGGCCCGCAGCGCTGACGGGCGCATCGGCAGGGAGGCTGGCAACAATGACCACCCGTGTGCCCGGCGCCAGGGCGCGCAGCTCGGCAGGCGCGGGGCGAGGCAGCCCAGCCACTTCTCTGGCCTTGGCCCAGTTGAGGTACACCACAAAAGTGGATATCAACAAGCTGATTCCGCAGGCCAGCACGGCTATAATCAAAACAAAGGCCGAAAACCGGGCGCGTTGCTTGCGCACATCTCGCAGCCCCAACAAAAAACCAAACACGCCAAGAAAATCCAACATTGTCACACCTTTTTCAGGGTCGTATTATAATATTAGAGCCAACGTATCCCCATACGTTGGCGGGCGGGCATGGGGATACCCGTCCTGTTATTTCCGATAAGGTCTATTATACACAAGATTATTAGGGAGGCTGATCATGTCACGTTATAAAGCAGGGCTTTACAACCTGGTAGGGCTGGTTGCTCTGATCGCCGTATTTTGGATTATCAAAACAGCTTTTCAGATGGTTGCGTTCAGGCCGTTGGGCAACACGGAAAATTATCTAGAGGCGCAGCTTACTGCCGACCAGCCGCCCGCGCTTGTGGCCGGCAGCCTGGCCCAGCCTGTGTCCAGCTCTAATTTTATTGACCTCGCCATCACCGCCGCGCCAACGGCCAGTCAAATCATCACAAGCCCATTGAAAAGTGTGACCGTAGATATTTGGTTTCTATCCAAGCCAATGCAATTTTCAGCCAAAAAACTGTTTGCCAGCCGTTTAGAACGCGCCTGCACCGCAGGAGGCCAAGCTATCTACTACATCGAGTTTACCGAAGAGGGCCTCAACCAATACTTGAATTATTGGTTTGGCAATCAGGTAGAAAAATGGCGGCTGCGAAACGCCTGGCTCGAGCTCAAACCCGGCGGCATTGTCATTAACGCAGATATCGATTTGGGCGTTGGATGGCAGCGAATCGGTGGCGTGTTTCAACTAGAGGCCAACGAGCGGCAATTTGCTTTTGCGGGCGTAGACATTGGCGGCCAGTTGTACGCCACACCCCCGGCCGGCCCAGTGGCAGACGCCATTCATCAGCTTGAAGCCGATGGCAACCGGGCTTTGCGTGAGCTGCTATTTGTAGATGCCGCCGGCAATTTGCATATCCAGCGCATTTCCATCAATGAGCACGGCGCACAGATTACGGCATATTGAGCAAATCTTACTTTCTCTCATTCTGGTGGTATAATCAAATAGTTGTTGACCATTTACCAGGAGGACCCGTATGATTTCAAGACGCGCTTCAAAAATTATTATGGCGATCACGCTTATCAGCATCATCGCCCTGGCGTGCAACCCGCCTACCCCGACCCCATCAAGCACCCCCACTCCGGCTGCCTCACCCACCCCCAAGCTGGTTGAGCTGCCCCCTGTGCTCATTGCCCGCGCGCCGGAACGCGGCGAAGAACAGGGCGCGCAAAACCCCATCGTGCTGGTCTTTAACCAAGCGATGGACCGGCCCTCGGTGGAAGAGGCTTTTAAAATCAGCCCGCTGGTCAAGGGTGATTTTCAGTGGCAAGATGACACCACGCTCAAGTTTGTCCCTTCGGGAGAGTTTGACCGCCAAGAGACCTACCAGGTTGCAGTAGATGCTACCGCGCGCGGCAAAAATGGCCTGGCCATCAATACCCCCGTCAGCTTTAGGTTCAATGCCGTAGGCTCACTGGAGGTCAGCCAGGTGCTGCCCGCGCCCGATACAGCCGATGTGGAGGCCAATAGCGTCATCACGGTAATGTTCAATCGCCCGGTAGTGCCGCTGGTGACCGTCTCCGACCAGACTACATTGCCGCACCCGCTCGAATTTTCGCCGCAGGTGCAGGGCAAAGGCGAATGGCTGAACACCTCCATTTATGTCTTTCGGCCCGATTCACTTACGCCGGGCGAAACCTACACCGTCAAGGTCAAAGCTGGCTTAAAAGATACCAGCGGCGCGCTGCTGGAAAAAGATTATAGCTGGACATTTACCGTAACCCCGCCGCAAGTCGTATCTACCAGGCCGTCTGACGACCAAGACTATGTGGGGTTGACCGTGCCTGTGAGCGTGACCTTTAACCAGCCGATGGACCGCGCCAGCGTGGAGGCAAACTTTGCGCTCTACACCGGCCAGGGCAAACGCGGCGACAAGGTGTCTGGCAAGTTCCAGTGGAACGACAAAAAGAGCACCATGGGCTTTGTGCCATCGCAGCCATTTGAATTGGGCACCTGGTACACCGGTGTGGTGTTGGCCGGCGCCAAGGCTCAAGACAGCCCGACCGGCACCCGCCAGGACTATAATTGGCAGTTTTACACAGTGCCCATTTTAAAGCTGCTCAGCACCGAGCCGGCCAATGGCGACCGGAATGTGGAGAGCTATGGCAGTTTTCAGATGTACTTTTCTGCGCCGGTGGACAGAAAAACCGTCATGCCCAACATCCGCATCAATCCCGAACCCAAGGCCACCGATATTTACACCCACACCAGAAACAGCGGTCGCACCTTTGTCATCTCGTTTCCACGCAAGCCCTCGACCGATTACGAAATTACTATTGGCCCCAACATTGCCGACCCCTATGGCAACCGGCTGGGCGGCCAGGCAACCACTGTGCGCTTTAGCACCGGCGCGCTGGCTCCGTTGGCCTACCTCAACGTCCCCGGCCAGATAGGCACCTATAGCGCCTATACCAACACGCACGTCTATGCCGTCTATCGCAATATTGACAGCATGAACTTGGCCCTGTACCGCATGCCGCTCATCGAGTTTCAAAGAGTGACCGGTCCGAGCAGTTGGGACGAATGGGACAAATACGCTCCGTCCGAATCAAACCTGGTGCGGCGGTGGTCAGCCGAACCTGATCCTGAAGTGACTCTCAACGAGGCAGCCTACCACAAGGCTTATCTGGCAAAAGATGACAGCCCATTGCCCCCCGGCCTGTATTACCTGGAAATTACTTCGCCCCAGGTGTCTCGCCGAGATTACCAGGGCGCTTCACGCCACATTTTGATTGTGAGCACCGTCAACGTGGCGCTCAAATCGGGCGAGCGCGAGGCCATGGCCTGGGTCACCGACCTTCAAAGCGGCCAGCCGGTAGCTAATGCGTCTATAGAGATGTACCGTTATACATACGAGGTCGCCTCAGGCCAGACAGGAGAAGATGGCACTTTTTCAACCACCTGGAAAGACCCCTATGATGCCTGGCAAAACTTGTACGCCGTCGTCGGCCAGTTTGAAGGCAATCAACTCGCCGCGCAGCAGCAGGTCTTTGGCATCACCTCCAACCAATGGTCCGATGGCATCAGCCCGTGGGATTATGGTGTAGACAGCCGCTTTTACAACGAGCCATTCAATGTCTATTTCCAGACCGACCGGCCCATCTACCGGCCCGGCCAGACGGTTTACTTTAAGGCCATCGTGCGCGATGACGACGACGCGCGCTACAGCCTGAACACGACGCTCGACCCCATCCCCGTGGTCATCACCGACCCCGAAGGCAAAGAAATCCTGACCAACACGGTCACCCTGAACGAATTTGGCACCTTCGATGGACAGGTCACGCTAGACAGCAAAGCGCCGGTGGGTTATTACAACATCACGGCTTATTTGACTGACCCGGCCAAGGCGATGGGCAAAGTGGGAGGAGTGGCCGCCCCCAACGCCGGCGGCGAGTATTATGGACATCAATACAACATCGGCTTTTTTGTGGCCGAATATCGCCGGCCCGAATTCCAGGTGAACGTCACCACCGACAAGCCCGCCTACGTGCAAGGCGAAAAGATCAATGCCGAGGCGCAGGCCAGTTACTTTTTCGGCGGCGCAGTGGCCGATGCTAATGTGGAATGGAAGGTGTTGTCATCGCGCTACTGGTTCAATTATCAGGGCCAGGGCTGGTACGATTGGAGCGAGGACACCAATTACTTTTACTATGGCGAGCCATACTATGGCGGTGGAGGGAACGAAATCGCTTCTGGCACAGGCAAGACCGATTCTCAAGGCCGGCTGGTCATTTCTATCCCGGCCGACCTGGGCAAGAACAAGTACAGCCAAAACTTTACCATTGACGTGAGTGTGACCGACATCAACGACCAGGTGGTGGCCAACCGCGCCACCGCCCCGGTGCACCAGGGCCTGTTCTACATCGGCCTGTCGCCAGAACGTTACGTGGGCAAGGTGAACGAAAAGCAAACCATCAATGTCCGCGCGGCCGATTGGGAAAGCCTGGCCTATGGCCAGGCCAGGCTAACTGTGACATTCTACAAGCGCGAGTGGTACAGCGTCAAAGAAGAAAGTGATTATGGCCCGGTGTGGACCACTACCTATAGCGACACGGCTGTCTTTACAGAAACAGTGACCACCAACGAAGGCGGCGATGCGCAGGCTTCTTTCGTGCCAGAGGAAGGCGGCACGTATTACATTGCAGCCAGCGGGCGCGACAGCAAAGAGAACGAGGTGCGCAGCGCCACCTATCTGTGGGTCAGCAGCGGGCGCTATGTCTCGTGGCGGCAGGAAAACAACGATCGCATCCAACTAGTCGCCGACAAGCGCTCTTACAAACCCGGTGAAACTGCCAGCATCCTCATTCCCTCACCGTTCCAGGGCGAGGTCAAGGCGTTGGTCACGGTCGAGCGCGGGCATATCCTCAGCCACCAGGTCATCACGCTCAAGAGCAATTCAGAACTGCTCCAGCTGCCCATCACGCCCCAGATGGCCCCCAACGCATTTGTCTCGGTGCTGCTGGTCAAGGGAGTAGATGAAACCACCAACGTGGCCGCTTTCAAGATGGGCTATGCATCGTTCACGGTCTCTACCGAGCAGCAAGAACTGACCATCACCATCACGCCCGACAAGGCCAAGTACAACCCGCAAGACGAGGTGACCTACACCATCCAGGCTAGCGATTACGCCGGCAAGCCGGCCCAGGCTGAAATCGCGCTGGCGCTGGTAGACCTATCGGTCCTCACCCTGGCCGACCCCAACAGCCCGCCCATCGTGCAGAGCTTTTATGGGCGGCGCGGGTTGAGCATTCGCACCGGGGCCGGGCTGGTGCTGTCGGTAGACCGATTGAATGTCAAGCTGGCCACCGAAATCAAGGGCGGCGGCGGCGGCGGTGAAGGCGCTGGATTAGAAGTGCGCGGCGACTTTCGCGATACCGCCTACTGGGAAGCCAACGTCGTCACTGATAAAGACGGGCGGGCCACTGTCAAGGTCAAGCTGCCCGATAACCTCACCACCTGGCGGCTGAGCGCGCGCGGCGTCACCGCCGAAACGCTGGTGGGCGAAGCGACCAATGACGTGATCAGCACCAAGGATCTGCTGGTTCGCCCGGTCACGCCACGCTTTTTCGTGGTGGGAGATAAAGCCACCCTGGCGGCGGTGGTTCATAACAACACCAGCGCCCCGCTCGATGTGGAGGCGCGGCTAGATGCCCAGGGCGTCAAGTTGGAGGGCCAGCCCGCCCAAACCGTCACCATCAAAGCCAACGACAAGGCGCGCGTCGAGTGGCCGGTGGTGGTGCAAGATGCAGAGGCTGCCAACCTGGTCTTTTCGGCGCGCGGGGGAGGGCTTTCAGATGCCAGCAAGCCCACTGCCGGGCTACCGCCCGACCAGCGGCTTCCCATCTACAAATACAGCACGCCCGAAGTGGTAGCCACCGCCGGCACGCTGGATGAAGCCGGTGAGCGGCTAGAAGTGATTGCGCTGCCTGCTTCGCAAAAGCTCGACCCCACCCAGGGCGAGCTGACGGTGCAGCTCGATCCGTCGTTGGCCGCCGGAATGACGGATGGCCTCAAGTGGCTCGAGCATTATCCGTATGAATGTGCCGAGCAGACCGTCAGCCGCTTTTTGCCCAATACGCTCACCTACCGCGCGCTGAAAGAGCTGGGGTTGGCCGACCCGCAACTGGAAGCCAATCTAAAAGAGCAAATATCGGTGGGCCTGCAGCGCCTGTACGCTCAGCAGCGCGTTGATGGCGGCTGGGGCTGGTGGTTGCATGACGAGAGCAACACCACTACCTCGGCTTGGGTGGTGTTTGGCCTAGCCAAGGTGCGAGAGGCCGGCTTTGCGGTGGATGACAATGTCATTCAACGCGGCGTCGGCTTTTTAAAGACACAACTTGTCTCGCCTTCACGCCTGAACAAAACCTACGACGCCAACAAGCAAGCCCTTTTGCTCTATGTGTTGGCCGAGGCCGGCGCTGGCGATGGCAGCCGCGTGGTGGCCCTGTACGATAGCAAGCGCGACCTGCTGAGCTATTACGCCAAAGCTTACCTGGCGCTGGCGCTGCACATCACCCAGCCCAACGAAACCACCCGCATCAACACCCTCATCAGCGACATGAGCAATGGCGTCATTGTCAGCGCCACCGGGGCGCACTGGGAAGAAAAAGTGCGCGATTGGTGGGCATGGAACACTGACACGCGCTCTACCGCCATCATCCTGGATGCGCTGGCCCGCCTGCAGCCCAAAAATCAACTGGCACCCAACGTGGTGCGCTGGCTGATGGTGGCGCGCTCGGCCGGCCACTGGGAAACCACCCAAGAAACCGCCTGGGCCCTCATCGCGCTGACCGATTGGATGGAGGCCACCGGCGAGCTAGAGGCCAATTACGCCTATCGTGTCACGCTCAACGCTGCCACCGTGGGTGACGGGCAAATCTCGCAAGAAAACATTAAAGAATCTATCACCATCCGCAAAGCGGTAGCCGAGCTGTTGCGCGACCAGGGCAACGCGCTGGTCATTGGGCGCAGCGATGGCGAGGGGCGGCTGTATTACAGCGCCTATCTCAAAACTTTTATTCCGGTGGAGGACATTCGCGCGCTCAACCGCGGCGTAGCCGTCACGCGCCAGTACATCCGCGCCGATGATCCCTGCCTCAAAGATGCCAAGCAAAGCTGCACACCTGTCACCGAGGCCCAGGTGGGCGACACCTTGCAAGTGCGGCTGACCATCGTCGCACCCAACGACCTGTACTATGCCGTCGTCGAAGACCCGCTGCCGGCTGGCGCTGAGGCGGTGGACACCAGCCTCAAGACCACCTCGGCTGCCGTCGACTCGCCCGAGTTGGAACGCGAGTACGACCGCTGGGGCTGGGGCTGGTGGTGGTTTACTCATACCGAGATACGCGACGAAAAAGTTTCGCTGTTCGCCAGCTACCTGCCCCGGGGCACGTACCAATACACCTATATGATACGCGCCAGCATCGCGGGTGAATTCAGAGTGCTGCCCAGCACGGCCAATGAATTTTACTTCCCCGAAGTATTTGGCCGCAGCGATGGAGTGTTGATGACGATCAAGGAATAGATGCGCAGAACGGACTAGAAAAAAAAGCCCGGCATCTTGTAGATGCCGGGCTTTTTGATCATTTTTAAATCTTCCCTGCAAACACCCGCGTAGCCGGACCGCTCATAATAACCTGCCCAGAGCCTTTTTCCCACTCGATCTGCAACGCGCCGCCCGGCAGCATCACCTGCACCTGGCGCTCTGTCTGCCCGGTCAAGACGCCTGCCACCGCCGCCGCGC
>JBGSMF010000346.1:0-4417 GCA_041740315.1 Thermoflexales bacterium
GCCTGAATAGACATTGGTAAGCGCAAAGTGACCTGTTGCATCGGCAGTGGTGGTGTAGATGCCTTGTGTGCCATTCAGCGTAACAAGCGTGCCAGTAAAATGCCCTGTTGCTCGATACTGCAAATACATTGCGCCTATCAAATTCCCCTTATCTCCAAGGCAAATCTGGCCTCCGCTTATCTCATGGTTGATTAACAGGCCGTTGCTATCGGTCAGTAGATGATCCGCAAAGCTCAAGTTTGCACAGCCTTCGGCTTGGGCATAAAAGGGCAACTCGACAATTACACCCGATCCGCTGATGGCTTGTGTTGGCGAAAGCGCCGTAGTGAGAATGAAATCCCAGCCATTAGTCAGAGCGACTGTATAACTCAGGCTGTCAGCAGGGAACAAATTGCCCGGCCTTGGCGATAAACTAACGGCCGGCGTCAGAATTGCCGTATCATCCACCCGCACCCCAATTTGCACACCGGATAAATCGTCACTTGTGAGCACAGCGGTAAGAGAAATTGGAACGTAGATCAGATTGCCCACATTTGCTCTTGCGGGCAAGTCAATACCTAATCGGGGGCCGCCTTCCAAGCCAACTACATCCACTGGCGTGAAACGCCAGACAGTTGTGCCATCCCCAAGTTGCCCGTAGCCATTATGTCCCCAACATTTGACTCCGCCTATACTGGTCACCGCACATGTTTGCCCTGTGAGGTATCCGCCTCCTCCCGCGGCAATTGCTATCACGCCACTGGTTAGCCCACTTACATCCACTGGGGTATAGCGCCAGGTAGATGTTCCGTCACCCAATTGCCCCCATCCATTATTGCCCCAGCACTTGGCCCCACCCTCGGTGGTCAGCGCGCAAGAGTGTTCCCACCCACCATCAATTGCTGCGACACCGCTGGCTAACCCGCTTACATCCACTGGTGAGAGGCGATCTATGGTTGTGCCATCACCTACTTGACCGTCTTTGTTGCGCCCCCAGCATTTGACGCCGCCCCCACTGGTCAAAGCGCAAGTGTGCCATGCTCCAGCTGCAAGCGCACTGACGCCGCTGGACAGACCGACCGCGTTCACAGGTGTATAGTGATTGGTGATAGTGCCATCACCAAGTTGACCGAAGCCATTTGCGCCCCAACACTTGACTCCACCCGCATTGGTTACAGCGCAGGTGTGTTCTCTACCTGCTATGATTGCAATAACACCGCTGGTCAATCCACTCACTTGCACGGGTGTGTAACGGCTTGCGGTAGTACCATCTCCCAATTGACCAAAGCCATTCCACCCCCAACATTTGACACTACCCAAGTTGGTGAGCGCGCAGGTATGGCCATCTCCCAAAGTAATCATGGTGACGCCATTGGTCAGTCCACTCACATCCACAGGCGAGGCACGACTGATGGTTGTGCCGTCACCTAAATCTCCCTCCCAATTATCGCCCCAGCACTTGGCGCCACCGCTAGCAGTGACAGCACACGAATGTCCACCTCCTGCCTCTACAAGGGCGGTACCAGTAGTCAACCCACTTACATCTACTGGCGTTAGACGCTGCGTGGTCGTGCCATCACCCAGTTGCCCCACACTGTTATCGCCCCAACATTTGACTCCGCCCTCGTGGGTCAGAGCGCAAGAGTGAGACATGCCAGTTGCAACTGCCGCGGCTCGTTGTGATGAAATCATAGCTGGCGAGGTAGGGTGCGATGATTGTGCAGAAAGTGCGACCGAAGACAAGCCCAGGGCTAAAATTGTCAAGAGTTCGCAAGTGAATGATCGAGCAGACATCCATCCCTCCATCATCCATCATCCATAATGGCTATGATGATAGATTTTTTTCTCGGTGCTGTTTTGCAAATGCCGCCTATGCCAATTCTTCCAGTGGCGTTTTGATTTGTTGGTTCAAGCTGACCTCCAGCGGACTGAGCAGTTGCGATTTGTCGCTTGATTCCCCGGCTAACACCTTATCTTTTAAATCTAGAATTCAGATCTTGATGCAATTTCATCCATAGCTTCTCTGATTGTTCTTGCCTTTATAATCACTCCTCCTCGGTTGTTAACAACAGCATACCCCTTCTGAATTGGTATAACAAACGCCTTATCACCGTTTTCGTTGAGCAGGACCCAGGCATGATAGTTACGTTTCTTAATATCTTCTTTGAAATTCATTGAGCGTGTCTTTATGCGCCTTTCGGATTTGGCTATAAGCGCAGACTCTTGACCAGGTTCTTGCTCCAAATTTAGGTATTCGAGAATAATCGATTTAGCTTCCTTTGAGGACTTTGCTTTGAGAAAACGGTTGAAGACGAATTTTAGCTTTGCACGTCTGATAGTGGAATGGCGTCTAAGCCTTCGCGCCAGTTCCTTAACACTTTGGCGTGAAGGTTTATTGTTCACCACTTCAAAACGAGTGTACAGTATATCATTTTCCCACTGGTTATCAATCATTTCCAAAGCGCCAATTTCTGGATATGTGAACCAATTTAACTCACGTACTAACCAGGGGAACTGAGAGGCTACCCGAATAATTCTACCCTTGCTATCAGCGCGCAGTTGAAGAATATCTCGCAAGCGCCGGGTTTGTTTGAACGCATCTTTTTCATTTTCGCCAAGCCACTTGTCAATATGGCTTACCACCGTGCGTGGACGACGAAGCAATTTCCACCGCTCCAATTCCACACCTGCAATTTCTATATAATCCAGCTTCTTAATGTCTTTACGTGTACGCAGCTCTTTAAGGACTTGGCGAAGCTGTCCGTGTGGCTTCACATACCAAGTGTTGCTAGGGTCGCTGGCATTGAAACACCATTCGCCTTTTGCTACACTTGTGAAAGTGCACAACACTTTTTCAAAGCCAGTCACACTCGTAAAACTTTTGAGCACGCTATAATCAAGAGAATTCCTGTAGTCAGAAGAATCATAAAGCACTATACAATCACAATATTCACCTTTGCTAGCATCTTTCCCACGCCCACCTCGTCCAGCCTCCTGCCAATAATCCTCCAAACTAAGGGGTGGATAAAAATGAACAATAAAGTCCAAGTTGGACAAATCAACACCCATTCCAAAGGCTTTGGTAGCAACCAAAACGCGCAATTCATCACTTTTAAATGCCTCTTGAACTTCAGATCTGGACTTTGCATCCATCTGGCCGTGATAGCATCTAGCACGCTTAATGTGGTTCTGTTTCAATTCCTCGGCAATCATCTCGGCGTTGTATGCTCCTAATCCTTCACCACCTTTGGCAAAGGCACTAAAGATAATTCCCCGTTTATTGTAGAAGCATCCCCCTCGCTTGAGTTGCTTGACAAGCCAACTGATTTTCTGTTTGTCGCTACTAACTTTGTGTAATCTGATCCTTAATTCTGAACGGTCGGCATCTTTTAGCTGCGTAATGAAATTCTCTGGTTCGATATGTATTCCCAAGTTTTTAACGGTTGCATACTGGAGCTCAGGTGTAGCTGTCGCAGTCAAAAGTAAAACGTGAATTTTTTGACCTTTGGTAAGCTCCTTTTGGAGTTTCTGTATCTCTTTGCCGATGTGCAGATAGGATACCCTAAAATTTTCGCCCCATCCAAGAATACAATGTGCTTCGTCAATTACAAAACGTCGGACGCGTTTCTTGCAAGCCTTGAGCAAGTCATTGAAATCAGCAGACTTGAGTCGCTCTGGGGAGATATACAAAAGCTTTACAGTCCCAGCCCGGATTCGATTTTTTACCTTTCTTTTTTCTTGAGGCGATAGATCCGAATTGAAATACGTCCAGTCTTGATTCTTCTTACCCTTTGAATAAAACCAATCTTTATCAACCCATACCATATCTTTCATCAAAGCAATCAGTGGTGAGATGACAACGGTAAGCCCGTCCGTCATTTGAGCAACCGTTTGAAAAGTGAACGATTTACCGCCAGAAGTGGGTATAACCCCAAAGACATTTTGACCTTTCAAAAATCTGAGAGTGATCAGCCCTTGCTCCCGTGAGCGAAAATCAAGGTATTTTTTACCCTTTCTTCGCCCAAGTTCCTGCATAACCTCCCACAAACGATCATAATCTTCGTCTGAAAGGGAAACAATGTTTTCAGATCGGAGTTGAACAAAGATTGAGTCGTCAGAGGGCAAAGTTTGGATTCGTGCGCGTGCGTTCTTCAAAGATGTGCTCATTTTCTGTATTCCACCCTGTTCTAGAATTAATTCCTCTTGCACTGAGATTTCCAGAGTGCTGCTCTGAGGCGTTTTTCGACCGGACACTTTTCGATTCCAAAACGCGCGGCTCGCTGGCTTACAGGCTGGCTCGGTATACGGCAGCGTGTAATTTTGACCCGGAAAAGCACATTTTTACACGCTGCCGTATAAAAAGTGACGGGAACTGGTCAGCGTGCGAGCTTGGTTGGCTAAAAAAGTGTCCGGTCACTGACCGCCAGTCAGTGGACAA
>JBGSMF010000347.1:0-11151 GCA_041740315.1 Thermoflexales bacterium
ACTCTACTGTTTCTGAGCGCGCCAGGCCGGCGACGAAAGCGGCTGCCTTGCGCAGCTTGGCGCTGCCCGCGCGCTCGGCTTGACGGCGCAGCTCGTCCAGGTTGAGCCGCTCCAGGTTTTGCAAGCGCAGTTCACACAAATAGTCGGGCGAGCTGCCGCCAGGGTGCAGGTAAACCAAATCGAGCAAGGCCTTTTCGGGCGTGGCGACAAAAGCCTGCTGCGAGTTGCCTAACTCTAACAACCGATAGCCAAAGAACAATTCTGCTTTGATGCGGCGAAAATCAAAGCTGCCCAGCGGCGTGTTCCACTGGGCAGGCCGCGTCGTCGTGACGCTGGTGGTCACGGGGGTGTACTCTGGAATAAGGCCGTGGAAAGCCAGCGCCGATTGGCGACTGACATAAGAGCCGCGAGCCATGCGGTTGGCGATGATGAACGGGTGGGGCTTGACTTTTTGAAACGGAGGCGCGAGCGCATACAGGCCGCGCCGCAACTGATAAAGCTGCCCGGCTTTGGTCCAGCGTGACAACTGCTTGCGCACGTCGCCGGGGTCAACGCCGCCGGCCAGGAGCAAGCCGCTTTCAAACACCGGCTCGTCAGCCACGACTTTGAGCAGTTGTGTAAATTCCATACCAATATATTACCACAAATGGTAAATTACGGCAATGAAATTAGATCAAAAGAGGCTTTTGCCCACCAGCAAGAGGCCTATTCTCCCCAGTGGCGAGAAAGCGTCAACGTTCCTGGGGCGTGTTGAGGATAAAGCCACCTAACGCAAGACCCCAAAGGTTTTGTGAAAAACCTTTAGGGTCTCTGCTATTACATCCTCACCGCATAATCAGTGGCAGATAGATTTTACGGGGCGGCAAGTTGATCGTCAGCGCCAATGTCTTGACATCGCTGCCCGCTGCATTGGTCGCAGTCAGTGTGACATTGGTAGTGCCGCCGGTTGTCGGTATGCCGCTGATGACCGCGCCGCTGAGCAGCAGCCCTGACGGCAAGTTGGAAACCGTAAATGTGATCGGCTGCGTGCCGGTGGCCATGAGTGTGTAATGGAACGGCGCGCCGACTGTGCCGGCGACCACCAATGGGCTGGTAATGATCGGCAAGGCCAGCACAATACCAGACTCAGTAGATCCAAAATTCTAGCGGGGGCGGCTCCCACGCCCGCGTTTCTGCCTTTGCCAAGCACACAATGGGCGGCGTGGGAGCCCGCGCCGCTCCCAAAATTGGATCTACTGAGACTCAAAGGCTCCAATGTCGCACTGCGGCCCAAAGGGGCGCGCTATACCGCGCCGATCAGTGGCGGGGCTGCTAGACGATTTTGAGCATCTCATCGAGGGGACCGAGTTGCTGGCAGAGCTTCTTCAGCGCGCGCCTGCGGCAACGCTCCTCGTCACTTTGCGCGAGCGCTTGAACTTGCAGGGAGAATGGGTGTTCGGCGTTCAGGGCTTGCGGGTGCCTGAAGATGAGCCCATCAAAGAGATTGAGGCTTACAGCGCATTAGAGTTGTTTGCCCAAAGCGCGCGCCGGGCTAGGGAAAATTTTTCGCTCTCTGAAGAAGAAAAAGCCTGCGCCGTGCGCATCTGCCGGATGGTGGAAGGAATGCCGCTCGCCATTGAATTGGCCGCAGCGTGGATGCGCGCCCTTTCCTGCCAGGAAATTACGCAAGAGATCGTGCAGAGCCTGGGTTTCTTGACCACTCCCCTGCGCGATGTGCCCGAGCGACACCGCAGTATGCGGGCGGTGTTCGATCATTCTTGGGACCTTCTCTCAGAGCAAGAGCAGGATGTGTTCCGGAAATTGTCTGTATTCCGAGGCGGATTTCAAAGAGACGCAGCCAAGCAAATCGCAGGCGCATCGCTTACCGTCCTGGCGAGTTTGGTGGACAAGTCATTTCTGCGCACTGTGCCATGTCGCGGGACGCTATGATGTGCACGAACTCTTGCGACAGTATGCGCGCGAAAAGCTGGTCGAGGCAGATGAAGCAGAGGGAATCTATGAACGCCACCTGAATTTCTTTTTGGAATTGGCGCAAGCGGCCGAGCCGCAACTCAAGGGCGCAGAGCAAAAAGCGCGGCTGCTCCACTTGGAGCACGAGCACGACAACTTGCGGGCCGCGCTGACATGGGCGCTGGAGCGTGGAGAGGCAGAAAAGGCAGCTCGCATCAGCGCATCGTTGTGGCGGTTCTGGTGGGTGCAGGGTCACTTGAGCGAGGGGCGCCGGTGGCTGGAGCAGTCGCTGGCAAGCCCCGGTGCGCTATCGGCCTCCACGCGGGCAAAAGCGCTTCACGGGGCAGGCGTGCTGGCTTATGGCCTGGGCGACTATATGGGGGCAATCGCGGCGATTGAAGAGTGCAGCGCGCTGCAACGAGAAATGGAGGATACGGGGGGCCTTGCCGATTCGCTCAATACTCTGGGGGCGGTGGCGATGGACCAAGGCGACCCAAAACGGGCGCAAGTCTTTTGCGCAGAGAGCCTGGCGTTGAGCCGGGTAATGAGAGACGAGCAGCGCAGCGCGCTATCGCTCAACAACCTGGCCAATGCGGCGTATGATGAGGGCGATTTCGCTGCCGCAGATATCCTGCGCCAAGAAAGCCTGGCGCTGTCGCGGAAACATGGCGATAAAGACGGGATTGCCACCTCCCTCATCAACCTGGGCTGGGCGGCGCTGCTTCAGGGCGATGATGAGCGAGCGGCGTAACTACTCAGCCATACCCTTCGACTGCGCAGCGCGCACCCTGAGCGGAGTGCAGCAAAGTCGAAGGGGCGCGCTGCTCCGCTCAGGATGCTGAGTAGTTACCGAGCGGCAATGTTCTGCCAAGAAGGCCTGGCTTTGTTTCGAGAATTGGGGAAACAGACCGGTATTGCATTCTCTTTAGAGGGATTAGCCGGAGTAGCCGGGGCGCAAAAGCAATCGCTTCGGGCGGCCAGATTGTTTGGGGCGGCAGAGGCATTGCGCGAAATCATCAATTTTCCTCTGGCGCCGTCCAATCGAGCTTATTATGAGCGCATTGTAGCCACGCCGCGCGCGCAACTTGATGCGGCGGCGTTCGCGGTGGCGTGGGCAGAGGGACGCGTCATGACGTTGGAGCAAGCCATCACCCTTGCGCTGGCAGATGACCCACCTGCCGCCGCCGGCGACGTGCCCTGATTGGGGCCATGACTAGCTCGTTTATTGAGCATCAGCCGGCAGTCGTTGCGAAACAGATATCCTGCGCCTTGGCAGCCGGCAGGGTAAAGTGGAACGTCGTTCCTTTTCCCGGCTCGCTCTCGAACCAGATGCGCCCGCCCTGCATTTCGACCAGATTCTTGGTAATGCTCAAACCCAGGCCGGTGCCGGGAATCCCTTGCGTTTCTGCCTCCCAGGTGCGAAAGAATTTCTGAAAGATTTTGTTCTGGTCCTCAGCCCGGATGCCCATGCCCGTATCTTGCACGGCCACGTGGACAGCGCGAGTCTCTGGCGCGCGCTGGACGGTCATCTGTTCGGCGCAAATAGTGATCTGACCGCCACGCAAGGTATATTTATGAGCGTTGCTCACCAGATTGGCGAGAACCTGAATCAGGCGGTCGTGATCACACCACACGCATGGAAGGTCTTGCGGAATGTTCAGGGCCAGGGTTTGCCCTTTCTCTTCAATCTGGCCCTGAATAGATTCAACCACTTCCTGCACTGTCTCGGGCAGCGAGTAATGGTCAAATTCCAGTTTCAATTGCCCAGACTCGATACGTGAAATATCGGCAAGGTCTGAGACCAGTTTCATCATTCGCTCCATGCCAGACAGGAGAATATTTAGAAAATTAGCCTGGTCTGCATTGATTGGCCCGGCTTGGCCGATCATCAACAAATCGACGGAAGCCTTGATCGTGGTCATCGGCTGCCGCAATTCGTGAGCCACCAGCGACACAAACTCGCTCTTGGCGGTATTGGCCACCTGGGCCTCTGCGTAAAGCTGCGCGTTGGCGACGGCAATTGCCGCGTGATCGCACAGGCGTTCGAGGAATGGGAGGCTCTCGTCGGTGCAACCTTGGGTGTTGCGCGTTTCGACCACGAGCAGGCCAATAACGTCCGTTCCACGACACATGGGAACGGCGATCACATTCTGCCCATCGGCCAAAAGCCCGGGCCTGCCCGCAGTTTGACTGGCAACCCAACATTGAGGCTGATGCGTCTGGATGGCCTGGCGAATAATGGGCAAATCGGCTTGGGCCGAATCCGCCCATTCTGTCGTATAGCCCTCAGTCGCCACGATTCGCAAGTCCTGGGCCTCGACAACGCCCACCAGGCCGGCGTCGGCGGCAGTTTGCTGCATGGCATGTTCGAGCGTGACGCGCATCGCGCGGCCAACGTCCAGGCTAGAATTCAATTCGCGATCAATGTTTTGCATGACCCGCAGTTCTTGCAGGTAGACGTACTCTTGATCACGCCATCGCTTTTTTTCAAGAGCGGACGCAATGCGAGCCTCGAGCAAGACGGGGTTGAATGGCTTGAACAAATAATCCTCCGCCCCCAATTCGACGCAGCGGACAACACTGTTGAGATCGTCCACGGCCGAAATCACGATGACGGGGATGCGCCGCAACAACGGATCATTCCGCATTTGATCCAACACCTCGTAGCCGCTCATCTTGGGCATCATGATGTCGAGCAGCATCAGGTCGAACTCTTGCGCGCGAGCCATCTCCAAAGCCTCGTCGCCGTCTGCTGCGGCGGCGGTCACATAGCCCATCCCTCTCAGCCGCAAAGTAAGCACATCGCGAATATCTTCATAGTCGTCAACGATCAACAAGCGCGCCTTGTCATGCTTCATGGGGTGGCTCCTTGAGAAGAAACGCCTCCATTTTTTCAAGCAAGCGCGGAAATTCTACAGGCTTCATCTCGTAATCGTCGCAGCCGGCAGCCAGAGATTTTTCGCGATCACCAGCCATGACGTGCGCCGTCAGGGCAATGATAGGAATGGATCGAGTCTCGGCTGCGGCTTTGAGTTGTCGCGTGGCTTCCCATCCGTCCATCAGCGGCAAGCTTAGATCCATTAGAATCAGATCCGGCTTTTCCGATTGGGCTGCCGCCACAGCTTGCAAGCCGTCGGCAGCCACGATGACCGTAAAGCCTCTACGTCGGAGGCGTTCCACCAGCATATCGCGGTTCAATTCGTTGTCTTCGACCAACAATATTTTTGCCATCTTTTTCCAACTAACAAAAGAGCGCCAGCCATCACACTCAGGGCGCTCTGGCCGCCCGCTAGGGCACTGTGACCTGCGCGGGCAAAAAGACAGTAAAGGTTGAACCTTGCCCCCGCTTGCTCTCGACGACGACATTGCCTCCCATCATCTTGCAATAATAGCGCGTGATCGCCAGCCCCAACCCAGATCCGCCATATTTGCGCGTGGTTGAAGTATCGGCTTGCCAAAACGCCTCAAAGAGATGCTCTGCCTGCCCCGGCGTCATGCCAATGCCGTTGTCGGACACGCTAAAGACAAGCCAATCTCCCTCCCTGATCCCGCTATCCACCGGTGGGAGAAAAAGGGGCGCTGTTTTGCGAGAGGTGGTTAGGGTAATCTGGCCTTTTTCGGTAAACTTGACGGCGTTGTTGAGCACATTGAGCAGAATTTGCTTGACCTTGTTGCGGTCGGCATGCATTTTGCCCAATTCGACGGCGCAGTCCACGTGAAAGGCGTTGGCGCTCTTTTCGATCAATGGTTGAATGGTGGCTACCGCCTCGTCAATCATCGCCCGGACGTCGAACGTCTCCAGGTACATGTCCATCTTGCCCGCTTCAATCTTGGAAAAATCGAGGACGCTGTTGATAAGAGCCAGCAAGTGCCTGCCCGACGTGACAATCCGTCCGAGGTAAGGGACAAAATCCGCCCCGCTTAATTCCGTCGCTCTTTCTTCGAGCATCTCGCTGAAACCGATGATCGAAGTCAGCGGCGTGCGCAGTTCGTGGCTCATCATGGCCAGGAATGTGCTTTTGGCTTGGCTGGCGGCCTCGGCGGCTTCTTTGGCTTTGTACAATTCGTCAAAGAGGCGCGCGTTCTCAATGGCGTTGGCCAACTGGTCCGCCGTGATGCGCAGCACGGTCACATCTTGCTCGGAAAAAGCCGCCACCCGCCGGCTCTGCACCGTCATCGCCCCGATGACGCGGTTGCGCGAAATGAGCGGCACGGCCATTTCCGAGTGAATGTCGGACGAGATGGCTGTTTCGAAAAGCTTGGCCTCTTTGCCCACGTCTAGCGCGATGCGGGCCTGGTTGTGCATTATGCACCAGCCCACCATTGAGCTGTCGCTCGCTTCTAGTTTATACCCGCTTTGGAGCATGGCCTGGCCGGCCTCGCCTGTGGCTGCGCGCAAGACCGCCCACAGGTTTTCCTGTTCTGTCAAAAAGATGCCGACATAGTCAAACTCGAATCGCTTGTGGATTAATTCCGCCGAGGTCTGGAGCAGTTTGTTCAGATCCAAGATTGACGTGGCGGCCTGGGCGATCTCGGCGGCCACTTGCATCTGGACGGTGTAGCGGCTGAGGGTTCTTTGAAGCGCAGAGCGGATGCGCTCTTGTTCTTCAAGGGTAAGGGCTTTCTGCGCCTGCATAAAGCCCTGCACAACGCCGGTGTGATAGGCCTCAGTAATTTCCAAGGCGACCAGGCGCAACTCTTTAACCAGATTGGTCACGCAAAAGTGGCGCGCCGCTTGGCCAAGGAGAAGAACTGCTTCTTCACTCAGGCCCGTCTGGCACAACTGCACGCCCCGCTCTCTGGCTTTATCAGGTAGAGGCTGCAATACGAAATTGAGCAAAGCTTCAACTTCGGTCGTGGCTATACGTCCCAACATAGCAGGACGCACTTCGGAGCGACTAGTAAACAGAGTGAGTTTCAAAGCCACCCGGTACCGATCAATCAAGTCGGCCTGGTGAGTCTCCAACTCTTGTCTAACTTGCTCTGATGAAAGGGTTGTGTTCACGCTGGCCTTCCCCTAGCCATTGCGCGCCTGCCTCAACTTATAGTACGTAAAAATCGTTCTATCCAGATGCAGCCTGTTTTGATTGCGCGCGTATCCACGCTTGGTGAGTCCGTTCTTGTTCTTGCAGTAAATAGGCCTCTCGCCCGGCCATATAGCCTTCTAAAAGAGAAAAAACATAGCGTCCCGATACCAGCAATAACTGATTGCCAGGGCAACTATCTTGCTGGCTGAGGCGACGCAAAGTCTCGCACAGAACCAGGATTGAGCGATGCCCCAAGCCTTCGCGAGCGAGCCGTTGTCCATATGCGCGCGTGGCTGGTTCATCTTCCTGTTCAAGAAATTGCAGAAAGGACCCGGTCACCTCTTGCGCAACCTGACCCATCCGGCGGGGTGAGATGGTTAGCTGGCTGGCAAAGATTGTATCTTGCAAAACTTGCTTCAATTCAGTGGCCAGGTGTTCCCTGTCCAGGTTAGCAATCGACGATAGATGAGCATTTTCTAGCATAGTCACCAAGTCTTTATTTGATCAGGTAGGCTCCGTAGCCCATTCCTCCTGGCCCGAAAGTGTGCTGATCTTCTTTGCTCATATCCGTTTGTTCAAAACCATGCCACTTTAGTAACGGGATGAAGCCTTGCTCATCTGGGTGCCAGGGTTGAATCAACTGCACAAATTTCTCCAGGGGGCGAGGGTGAAATGGCGTTCCCATTCTTTCATAGATCTTGCCTGCTTGGACACCCACAGGGTCGTTAGGATCCATATCTGCTCCTTGGAGGTTAAAAGTCCAGCAACTTCCCTGTCCAGCCCACCCACAGAGGGAACGGGCAACGTAAGAGATTTCCTCATCTGTCAAGAAACCACTGATTCCCCAATAGACCAGTCCCACATCCCGCCGGCCGCCCACGATTTCTTGCACTTCGGGGCGGTTGAGTAACTCCTCGGGGCGACGGGCATCGGCCTGGAAAAAGTAAACATTGGATGTGTCTTTTAGAATATCGTGCGCGTATTCTACCACCACCGGATCATAATCAGAATAGATAACAGTGGTGTCCTTTGGAACTACATAATGAATGTGGTCGTTGGTTGGCAAGCCGGAGGCGAAATCAATGATTATGTTGTAACCACGCCTCTCCGTCAATTCCACTGCCAAGTCCTGCAGGCACCATCGTTGTAAGCGCACCGCCTTGGTTGTGAAAGGCAACAGTTTGAGTACCTGGTCGGCAGCTTGACGGTCTACTTCAAAATTGTGATGGCCGCCAAGAAAATAATCGTAAATCCGCCCAGCATTGGGTTTGCTGGCATCAACAATACTTTCCTTATCCATTTTTGTTTCTCCTATTAAAAATGAAAAGCGGTTGGTTTTGCCCTTTACCGGCGTCTAATTGTAAGCAATTGCAAAGGATTGATTTTTGGCCCGATATAAAGCCTGTTTAGGCGAAAAACTCTAATTCCCCATCTTCAGGGGTGTTTCTATTATATACCAGCCAGAATGAGAATGCAAAAAAGTCCGGCTGTCTAATTCTTGATGGCGGCCTGCAAAACAGCTCGCGCGCCACATTGCGCTCCTGCGCGCGGTGCGGGCAAAGCTGGCAAGATAATCCTTGTCACCCATCTGGCCCGTATGCTATAATTGCATATACAAGGCCATTCTATGAACAAGCTGCTGCTAGACCTCCCAACCCACTTTGAAACGAAACGCCTGGTCATCCGCTGCTACCAGCCGGGCGACGGGCCGATGTACTATGCGGTGGGCGTTAGGAACCGTCATCATTTGCAGCGTTACGAATCAGGTAACATCATTCTGGCCGCCGAGACCGAGCAAGAAGCCGAGGCCCTGGTGCAAGGATTGTACGCCGATTGGATGGCGCGCAACTGCTTTTTCATGGGCGCGTTCAGCAAAGCGACAGGCGAGTTTGTGGCGCAGATTTATGTGGGCGGGGTCAATTGGGACCTGCCCGAGTTTGCCTTGGGCTATTTCGTAGACAAGGATCATGAGGGCCAGGGCTTTGTCACCGAAGCCGTCCAGGCGACGTTGCGGTTCATCTTTGAGCACCTGGGAGCGCACCGCGTCCGCCTGGAAACAAACGAGGCAAACACGCGCAGCCGCCGCGTGGCCGAGCGATGTGGGTTTGTGCAGGAAGGGCAACTGCGACACGCGGCAGCGCACCGTAACCCGGATGGGACGTTCAGTGACGATGTGTTGTACGGACTATTGAGAAGCGAATACAAGGGATAACATGAACACATTTCAAGCCATAGAGCCGGCGAAACGAGCCAGCCTTGTGCCTCTGTTTGCGAATCACAGGCCAAGCTTTCTCATTGACACAATACTGGAAGGCCATGCGGGCACGGCACTGGCCGACAATGCAAACGATCCGCATGTGGCTCAACTGGCGTATGCGGATATTATGATCTATGGCGGAGATGCCGGCCACCCTCTGGCGCGCGAGTTGGCCCAAGCTCTGCCGGTCCACAAAGGCGTGTTGCCTGCGCCAGGCGGGTGGCGCGATCTCTTGTCGCGGGCGCATGGCGAGTGCCTCGTGGCTATAGAGCGCTTTGCCTTTTCGGGTGAAAAACTGGATATTGAGCAGCTCTATTCGCTCCGGCAAGCGCCAAAAGGGTTTTGCATCAAGCGGATTGACCTGGGCCTGGCGCGCCAGATTGCCGCCGATAGCGATCTGATCTCTGAAGACCACGTCCGCAATTTCAACTCGCCGCAAGATTTTTGCCAACGGGGAATTGGCTTTTGCATTTTGCGCGGAGAGCGAATTGTCAGCGGCGCGTCGTCTTATGCGGTCTGCAATCGCGGCATTGAGGTGCAGGTAAACACCCATCCAGACTTTCGGCAGCGCGGCCTGGCCACCGTGGTAAGCGCGGCGCTCTTGGCGCATTGCCTGGAACATTGCATCGAGGCGCACTGGGACGCAGGCAATCCAACCTCGGCCAGACTGGCGCAAAAGCTGGGCTATACACCGGCTGGCACATACGAGATGCTGTTAAGAATCGAGCCAGAGGAAGTGGAGCGATGAACAAAGCCCTTGCGCCTGCAATCCCTGGATTGGTCTTTCGCCACTTGAGCGGCGCGGCAGACTGGCCCGACATCGCAGCAGTCATGAACGCCAGCCTGGCCGCCGACCGGAATAGCGAGCGCATCACGGTGGAAGGGTTGGCTAACACTTGCGCGCATCCCGAAAACTGGGATCCGCAGCAAGATAGCTTGTTGGCGCAAGTGGATGAGATGCTGATTGGTTATGCCAACACGGAATGGCGCAAAGAGGACAATGGTTGCTACCTGCGCTTTATCCACCTGTACCTGTCGCCCGAATGGCGCGGGCGGGGCATCGAATTAGCCTTGCAGCAGCACATGGAGCTCCGCGCGCGGGCGGTGGCCGCTGCAGGACAACCCGGTGCGCGCCACGAGTTTGCCAGCATGGTGCCAGAGACATGGCACGCCCGCGCCGAGATGCTGCTCGCCCAGGGCTATACACCTGCGCGCTATTACTTTGAAATGCAGCGCCCGCTAGAGGGGGAGCTGCCTCAGTCGCCCCTGCCCGCCGGGCTCGCGCTCCGGCCGCCACTGCCCCAGCACTATCGCGCCATCTGGGAAGCGGGCGAAGAATGTTTCCGCGATCAAGCGGACTATGTCGCCCCCAGCGAAGAGAGCTACCACGCCTGGGTGGAAACGCCAGACCTGGACCCCAGCTTGTGGCTGGTGGCTTGGGACGGCGACCAGATTGCCGGCGCTGCGATTAACGTGGCGCACGAGGGCAGGCACGGCGAGACAGACGATCTGTTCGCGCGCCGTCCCTGGCGCCGGCGCGGCCTGGGGCGCGCGCTGCTGGCTGGCAGCCTGCACCTCTTTAAAGCGCGCGGGTTGACCACTGCCGGGTTGGGCGTTGACGCAGAAAACCTGTCTGGCGCTCTGCGCTTGTATGAGGACTTGGGCTATCGCGCCTACCAGCGCGTGACATCTTTTCGCAAGCCAATGTAAGCTCATTCACTAGCTGAATAGAATGTGATAATGGAATCTAACACGCCTCTTCATTTCCGTTTTCTAACGCAAATCTTATACAAGCGTGTTACAATGATTGCTACAATTTACTCATAGATTGATGGTAACTACTCAGCCGGCACCCTTCGACCTGTCTGCCGACAGAGCAGGCTACGCGCCGCGCATCCTGAGCGAAGTGAAACGCAG
>JBGSMF010000348.1:0-2682 GCA_041740315.1 Thermoflexales bacterium
TTTTTCGCACTTTCGTGTGACGGGTTTTTGTGCTGTACCCGGAAAACCCGTCACACCGACCTACTGATTTTCTTGTCCAAAAGCCCACTTTTATACTTGTCAAAAAACTCGTCATGCCTTTTGACGGGTTTGACAGGTTACGAGTTTGACGGGTTTTAAACCCGTCACAGAAAAACCCGTCATGGCAGGTTTCCAGGTATGACAGGTTTTCACCCCAACCGGTACGCAATCGCGCCAGGCCCCCGCTGCCCCTTGCGCGATACCTGGACAAGCAGGCCATCCGTGACCAGCCGTATCATGGTCATGTCAAGCTCGTCACGCTCAACCCGCAGATGACGATTCAACTCGCGCGCCGTCATCTCTGCGCCATTTTCTTTCAAGCGATGGATAATGCGGCGCTCCAAAAGCGCCCTGGCGCTTTCGGTGACCGGCGCATCAATCATCCGGTGCAGGCTGGCGCGCCAACCTTCGGCGATTTGCTGCGCCCTGGCCCAGTGCGCCATTTTGACGGTGGGTGTCTTGACCGTCCTGGTGTCAGTCCAATCCAGCGCGGCCAGCAACATTGCGATCTTGATGGCCGTCGTGCCAAGCCGCCCATAGTTGGCAAAGACTTGGCCTTCTACTTCATTCCCCATCAGCAAGTCAAACGCCACCGCCTTTGAGTAACGCGCCCAGGCATCCCATACCCCCTGGCCCAGACTGACGGCTAGCGGCTCGGCCGGATTCTCGCTTGCTCCGCCCTCATCTTCTTCGACCTCCGGAACCGCTAAACGACCAAAGACCAGCCGCTTGATTGAGTCGGTTAGCGTACCTGGAATGTCCATCGGCTCGGGCCAAAACTTCCATTGCGGCATCCCTGTCGGCGTGATGAGGGCAAAGCGCGCCCACAGGCCGTTTTCCCAATGCGCGCGATTGGCCATGTGCGGCGCTAACGCCGCCGGGGTGGTCGGACCGGCAATCGTCAGGTACACGCGCCGGATGGTTTGCCGGCCGCGCCCGATGGTGTTGATTTGCCGCTCGCCCGGGCAGTCGTGCAAATCGAGCAGCATGGGCAACAGGCCGGCGTTGTAATCGCGGTTGAATGAATCAAACAGGCTGCTGGCTTCTTCCATCAGCCAGGCCCGCTGCGCCGAGAACACGCGCTCTTTGCGCCATTGCTCCTGCGAAGCCTTGTCCCAGTCGCCAAAGCTCTGCGGCCGGCGAGTGCTCAGCTCCAGCATCAACGATTCGGGCGTCTGGCGCGGACCGATTTGCAGGCAAGACATCCCGGCGCAATCCATCACCCTGCGCGCCAGCTCAAAGCCCGTGGTCTTGTGCCACAGGGTCGAGCGAGCCGCCAGCAACACATAGATGTTGGGAAAGATCTGGGTTGTGCTGACGGGCAGCGCGAGCCGGCGGGCGATGGCCGTGGCGGCAATGACCAGGCCGAGCGCCTCGTGAAACTCGACCGGCGTCATCGGCGTGGCCAGGCTGGCAAAGCGGGTGTATTCACTCAGCCATTCGCCGCAGTTCTGCGCGGCGCGTTCTTGTTGCGGCGTGAGGCAAGCCGCTCTGGGCAATGCAGGTACTTGCGATGACTCTAACGCATCCACAACCTCGTTGGCTGGAGCCGGTTGATCCGGCTGGCCGGTGACCTGCCATGTCCGCATGGCGTGCCTGATCTCGCCGGCCAGGTTGTCTTGGAGCGTAGAGAGCCATTCGTTAAAAACCGCCGCTCGCCCTTTGCCGTTGGCACTGATCACTGCCAGCGCGCCGGTGCGATAGGGTTCGCCCAAGTTATTGAGATTGACGCCAGCACTGGGCGCGCCGGCGACAAGTTTGAACAGGGTGTAGCAACAAGATAGATCTATCATTTACGACCTCTCCATAACAGGTTGGTAATTTGGAAATGCGCCGCGCCAAGCGCAGGTCACCGGGTCCTGGCGGGCCAAGCCGTTTTGTCGAAGGCGAGTTTGGGCTGCCTCAAGATCACCGCGCCAAAGGCGGTAACGGTCGGCCAAGCCGTGCAGGCCCAGATGTCCCAGATAGGAATGCCAGGAACGGCCATTGAGTTGTTTGCCGCAGCGCGGGCAACACGTGGGAGCAGGCTTGTGTTTGATGGCTTGCCCGCCCAATTTGCGCCCTAACGCCAGGGCCTCATTGCGCGTCATTCGCCACCTCCACAAGCTGTGGCCTGAGCTTGCCGAAGGGCGGGGTTGACGGATATGGTATAATCAAAAGTGGACATAAAGCACCTCGCTTTCTATGTTCCGCCCAGAGATGGCGTCATCCATCTTTGGGCAATTTTTTTCAGGCCTTGCGCCACGCAAGGTCATTGTTTTGATCAGACCTGCGGCCGGTTAACTGGGCAGGCCATTGACCGGTTCAGGCCGCACACGCGCACACGTCACACACGCCGCACACGGTCATTTTGCCCCGCACACGCGCCGCACGCATTAACCCACCGCCAGCTCTGGCGCAGCCACTCGCAAGCCGTGTGCGACGCTGGACTCGGCGTGTGCGGCGATGCCGGCCAGTTCGCACAACTCGGCGGTGACGCGGCGCGGATCGGCTCGATGCAAAGGCTTTGTCAGCCAGCCGCGCTTTTCCAATCGTTCGGCAATGCCGCGAATGGCGTGATGGGTGATGCGCCCTTCAAACGCAGCGGCCAGCTTGTTGACGATGAACGCCCCACCCAATTGA
>JBGSMF010000349.1:0-2247 GCA_041740315.1 Thermoflexales bacterium
TACTCAGCCGGCACCCTTCGACCTGTCTGCCGACAGAGCAGGCTACGCGCCGCGCATCCTGAGCGAAGTGAAACGCAGTCGAAGGAGCGCGGCGCTCATCCTGAGCAAGGTCGAAGGACGCTCAGGATGCTGAGTAGTTACGAATCTTTAGGGTTTACTTCCGAGTTGCCGGCTGCGGTGATAGGCCATCCACGGGCTGACCGTATTACTGGCGATTGGGGGCGCGATAGGCATAGACGGTGCTTGCCGGCGCGCCCTGGCAATGGCCGCCGCAATCACCGCGGCGCGCACCTTGAGGGTGTGTTCGTCTGTTGGCGCTGGCTCACTTGCGGCTTGAGGTTGGGGCACTGCATCGCTGGCTGGCTCGCGCTGGCGGATTCGCGTCAGCAGCAGTATTGCGCCTAACACCAGCGCCATTGCCGCAAAGACCAACCCCATGCCTATTAGAGTGACACGCAATGCCTCAATCATTTAACCGTATCTTTTCAATAATCTGGGGTGAGGGCAGGGCATGCCCTGCCCAGACAGTGTAACTACGAGGGCGAGTAAATTCACAGCGGTATATTCCCGTGTTTCTTGGGCGGGGTGCTGGCTTGCTTGTCGCGCAGGAAATTCATTGCGGCGATCAAGCGCGGGCGTGTTTGGCTGGGGACAACCACATCGTCAATGTGCCCGCTGGTGGCGGTGACGTATGGCCCGCCAAACTTTTGTTGATACTCTTGCACCAAGCGGGCGCGCTCGGCTTGCGCTTGTGCTTCAGGCAGCTCTTTTAATTTTTTGCGGCACAAGATGTTGACTGCGCCTTCTGCGCCCATCACGGCGATTTCGGCGGTGGGCCAGGCCAGGGCCAGGTCGGTGCGGGTGAGCTTGCTGGCCATCACAATGTATGCGCCGCCATACGCTTTGCGCGTGACGATGCTGATCTTGGGCACAGTGGCTTCACAATAGGCATACACAATCTTGGCCCCGTGGCGGATGATGCCGCCGTGCTCTTGGCCCACGCCGGGCAAAAAGCCGGGGCTATCTACCAGCGTGATGAGCGGGATGTTGAAGGCATCGCAAAAGCGCACAAAGCGCGCCATTTTATCCGAGGCGTTAATGTCAATCACCCCCGCCAGGTGCATGGGCTGCTGCGCCACCACGCCCACCACGTGCCCATCGAGCCGCGCCAGCCCCACTATGCAGTTACGCGCCCAATGGGCGTGGACCTCAAAGAACGACCCGCTGTCAAACACGCCCGCAATGATTTGCTGCATGTCGTAAGCCGTGCTTGGATCGGCGGGAATGAGCGTATCGAGCAGCGGATCGCAGCGATTGGGCGTATCGCTTGGCGCGACATAGGGCGGCTGCTCGATATTGTTCGACGGCAGGTAACTGAGCAAGCGGCGGGTCAGTTCAAGCGCGTCTTGCTCGTTGGCCGCGGCAAAATGCGCCACGCCGCTGATGTCGGCGTGAACCTGCGCGCCGCCCAGTTGCTCAAAATCTACCTGCTCACCGGTGACGGTCTTGATCACTTCGGGGCCGGTGATGAACATGTGGCTGGTACCGGTGGTCATGACGACAAAATCGGTCAGCCCTGGCGAATAGACTGACCCGCCTGCGCACGGCCCCAGCATTACGCTGATTTGCGGTATGACGCCCGAAGCCTGAGTGTGATGCCAGAACAGGTCGGCATAGCCGGCCAGCGACCACGCCCCTTCTTGGATGCGCGCCCCGCCCGAATCGTTCAGCGCAATCACGGGCAGCCCGCTGGCCAGTGCGGCATCCATCAAGCGGCAGACTCTGAGGGCTTGCGCTTCAGAAAAGGTGCCGCCCAGCACCGTAAAGTCTTGGGCAAAAACAGCTACGCGTCGGCCATTGACATAGCCAAAGCCCGTAACCACACTGTCGCCAGGGTGGCGGTTTTCGCTCAGACCAAAATCGCTGTGGCGGTGTGTGATGAACGGGTTAGTCTCGTAAAATGTGCCCGCATCCAGAAATTTGTCCAGGCGTTCGCGCGCGGTGAGCTTGCCCTTGGCGTGCTGCGCCTGGGTACGGCCGGGACCGCCGCCTTGTTCGGCCTCGGCGCGCCAGCGTTCCAGTTCTTGAAGGGTGTTTGATGTCATAAGAGCCTTCTGTGGCGTGTTTTGCGCCACACACTATCCGGCTAAAAGCCTATCCTAAAATTGGCTTTTTCGTACTGGCGAAGAGAGATTTTAGGATAGGCCCTAAATGCAAATGGCTAGGAGCTTGTCGGAGAGGGCCGTT
>JBGSMF010000350.1:0-3130 GCA_041740315.1 Thermoflexales bacterium
GCAAGGATTTCCGCTACCAGTACGATGCGGTGGGGAATAGAACTCGCTACACAGAGACCATCACCAGCACCAACATCATCACCTATGCTTACGATGCCGCGAACCGATTGACAAACGTGGACGGCGTGGCGTATACTTGGGATGATAACGGGAATCTTCTCAGCGATGGGAGCAAGACGTACACGTACACCCAAGCTAATCGGTTAGTAGCGGTCAGCGATCAGCAGCCGTCTAGCGGTCAGCCATCAGCCATCAGCTTTGTGTACAATGGAGATGGGGCACGGAGAACGCAAACGGTGGATGGTGTGGTGACGACTTATACCATTGACCTCGCCGCGCCGCTCGTCACAGTGTTAGCCGAGCGCACCGGCACGACCACTACGCACTATGTTTATGCCCTGGGCACGCGCCTGCTGGCGCAGTACGAGGGAGAGTGGGCCTACCTCTTGCCAGACGCATTAGGCAGCGTGCGCCAACTGGCCGACGCCGACGGCAATGTGACACTGGCCCAAGCCTACCAGCCCTACGGCAGCCTGCTGGAAAGGGCGGGGAGTGGCACATCCACGTTTGGCTACGCGGGGGAGCAGGCCGATACCTCGGGGTTAATCTACCTGCGGGCGAGATACTATGATCCGGTTACAGGACGGTTTACACAAAGAGACCCATTTCCCGGCCTTTCAGGTTGGCCCCAATCAGAGAATTTTTATCCATATGCAACTAATAATCCTATCCTTCATACTGATGCCAGCGGCAAATTTCCTTGGTGGTTGTTGTTGCTATTGTTACTAGCTGGCGGATGCACAGCAAAAGATGATTGCCCCCTGAATGCTGAAATCAATCTTCACACTGGTCTTGCTGAACGCCAATCACAACTCGAGAAAATCCAAATCCTGGTTCCCATTGACCTGCCAATGGGTTATAAATTTGTATATAGTGATTTTTCTGGCCCTCGTTGGGTCAATCCTAATTCACCTAGTTCAAACATTCCTTACTCCTACGGGTATACACCTTGGCTTGATCATGACAGATCGGGAGAGATTATCATATATGAGGAAGCGTTTAGAGACTTTGGTGAAGATGCATGTGACGTTGCTGCTATCATGGTGCATGAGGCAGTTCACGCTTGGCAGGGATATTCAGTTTCGCAATTGGCGGAAGAAAATGCCGAGTTTAGAAAAGCCAATACATTTCCTAACCTGTCCTACCGTAGCATGGACTGGGCAGAGAAGTATGGAGCAAGATTCATCGAGGCGCAGGCAAATGACTTTGTACTTGGTTTCAGGCAAAATCTTCACTTTAGCGACAAACTGGAGGGTAAATTTACATATTGGAGGGACTTTTTCAACAACAAAGCTCAACCTCCTATCCCTGGACTTGGTGAAGCCACAGAGATACAATTGCAAGGATTTCCTCTACAGCTTCCATTGCTTATACCATGATGCCGCAATAGACATACGATTGCAAGGACACCCCTGCCGTGAAGACTGGGGCAAGGCAAGTAAATGCAACAGAGATAGCAGGTGTTGTTTATAAAAATTGACAAATTGGAGCTATAAAGGAAAACCTTATGATGTGCCAACATTATCAACACAAGGACGTGTTTCTGTCAAGTCCTGAACAGTCTAGTAGATCAATGTTACACTCCCGATGGCTATATTATAGCCTGTCGCTAATGCTTATGCTGATTCTATCAGGCTGTGCACTGTTTTCGGGAACTAGTTACTCAATAGATGAGCAGTTTAGTTTGTCTGCTACACGTTCAGTCCAGATGAGTGACCAATTAGAATTCTCTTTCAAGTTCGTGCCTGAGAGTGTTCCAGCCGGGCACGATATATTCTTTGTGGCAACTTTTACCAATACGACTAATCATTCCATTGTGTTTAGAGAACCAAAACAATATGGGGTCTCGGAAATTTGGGATGGAGTGCTCTTTTTCGACGTGGAACCAATCAGTGTAACTGTCCCTTTCAAGTATCCGCGAGAGGTGTTCTGGGAAACCCTTGGGCCATTGCCACCGGTCAAGCCTGACGAATTTATGACGATTCCCTCGCTCGGCAAGCATGAAGTGCGTTTAGAGCTGCCGCGTTTCGTCTTTCAAAATGGCAAGGAAAACGATGTGATTTCTTTGCCGGCAGGTCGGTATCTTGTTCATATGACTTATTACAATCCTTGTATTGGATACAAGGTTGAACAACGTCAGGAGAGATTTGTAGATCTTGGGGCATGGGTAGGGGAAATAGAATCCAAGCCAGCTTCCTTCACAATTACACCGTGAAATCAGGTTGGCAGATTTGCCATAAGATAGCTTGGTAGCCTGCTCACACTGTCAGGTGAATGAGCGAGTGCTGCTGTCTAGTCGTTGAAGGACGAAGGACGCTGTGTGCGCAAGCCCGTGCTGATTGCCCGCCGTCCTTCATCCTTTTGCCTTTATCCTTCTGCCTTTTCTGTCCTGCTGTATCGCCACAACCCACCTTCGGCGGGCAGGCCGCCTGGGGCAAACAGCAAGCCGCTGGATACACATTCCCTGGAATGGGTGCGAAGTGCCCGGCACGGGTATAACGAGCAAGACTTTCGCGCCTCGGCCTACACCCGGCGGACTATCACCTATACCTATGACCCGCTCTACCGCCTGACCAAGGCGGATTACTCTACCGGCGAGTTGTTTGAGTATGTGTATGATGCAGCGAGTAATCGCATTGCGATGACATCCACCACGCCGCTCAGCGGCACAGTTGTCTCGGCATACACTTACGACATTGCCAACCGCCTCACCGAGCGCGAGGTGAGCAATAGCCGCACTTATACCTACACCTGGTCGAACCGCAACCAACTGCTGGCAGAGTACACGCTGGGCTATCCGGTGCGCACTTTTTCCTACAACGCCGCCGGACAAATGATCACCGCGACCGTGTTCACCCTCACTACCCATTTTACCTACAATGGCGATGGGGCGCGGATAGCCGTCAGCGTGGAGGGGCACGGCGCAACCACCTACACGCTGGATTATGCCGCTGGCTATCGCGTTCTCGCCGAAAGCACAGGCATCACCACAACGCTATATTTGTATGGCCACGAATGTTTGGGCGAACTGAGGGATGACGAATGGTTGTATTACCTTACCGACGGGACT
>JBGSMF010000351.1:0-30918 GCA_041740315.1 Thermoflexales bacterium
ATCGAGGTCACCACAGGCCTGACCGCGCCAGGCATGCCAACGCTGCTCTCGCCGCCAAGCGGCACGGTCACCACGACGCAAGCCATCACCTTTGCCTGGCAAGCAGGCACAGGCGATCCGCCAGAGGGCTACAACTTGCAAGTGGACGGGGCGACCTTTACCACCACGGCGACCGTTTCGCCTACTTTGTTGCCTGTGGGCGTCCACACCTGGACCGTGCGAGCATTCAACGCTGCTGGTTACTCAAATTGGGTGACGCCTGCCTGGACAATCGAAATCACCACGGGTCTGGCCATGCCGGGCGTGCCAGTGCTGCTCTCGCCGCCAAGCGGCGCAGTCACCACCACACAGGCCATTACCTTCACCTGGCAGGCGGGCGCAGGCGACCTGCCCGAAGGCTACAACCTGCAACTTGATGGGGCGACCTTTACCACCACTAACACAAGCTCACTTACGCTGTTGCCCCTCGGCGTGCATACCTGGACGGTGCGAGCGTTCAACGCGGCTGGATATTCGGCCTGGGCCGGCCCGGCCTGGACGGTGGAGGTAAAGCGTTACTACCTCTATTTGCCCATTGTGTTCAAGTAACGACCGAGATTCCAAGTTTTTATAAACTAAGTCAGCCTTCGAGTTTCTTCTCTGTCCTGCCGGAAAAGCTAATGTCTGATGCTGACCTGATTGACAAATTGTTAAAGCGAGGGATTGCCCTGGCCAAAGCCGGCCGCAAGTGGGAAGCCCGCCAAACGCTAATGCGCGTCATCGAACTGGACGAACGCAATGAGCAGGTTTGGCTATGGCTGAGTGGGATTGTGGATTTGCCGGAAGAGCGCCGCATTTGCATGGAGAACGTGCTGGCGATCAATCCCCATAATCTGGTCGCGCAGAAAGCGTTGCGTTGGCTCGACGAGCAGCAGGCGGCCCAATCTCTCCTGGCGCCTGCTGCGCCTGTGCGAATTTGCCCCCATTGTGGCAGGACACTCTTGTCTGATAAAGAGTGCCCTGAATGCAGCCAGTTGCTTGATGGTTCGTCGAATCAAGGCTGGGGCGAAACCATGCGCAGGGTGAGTGGATTATGGTTGCCGCTGGTGCTGGCCGCCTTGGCCAACGCGCGCTTGTCGCCGCTTGAACTCAGTCTCATAGCGTGGATGGCTCTGCTATGGGCTGGGGCAGGGGCCTATCTTTGGGCCTCGGCGGTTCACGTGCCCAAGAATCCCGGCATGCAGATATTTTTCGGCGAGGCCGGCGTCAAGGGTGCTGCCCAAGTCCTTGTAGGGTTACCAGGGATTGTGTTATGGCTGCTGGCTTTTGGCCTTATCCTATCCCAAGTGTGAGAGAATAAGCCGTGGCGATACTGCTGACATTGATTCTCTACCTTATACTCTCGGCGGTGTTTTTGATACCCCTCAAAGACGACCGTGGGCCGGGCAAACGTTTTCCCATGATGACCTTGACCCTGATTGTAATCAATGTGGTCGTCTTTCTGGCTTTCCACTACTTTATCCCCTCAGGCGATATACTCCAGTTGGTGTTTGCGCTCTTTCCCGCTTCCGTGCTAGAGGGTGGCGGTCTGGGCGCAGCCAGCATGATTACGTCTGCCTTTTTACATGCCGGTTGGTCACATTTGTTGGGCAACATGTTCTTTCTGTTTTTCTTTGGCCGGAAGGTGGAAGATTTGTTAGGATCGTGGAATTTTGCCCTTTTCTACCTGGTATGTATTTTCCTCTCCGGCATCGGCAGTGTGGTGGGCGAGAACGTTATGCCTCTCACGCAGGGGGTGATTCCCTACCTGGGCGCAAGCGGCGCGATTATGGGTGTGGTGGCTGCGTATTTTTTCCTTTATAGTGAGCAGCGTATCTACACGCTGGTGGTGTTTCTAATCATCCCTATACCCGTAAAAATACCTGTTTGGTTCTTTGCCCTCTATACCGTCCTGAGCGATGTGGCCGGCGCTTGGTTGGAACAACAATTCCAGGCTCAGGGATACATCTTTGCGATGATAGGTTTTTGCGCGCACCTGGGCGGCTTTGTTGCGGGGCTGACATGCTTGTATCTTTTCATGCCCGCCGAGGTGCTCTATTATCGCCATCGGCCAAGCCGTAAACGGTTGCGGGATTAAGGCCCAGTGACCTGATGCCCAAGTCTTGCAACGAATTAGGGGCAGCGTGTATAGATGAATCCGGCAAATTATTCATTGCGGAATTTAGGCATCGGGTCACTAGTTTGTGTTGTGATGGGCAAGACGTTATAATGTCATTAAGCGTGTTGGCATCACTCCCCCTTCGGGGTCGGAGCATGGACGATAGGAGCGAACAATGCACAAGAAAATTGGCATCTTGGGTGGAATGAGTCCCGAATCCACCATCGAATATTATCAATACATCACACGCACCTACACCGAGCAATTCGGCGACTATGCCTATCCTGAGATTATCATCTACAGTGTGAGCTTTCAGTCCTACGTGGATTGGCCCAATCAGGACCGTTGGGACTTGGTGGCGCAAGGGTTGGGTCAGGCCGCCCGGCAATTAAAAGCCGCCGGCGCCGACTTTATCGTCATTGCCACCAACACCATGCACATTGTCTACGACCAGGTGCAAGCCAGTGTCCACATCCCGGTGCTCAGCTTGTTAGAGGCGGTGGGTGACGCGATCCAGGCGCGTGGAATGAAGACAGTCGGGTTGTTGGGCACGCGCTTTACGATGGAAAAGACCTTTTACCAAGAGGCGCTGGCTCGCCGGGGCATCACTGTGATTGTGCCCGAGGCCGATGACCGCGAGTATGTGAACGGCGTGATTTATAACGAGTTGGTGGCCGGCCAGCTCCGAGGTGAATCGCGCGCCGGTTTCGTGGCGATCATCCGCAAGTTGGCGGCGCGCGGCGTTGAGGGCGTCATCCTGGGCTGCACCGAAATCCCGCTGCTGGTCAATGAGGCTGATGCCGGTTTGCCGCTGTTTGGCACAACCGCCATTCATGCCGAGGCGGCCTTGCGCTACGCTTTGGCGTAGATTGGCTCTAGGGAGTGCAATGATGTTTTCTATAATGGAAAGTCGCCCGATATGCAAATTCTTGGGAGGTTGACATGATTAAGATTAACAGTTCGAGAAAACGTTTCCACTTTGTCGTCTGTGTGTTGAGTATTGCTCTACTCTTTTCAACTTTTATGACACCCGTCTTTTCTCGTGAGGCCAGTGCCACACCGGCCAAGCTGGAACCTGGTCAATACGAGATACTCATGATTTCGCGCCAGTTTACCCCTGAATCCGGGATCGCCTGGGAAGACCGTTTGGCCCTCGAGGTTTTGGGCGCGCAGGCGCGCGCTCAAGGCCGCGAGCGCATCCATGCACTGGTGCAATTGGACTATATCCCCACTCTGGTTGAAAAAGACGCCCTGGCGCGGCAAGGCGTGATTCTGCTGGAATATATTCCCAACTATACCTGGATTGCCGCCGTCCCGGCCCATAACCCGATCCAGGTTGCCAAGCTTCCCGGCGTTCGCTGGGTGGGTCACCTTGCGGCAGCCGACAAGACCGATAGTACGCTGACCCCCGAATCCAGCCCCTGGGCTTTTGACGCCGATAGCGGACTGGTGGCCCTTTATGTGGTGACGCACCGTGATGTGCCGACGGCGGAGGCCCAAGAACTCTTGGCGCGGTTTGGCCAGGTGAAAAGCCAGTCTACCTTGACGAATCTGTATGTCGTCTGGGCGCGCCAAGATCAAATCAGCGCACTGATGAATAAGGATTGGGTGTCTTGGGTTCAACCGGCCGAGTTGAAATGGACGCCGATCAACAATATTACCCGCGCCTGGATTGACAGCGATATTCTTGACAGCGCTTCCTACGGCAACGCCGATGGCACCAATGTGGACATTCTTATCTACGATGGCGGCAACGTTCTCGCTACCCACCAGGAATTGGCCGGGCGGGTTACTACTCGGGATGGCGCTTGTTCGACTTCCAGCCATTCTACTCATGTGGCCTGCACGACCAGCGCGTCTGGGGTGACGGCAGCGGCAACAGGCCATGCCAACAATATGCATGCGCTGCTTTCCGACTGCATGAGCACGGACACGGGCGTTTTCTACTACACTGATCCCGGAGAATTGGAAAGCGACCTGGATTACGCCAAGGACACCTGGAATTCTACCGGCGGAGATGCCGACGGCGCCGAGTTGTTCAATGCCTCGGTCGGGTCGAATACTTCTCCGAATGGTTGGCCGTGCGTTTGGGAAGGAAACTATGGGCCGACCGATGTGATCATAGACAACATGGTCCGCGGCGATACGGCCAGCGCGGGCAAGCTCATCGCCGTTTGGGCCAACGGCAACGAGCGCCAGGGTTCGGCTCGCTGCGGCTCGACCTATCACACTACGGCCCCGCCGGCCTGCAACAAAAATGCCATTCAGGTCGGCGCCACTAACAAGGATGCCGACACGATGACCAGTTTCTCTAGCTGGGGGCCATGCGATGATGGGCGCATCAAGCCGGTCGTGTCTGCTCCCGGCTGTGCCACCTCCACCGGCATCTATTCGTGCGTGGCGACTGGTAACACGGCCTACGATGGCACTTATTGCGGCACTTCGATGGCGTCGCCGGCCGCGGCGGGCGTGGTCGCCCAGTTGGTCGAGTACTGCCGTAACCAGGGTCTCTCCTATTGCCCCACCGACGGCGAGTTCTGGCCTTCTTCGGCCAAGGCATTGTTGATGCACGCGGCCGTTGACCTGGGCAACACCGGCCCAGATTACCAGTTTGGCTATGGGCGCATTGAGGCCGACGCCACCGCTGACCTGCTGACCAACAGCGCCCCCAACTATGCCGACCTGCGCCAGGATCAGATCACCACTCAAGGTGAAATTGATTCTTATGAAATCACTGTCAGCGGCAGCCCGGCCCAGCTCAAAGTCTCGCTGGCCTGGGATGACGAGGCTGCCACCATGCAGGCGCTCATCAAGCTGGTCAACAACCTCGATCTTGAGCTTGTTGCGCCTGGTGGGACAATCTATCGCCCTTACATTCTCGATCCTAACAATCCTGGCAATGCCGCAACAACGGGCGTAGACAACATCAATAACCAGGAGCAGGTGGTAGTGAACAGTCCGGCCAACGGCGCCTGGACAATCCGTGTCACCGGCGTTGCTGTGCCGGCCGGCCCGCAAGATTATTCTATCGTGTTCCCTAATGCTTACAATATTGCTCCCTCGCAAACGCCTGGAACGCCCCCGCCTGCGATTCCGCCCGCCAACCCCTCTCACTGCGCCGAGTACATTACGAATGGCAGCTTTGAAAGCGGCGCCACCGGCTGGAATCCCTCCGGTTCAGCGGCCCAGAGCAGCACCTATGCTCACGCCGGCGCCTATTCAATGCGCTCTGGCGGCACGACCGATGGCGCCTTTTACCAGGATATTACGGTCCCCTCGAACATGTTTTATGGCACGCTCAGTTTCTGGTATCGTATGCAGACCAGCGAGACCACTCACCCCTACGACTTTTTCGATGTGGAGGTGCGCAACACTTCCAACCAGGCGCTGACCACGCTGCTTTCTACTGACGACAGCAAAACCAATGGCGTTTGGACCCAGGCGTCATTTGCCATCGGCCCAGAATACGCCGGGCAAACCATTCGCCTTCACTTTAGCGCCGACGTAGATACTTCGGTGAGCACTTATTGGTATGTGGATGAAATCAGCGCCTCTCTTTGCCGCAACACGGCTCCAACCTTGAATAATTCCGGCAGCCCCTACCTGACAGCCATCAACGAGGATGATACGGCCAACAGCGGCTCGCTTGTTTCGGCGATCATTGCCAGCGTTGCGCCATTGGACATGATCACCGACCCCGATACAGGCGCAGTGGAAGGGTTGGCTGTGATAGGCGTGGATAATAGCAATGGCGCTTGGCAGTATTCGACGAATGGCGGCGGCGGTTGGACCGCCTTTGGCAGCCCGACGGCGAGCGCGGCCCGCTTGCTGGCCTCAGAGGCCAACACGCGCATCCGCTTTGTGCCGAACGCCAACTGGAATGGGACGGTTGCGGCGGGACTCACCTTCCGGGCGTGGGACCTGGCCACTGGCTCTAACGGCGGCACAGGCGATACAAATGCCAATGGCAGCACAGCGGCGTTCAGCACTGCGACCGAGACAGCCAGCATCACGGTGAACCCGGTCAACGACGCGCCGGCGCTCGACCCGATTGGTGACCAATCTGTGGATGAGAGCAGCCTGTTGAGCTTTACAGCCACGGCCAGTGACCTCGATGTGCCGGCGAACGGGTTGAGCTTTTCGTTGGACGGGGGAGCGCCGAGCGGGGCAAGCATCAACGCCACGACGGGCGAGTTCACCTGGACGCCGGACGAGCCGCAGGGGCCGGGCGAATATCCCGTGACCGCGCGTGTGACGGACGATGGCATACCGGCGCTGGACGATGCGGAAACCTTTACCATCACAGTCAATGAGGTCAATCTTGCGCCAACACTGGATCTGATTGGCGACCAATCTGTGGACGAAGGCAGCCTGTTGAGCTTTACGGCCATGGCCAGCGACCCAGATATTCCGGCCAACGAGCTGAGCTTTTCGCTGGATGCCGGCGCGCCGAGCGGGGCGAGTATCAATGCCACAACGGGCGAGTTCACCTGGACGCCGGACGAGTCACAAGGGCCGGGCGGATATCCCGTGACCGCGCGCGTGACGGATGATGGCACACCAGCACTGGACGATGCGGAAACCTTTACCATCACAGTCAATGAGGTCGCCGACGTGCCGAGCGTGCCGGTGCTGATCTCACCGCCGAGTGGCACAATCACTACAACGCAAGCCATTACCTTTACCTGGCAAGCGGGCGCAGGTGACCCGCCCGAAGGCTATAACCTGCAAGTGGATGGAGCGATTCTTACCACCACGGCGACCGTTTCGCCTGCGCTATTATCGCTTGGCGTGCATACCTGGACGGTGCGAGCGTTCAATGCGGCCGGATATTCGGCCTGGGCTGTTTCAGCCTGGATAGTTGAGATTACACAGGCATTGGCCGCGCCGGGTGTGCCGGTGCTTGTTTCGCCGCCTAATGGCACAATCACCACAATGCCGGCCATCACCTTTACCTGGCAAGCAGGCGCAGGCGACCCGCCCGAAGGCTATAACCTGCAAGTGGACGGAGAAACCTTTACTACTACTAACACAAGTTCGCCTACACTATTGCCTCTTGGCGTGCATACCTGGACGGTGCGAGCATTCAATGCGGCCGGATATTCAGCTTGGGTCAGCTTGGCCTGGATAGTTGAGATCACACAGGCATTGGCCGCGCCGGGTGTACCTGTGCTTGTTTCGCCGCCTCATGGCACAGTCACCACGACGCAGGTCATTACCTTTACCTGGCAGGCAGGCGTAGGTGACCCGCCGGAGGGTTACAATCTGCAATTGGATGGGGTAACCTTTACTACCACGGCGACCATTTCACCTGCCTTGTTGCCTGTGGGCGTCTACACCTGGACGGCGCGAGCGTTCAATGCGGCGGGATATTCGGCCTGGGTCAGCCCAGCCTGGCTGGTCGAGGTAAAGCGTTACCGCCTCTATTTGCCCATTGTGCTCAAGTAACGGCAAGACTCCCAGAGTTTTTATAAACTCTGGGAGTCTATCTTTAGGTTTCTTGATGATTTCGTAATACCACCGGCAGGTAGATGGTACGCAGAGTAACGACACTGCTGCCCTGCCAAAAGCCGCCCGCCAGGCTGTAGGGGCTAGTCGCCGACTCGCCCGTACTCCTGCCCGCGTCTGGCTGGCCGATGGCGCCGCCCAGTGTATAGCTGCCGCCCGCGCTGGAGGTGTGCCCGCCGTTGTCTACGGTCCACCAAGAGAGCTCATAGCCTTGGGCAGATTGAGCCAGCGCCGCAGAGGCGAGCACGAGTAGGGCAGCCAGCATGATGAGCACTTTGCCAATCGCGTGAAGATTAGCCCTCATTGCTTCCCTCCTTTGAACAAGCTCAGACGCTTGCTCTTTGTTACAAGCATCAGGGCCAGCCCGGCCATCAAAAAGCCCGCTCCCGGCAGCAGGTTGCCGTTGGCTGGCGCTGCCCCACTGGCTGGAGTGGCCTCTATCGCCGCTATCCGCGCATCCAGGGTGTCAAGCCGTTTTTGCAGCGAGGCGTTCTCTGTTTCGAGCGTCTGGATGCGCTTGGCTTGCTCCCGCGAAAGCTGATAGAGTCCCTGGATGGCGGCCAGGGCCACGCCGTCAGCGTCGAGACTGTTGATGTAATCCTGGCCTTCACCGCCCAGTCCATCCACTAACGAATTGAAATCATCAGCCATTGGCCCGATGTGGCGGATAGTGGCATCTTGGGCAGTATAGTTCCACGTGCTGATTTCGATGGCAGCCAGGCGGTTCAATAATTCGCGGGCGTCTACCGGCGCCAGGTTTCCCTTGAGGTCGCGATTGCTGACAGTGTTCCAAGAACCGCCCCCCGCCGACAGATAAGCGCCGGCGGTGAGGCCGCTGTTGGTGTAAAAATACACGCCGCCGCTCGCTCGCGCAATCCAGCGATTTGTGTCATTGCACGCGACAATGTCATCGGTTGAATCGCCCCAGACAAAGCAGCCCTGGGTGTTGGCAGAAGCGTGCCGCCCGGCCGCAAAGCTATAGTCGCCATTGGCATTGTTGTATCTTCCTCCTGGAACAGCGCCATAGTCGCCGGTGGCATTGTTGCCAGAGCCTCCCCCGATAGCGGCATAGCTTCCACTGGCTGTGTTGCTGCTGCCGCCGCTGATTGTGGCATAATCGTCGCCGGCCGTGTTGCCTGTGCCGCCGCCGACGGTGGCATAATTGGCGTCGTAATTGTTGCCAGAAGCATTTCCGGCCTGGTTATCCGCGCCGCCGCCCACGGTGCCCCAGTTATCGGTCACGCGGTTGGCGTCAGCGCCAGAGATGCCGCCGCCGCTGATGGTAGCGCCATCAACTGCGGCGGTCACCCAATTGTCCTTGTGGCCGGCAATGATGCTGGGGATGTTCGGACCAACCGGCCAGACGGCAAGGAGGCCATCGCCGACAATCATCGTCACCCCGCCAGTGGCGCGCAGCGCGAATTGGTTGATGGCGGTGGAGGCAAAATCGGCATCGGTGGCATCGGCCCACACGAATGTGCCCGTGTGGTCGGCCTTGGCCCGCCGCCCGGCGGCCAGGCTATAACTGCCTAGGGCCGAATTGTTGTTGCCGCCTGGCACGGCCGCATACGCGCCGCCGGCCGCATTGCTGCTACCCCCGCCGACGGCAGAACTTGACGCGCTGGCCGTATTGCTGTTGCCTCCCCCAATGGTGGCATATGCGCCGCTGGCTGTATTGCTGTTGCCCCCCCCGATGGTGGCATATCCACTGCTGGCTGTATTGGCGCTGCCCCCGCCGCTGGTGGCGCTTGTGCCGCTGGCAACATTGTTATACCCGCCGCCCACAGTTGCATAGGATCTGTCAGATGCGGTGCCGGCGTTATCGCCGGCGCGATTGCGGCTGCCGCCTCCCACGACGCCATAGCTGTCGGTGACGCTGTTGGGGTAGGTCGAGTTTCCGCCGCCGCCCACCACGGTCCCAGCCGCCCCACTCGTAACACTGTTGTTGGTGTGCCCACCAACGATGTTGGGGCTGGTGCTGTTGGGCAAGATTGACCATCGGCCGGTGTTCACCGTCACTGTCATCCCGCCGGAAGCCCGCACCATAAACTGATTGTTGGCCGTGGAGCTAAAATCGGCATCGGTGGCATCGGCCCAGATAAAAGCGCCCAGGTGGTTGGCCTTGGCTCGCCGCCCGGCGGCCAGGCTATAGTCGCCTTGGGCAGTATTATTGTTGCCACCTGGCACTGCCGTGTATGCGCCGCTGGCCGTATTTTGCTGCCCCCCTGCGACGGCAGAGTTTGACCCACTGGCAACATTGTTATACCCGCCGCCCACAGTTGCGTAGGGTCTGTCGCTTGTGGTTCCGGCGCTATCGCCGGCGCGATTGCGGCTGCCGCCTCCCACGATGCCATAATTGTCGGTGACGCTGTTGGGGTAGGTCGAGTTTCCGCCGCCGCCCACCACGGTCCCAGCCGCCCCGCTCGTAACACTATTACTAGCGTACCCGCCAACGATGTTGGGGCTGGTGGCGTTGGGCAAGATTGACCATCGGCCGGTGTTCACTGCCACCGTCATCCCGCCCGAAACGCGCACCATAAACTGATTGTTGGCCGTGGAGCTAAAATCGAGGTCGGTGGCATCGGCCCAGATAAAGGTGCCCAGGTGGTTGGCCTTGGCTCGCCGCCCGGCGGCCAGACTATAGTCGCCATTGGCATTGTTGAAAAGTCCTCCAGGCACTGTGGCGGCAGTGCCGCTGGCTGTATTTACATAGCCGCCGCCGACTGTGGCGCGGAGAGCAGAAGCTGTATTGCCCCAACCTCCCCCAATGGTAGCGCCCGTTCCACTGGCCGTGTTTTCCCTGCCGCCGCCGATGGTGGCAACAGCTCCACTGGCCGTGTTGGTTCTGCCGCCGCCGACTGTGGCATAAGTCTGATCCCCGGTTGTGCCTGCGTTATCGCCGGCCTGGTTGCCATAACCGCCTCCCACTGTGCCATAGTTGTCAGTCACGCGATTGATATAGTAGCTGGCCCCACCACCGCCAACCATTGCGCCGTATGTGCCGCTGATTACGCTGTTGCCGCTATAGCCTCCAATCACATTCGGGCTGGTGGCGTGGGGTTCCAGCCGCAAGACGCGCGCGTTGTTCACCTTGAACTCGAGCGCCTGGTTATCGGTTGTGCCTACAAAGTTTGTGCCGGGGATGGTGGCGGCGTTGCCGGCCAGTTTCCAATAGACCACATCGTGGTTGTGGTCGGAGCGGGCGGTTGTGGTGGCCGAGCCGGAGCCGGCGAATTGCACCGTCAGCGTGACCGGGCCGCTCGCGCCGCCGCCGAGCAGCCCAGAGCCGGCATACACGGCTGTAATATCGCCGCCCCCGCCGCTGCCTGTATCGTCAACGCCGCATAGCCAGGCGACGCCATTCCATTCGGCAATGCCGCCGTTGGCGCAGCCTTGGGGCAGGCGAAAGGTGTCTGCCAGGCTGAATGCCGTGCCGCTCAGGATGAGGCCGGCGCCGGCAGTATAGGTGGAGACATTGTCCACCCCGTCGGCGAACCCGGCAGGCAGGCCCGTCAGTCCAGTCCAGGGGGCCTGGGTGGCGGAAAAGGCCAGGGTCGCTTGGGCGACCGGCGAAGTAATGTCGCTGCCGGGGTGTGTGTGGCCTGTGATGGCATAGACGCCAGTGTGGTCGTGATCCGAGCGGGAGACGGTGGTGGCTGTGCCCCCGCCGCCAAAGTTGACCGAGAGGGTGATGGCGTTGCCGTTGGCAGCCTGGTTCAGGCCATCCCCGGCAAAGACATTGGTGCCACTGACGACGGCGGTCACGTCATCCACTCCATCGGCAAAACCGGCCGGTATATCGGCCAGGCCGTTCCAGGGGGTGTGAGCGGCGTAATAGGCATACGGCGCAGCCGTGAGCGCCTGGCGAGAAAGGGAGGTGTATTCCGCATCGCCCGCGCACTTGACGGCAATGGCTAACCAGCGAGCGTCGCCGGCAAAGGCGCTTGCGCCAAAATCCAGGTTCACCGTAAAGAGACCGGCGGTGACGGGGACGCTAGTCGTGATGGGGCTGCCGACCGGATTGCCCTCACTGGCGGCATCATAGAGCCGAAAGGCCATGTCGCATTGACCGGTGACAGGCTGCCCCTCTCTTTTGAGTTGGCCTTGGTAAGTGAACGTGGCCTCTAGAGTTTGGCCTGAAGCTTGCAAAGAAACCTCCTCGCCGCTCAAGCCGCCAAGCGCCAAGCCCGGCGAAGCGGCTATCAATGCAGCCAGGATCAACATTCCGACCGAATGAACAAAACGCTGTCTTTTCATGATATTCCTCCCAAATGGCGTGGATTTTGCGAGGATGCCGGCCCATCCTCAGTGTGTATTGTCACCAGGGGTTGGCCTGGGTTGATCATTTTCCAAATCTCCTGTCTGAGATTGGATAAAGCGCAGCAGGCTGTCTAGCGATTGAAAGGCGCAGGGCTGGCCGTTGGCTACATGTTGCGCATGCCCGCGCCACAGCGGGCGGCCATCGAGCTGCGTCAGCCCCGCTTCCCACCAGATGCGAACGATGAAAGTATGAGCGCGCTGAGAGAGCGATTTGCCATTGCCCAAAGCAGTTCTCCGCCTTTAGAATGTTGAATGTTTACATGACTCTGAAAAAACCACAAAGGACACAAGGTACACAAAGGATTTTAAGGCAAGGCTTGATAAAATTCTTGCCAGGTTTCCTTACGGACAAACTTGGCCTCACCTGATTTTTTAGTGTCTTTTGTGTAACCTGCCCCCGCTGTAGGCAGGGGGTTGTGGTTAAAAGGCTTTTTTGGAGAGTCTTTATATGACAATATCAAAAAGGTGTCGTAGATTTGTCGTTACAGCGGCAAGGTGGGAGGTTGCAGAAAAGAACGGGTGGAGGCAAAAAAGGTTTATAGAGTTCCGCGCGTGCGAACCGTGTACCCTTGGCGGCGCAGGGCCGCCAGGTCAGCGCGGACGGTGCGGGGAGAAACATCTAGCGCGCCGGCCATGTCCTCGATGGTGGGCGCGGCGTTGGTTGCGTGGGCTTGGGCAAGCAGTCGCCGAAGGCGATGGCGGCGCAAGGCTGCTTTGCCTTCTCGCTTGGCTATAGCTGCGTCTGCGTTACCGTCATCCACATTCCAGACCACAAAGGTGGTTTCGTCGGGGAGAGGCTGACGGTGCCCCGGCGCATCAGCGCGCGCCAGGCGGACGCGCAGGCAGCCTGGCGGTGGCTGAACGGCAACAGCCTCAGCGATAGCTTGCCTGGCATGGTAGGCAGTGCGGAATTTCTCTTGCCATATCGGGTCACTGACGCGTTCGGCGAACTCGCCAACGATTCGCGCGGCCCTTTCTATCGCAGTCCGGGCGGCGGCCCAGCGAGAGACGCCCTCGGCCACACGAAAGTGATTATAGTAGATTCGGTAATAATGCTCGACGCCTTCTAACCCTGCTTCTAACTCGGCCACAGCCTGCTGGCTGTGTTGCCAAGCGTGCCGCTTGTCTCCCTGCATCAATTCGGCCAGCGCCATAAAGGAGAGGTCGAGCACGGCATAGCCTGGCTCGCCCAACTCTGTGCGGCGTTGGTAAGCAGCCCTCAGGTGCTCGTGGGCAACATCAGGCGCGCCCTGTAGAATGGCCAAGCGGCCCAGAGCGGCCAGGGCATCGCCTTCCCAAGAAAGGTCGCGCATTTGGCGGAACAGGCTGTGGGCTGTTTCGATGTGAGCCTGGGCAGTTTCCAGGTCGCCCCGTTCGATAATCGTCTCGCCCAGGTACAAGTGGACAGCCGCTTGTTGGCGACGTTCGCCAATCGTCTCGTTGAGGCGCAGAGATTCTTGCAAATAGCCTTTAGCGGCCTGGACATCTCCCAGATCAAAACACTTTAATCCCACGCTAAAGAAAGCGCGGGCGATGTGATAAGGATTGCCCGTTGCTTGCGCCAGGGTCATGCACTCTTGACTGTAAGCCAGTGAATGGGAATAGTCGCCGCCCAGTTCTGCGGCGCTCATCAGTCCAATCAGGCAACCAATCTGGCCTTCGAGATCATTCGAATCTTGGTAGATGGCAAGAGCCTGGCGGAAATAATCCAGAGCGCGCGAATAGTTGGTTGTGTAGACGACGTTCCAGCCTAATTGGCTGAGCAAGGCGGCCTGAGCAAGCCTATCCTCTAGTTGCCGGTAAAGCTCTAGTGCTGCCTGGGCATCCTCGTCGGCAGGCGGGTAATGGCCTTGAACCCGGCGCCATTCGCTTCGCTGGTGAAGGGCGAAAGCAAGGCGGGTCTTGTCGCCCAGAGCGCGCGCCAGGTCGAGCAGCTTTTCCAGGTCTCGCCCCTGGGCTTCCCGGTCGCCGATCCATCCCAACACCTCGGCGCGGTCATGCAGAATGTTAAAGCAAGCTGGGTGATCTTTAGGGTTGGTCAAATCTAGCAAACGGTTGTAACAAGTCAGTGCGGCCTGATGAGCAAAGAGCTTGCGGGCGCGCTCGGCGGCGCGGATCAAATAGTCAATCGCCGGCTGCTGTTCGCCGGCGGCGGCAAAGTGATAGGCCAGCAATTCAGATTGATCGGCAGCCAGAGCCTCTAGAGCCTTGGCCGTATCTCGATGAAGCCGCTGGCGCTGTGCGGCAGACAACTGGTGATAGACGGCTTGCCGCACCTGCTCGTGGCTAAAGTGGTAGCCCGTATCTGTCTCTAACAAAAGCCCCAGGCTCAAGAGTTCATCCGTGGCAGGCAGCAGATAAAGGTCAGTTGGGAGCGAAGCGGCATGGCCGCACACTTGCGCTAACAAGTCAAAATCCACCTCAGCGCCGATCACAGCCGCCGCCCCCAAAACTTGATGGGCCGCGCCAGAGAGGCGGGATAGACGATACCCTACAACCGCCTCACCCAAATGAGAGGGGAGCGCCGCAGGCGCATCCCCCTTCCACTGCCAGTTTCCTTGTTGGGTGGGCCATAGACGGCCTTCGTCGCGCCACGTTTTGAGCGTCTCGATGAGATAAAGGGGCACTCCCTCACTTGCTTGCGCCAATCGCTCACTCAAGCTGGGGTCGGCCTCTCCAACGAGATTGTGCACCAGCCAGTCCACATCTTTTCCCTTCAGGCGGTTCAAGGTATATCGAGTAAAAGGGCCTGTTCGATCCAGGGCCTGGAGTGTGCTCCAAACCGTCGGGTTATTCCGCAAATCGGCGCTGCGCCCTGTGAGCAACAAGAGCGCCCGGCTTGCCGCCAAGTGAGGAATCAAAAGCGGCAAGAGGGCAAGAGTTTCGGCGTCGGCCCAGTGAATATCTTCCAGCACCCACAGGTGAGGCGTGATGCGCGCCAGGCCCAGCACGAGGGCGATGAGGGCCTGCTGGAGTCTCTCGCGGGCCTGGGGCGGGGGGAGATCGGGTAGGGGGGGCAGGCCAGGCAAAACCTCGGCAATTTCTGGCAAGAGCGGCGCGACTGCCTGGAGGTGCACTCGTTCTATCAAGCGGCTCAGTTGTCGAATACGCAAGGGAGGCAAAACGGGTTTCATAGCCTCCAGCAACAACGCGTATGGAGAAGAAGCTTTAATCTCGGAAGCAGAGGCCCATGTGGTGCAAATGGTGCGCCAACTGGCGCCGGCTCCAAGTTCACGCACCAGGCGGCTTTTGCCGATACCCGCTTCACCTTCCAGGAGGACAATGCCCCCTTGGCCTGAGGCGATGGCTTCAATATGTCTTAGCAGCGCGTTGCGCTCTGCATCGCGGCCCACCAGGGGTAATTCATCCAGGTTTAGGACAGAGGGGCGAGCCGGCATGGGCAGATGCACGGTGGGCGCGTTAACCTGATCAGGTGCAGGGTGAATCAAGATTTGGTAAAGCGATTCAGTCTCTGGGGCAGGATCTACGCCCAACTCTGCTTTCAAGATCTCTTGGCAATATTGATACTGCGTAATGGCCTCGGTGTCTCGGCCTAACAAGTGATAGAGGCGCATCAACTCGCGATGACCGAATTCGTGCAATCGTTCGGTAGCGACGAGACGTTGGGCAGTTGCCAGGGCCGCCGCATAGTCGCCAGATTGTTTGTATTGTTCAAGGAGTTGCCCCAAAAGTTCCAGGTACAATCCACGCAAGCGTTCCTGTTCCCCGAGGACCCAATCTTGGTAAAAACCTTCGAGAAACGTCCCCGTGTACAGGTCAACCGCTTCACATAGCTCCGGTAGACAAACAGACGAGGCGTTTTCTGCTTGCGCATTGGCATACTTGCTCGCTTTCTGTTCAAACTCTTGCGCATCTAGCCAGTGGGGCAGAGCAAAGTTAAAGCGCACATAGTCCTCGTCTGCCGTCACATAATCGCCCAGAACGTGACGGATGCGCCAGAGGGTGTCGGAGAGACGGCGGCGCGCTTTCTCTTCGGGAATGTCGGGCCAGAGAATGCCGGCCAGGGTGGAGCGGGGATGGGGGCAGCTACGAAAGGTGACGAGGTAGGCTGCGAGTTCTCGCGCTTTGTGCGTAGGCAGTTGGGGTGACTGCCCTTTGCGCTCGATTCGTAATCCGCCAAAAGTAAAAATTCGTAACAGTTCCATCAGGGCGCTGATAATCCTTTTCCTCATTTTATCACGAACCGCTTGGTCGTTCAATTATTCACTTTCTTGACAAAAACAATGAAATGCCTTACAATATGACCACTCGGTCATGTGACCGAGTGGTCATACACAATTAAGGAGCAAAACACATGGACATTCTCACCATCGTCGCCATTTTGTTGATTCTCTATGGTCTCGCCTGTCTGTATGTTGGGCTGGCCAAACCCCAGGCCATTTGGAAGCTGGACAAGCTTGAGGGATTTGTGCAATTGTTGAGCGAAAAAGGCACGGTCATCATGCTGGTTGGGCTGGGCATCGCCACCCTCGTCGGCGGGATTGTACTCCTGTTCATTTAGCCTATGCCTAGCGAAACCTTTTTCAACCTGCCAGACGAGAAGCGCGCCCGCCTGCTCGACATCCTGCTGGATGAATTTTCGAAAAACGACTATAAAAACGTTTCCATCGGGCGGGTGGCTGAGCGCGCCGGAATTGCCAAGGGCAGTTTCTACCAGTATTTTGCAGATAAAAAGGACTGCTACCTGTATCTCATCCAACTTGGCATGGACGAAAAGACGGCCTTTCTCAGGCAGACCCCGCCCCAGGAGACTGGCGATATGTTTGCCCAGTTGCGCTGGCTAATGGATGTCGGGATGCAATTCCAGTTCAGTAGCCCGAAACTTGCCAAAATTAGCTACAAAGCCATTTTTGACGATGTGCCCCTGCCAGATGAGACCAAGCAAGTCATCCGACGTGGCGGATATGCCTATTTTCAGCAGATGGTGCAGGCGGGAATTGCCGATGGCACCCTCGACCCGCAAGTTAACGCCGATACCGCCGCCTTCCTGCTCAACGCAGCCTTTACCGACCTTGGTCAGCACCTGATGGAACGCTTCAAAATCCGCCCGGAGCAATTGCTCACCGATGGGTCAGAGTCTTTTAACCGGGATGAAATCCGTCGGGCGATTGACCAGGTCATCACCGTTTTTGAAAATGGATTGCGAAAGAAATAACATGATTACTGTCGAAAACCTGAGCTTTACCTACGCCGGAACCGATACGCCCGCCGTCAAAGGCATCAGTTTTGAAATCCAGCCTGGAGAAATTTTCGGTTTCCTCGGTCCCAGCGGCGCGGGAAAATCTACCACACAAAAGATTCTCATCCGCCTGCTGCGCGATTTTTCCGGCCAGGTTCACATTCTTGATCGCGACTTGCGCGCCTGGGGCAACGACTATTACGAGCAGGTCGGCGTCAGTTTTGAACTGCCCAACCACTATGGCAAACTGACCGCCCTCGAGAACCTGCACTACTTTGGCCGCCTGTACCAGAACCAGACCATCCCGCCTGAAACCTTGCTGGAGATGGTTGGCCTGGCCGAAGACGGCAACCTGCTGGCCTCGCAATTCTCCAAGGGAATGAAAATCCGCCTCAACCTGGCCCGCGCCCTGATTCACAACCCGAAACTGCTCTTTCTCGATGAACCCACCGCCGGACTCGACCCGGTCAATGCCCGCCGTATCAAAGACCTTATCCAATCCCAAAAAGACGCCGGGCGCACGGTCTTCCTGACCACTCACGACATGACCATTGCCAACGAATTGTGCGATAGGGTGGCCTTTATCGTGGATGGGCAAATTGGCCTGATCGATTCGCCCCGCGCCCTAAAGCTCCGACACGGGCGCAAAGAGGTGCAGGTGGAATATCTCGCCAATGGGCACACCGAAACGCGCGAGTTTCCCATCCAGGGGCTGGCCGAGAATCCCGCCTTCCTGGAAAGCCTGCGCCAGCCGGTGCAGACCATCCACACCCAGGAAGCCACTCTGGAAAACATTTTCATCCAGGTCACCGGGCGGAGTTTGGAATGAACCGCTTCTTTGCCACCCTACAATGGGACATTATCCGCCAGTATCGCAATGGCTTTTACTTTGTCTCGGCCTTTATCGTTGTGGCGATGGTGGCTTTACTGCGCCAGCTCGCCGACGTGGATTGGTCAGTCTGGTGGCCGCCTATCCTGCTCGAAAACCTGGTGATGAATGCCTTTTACTTCCTGGCGGGCCTGGTCTTGCTCGAAAAAGGCGAAGGCACGCTCGAAGCCCTAGTCGTCAGCCCCCTGCGCGACTGGGAATACTTGCTTTCGAAAATTGTCAGCCTCTTTGTGCTTTCTGCGATCGAATCGCTGGCGATCATCCTACTGGTCAGCGGGGTGGCCTTCAACTGGCTCTGGATGCTGCTTGGCATTTTCTTTTTTGTGGCGATGTATGCCCTCTACGGTTTTTTCGTTGTTTCGCGCTACGATTCCATCACAGATTTCATCCTGCCCTCAGCTTTGTGGACGATGGGATTTTCCCTGCCCCTGCTCCACTACTTTGATCTTTGGCAGCACTGGAGCCTGTACCTGCATCCTATGCAAGCGCCCCTGCTGCTGGTTCAAGCCGCCTATGAGCCAATCCCAGCCTGGCAAATCTTTTATGCGATTCTGTATGGGGGCTTGTGGGTTGCGTTGGGTTGGTTCGCCAGCCAGCGCGCCTTTTATCGCTTCGTTGTGAAGAAGGAAGGAGTTCGCAGCAAATGAACGTCGTCCAAGCCCTGCGCGCCCTTGGCCCAATTGATCTTCGCGGTGTGCGCCGTGACAGCACCCTCTCGTGGATGGTCTTTGTTCCTCTCGTCAGCGCCCTTGCTTTACGTTGGGGCTTGCCACCCCTCAGCGCCCGCCTGCTCGAACGCTATGATTTCGACCTGACGCCCTACTACCCGGCCCTGCTCGCCTATTTCTTTGTTGTTATGACACCCGTCGTATTCGGCACCCTGATCGGGTTTCTCCTTCTCGATGAAAAGGACGACAAAACCCTCACCGCCTTGCAAGTGACACCGCTCTCCCTGAACGGCTACATGGCCTACCGCATCACTATCCCGGTGTTGTTGACCTTGTTGATGATGTTCGTCATCTTTCCCCTTTCTATGCTGGATGACCTACCCTTGCTACACATCCTCATCACCGCCCTAGCCGCCGCGCCGCTCTCTCCCTTGTTCGCCCTATACCTGGCTTCGATGGCCCAGAACAAGGTGCAAGGTTTTGCGCTGATGAAATTGTCCGGTTTCTTGCTCCTAGTTCCGATTTTTGCTTTTTTCACCAGCTCTGGATGGGAACTGGCCTTCGGGCTAATTCCCACCTACTGGCCGATGAAAGTCTACTGGATGTTGACCAGCGGCCAAACCGAGGATGTCTGGGTGTATGTCCTGGTGGCTGTGCTGTACCAATCTGCTGTCACCGCCCTATTTGCCAAACGCTTCAATGCTGCCATGCGCCGATAAAAGTGGACATTTACCAGCAAGTGTGGTAAAATGCAAGCAGTACAGGTAGTCTAATTGGATCGTAGAGTAATTCTCGCCCCGGTGAAACCGCCGGGGCGATTTTTTGTGGTGTAGAAAAAAAAGTTTTTCTACCTACAGGGGGCCTTTGGCTCCACCACTGCAAAAGCTGCGCCAGAGGCGCTTGCTTGTAGGAAGGTAAATTTAGTGATACAATTTTGTGATTTTAATTTAGCGGCGCCGCTGCAAGACGCAGTGCGCCGCATGGGGTTTGAACACCCCACGCCTATTCAGACGCAGGCCATTCCGCCCGCGCTGCAAGGGCTCGATATTGTCGGCTGCGCGCAGACCGGCACAGGCAAGACGGCTGCCTTTTTGCTGCCCAGCCTGAACGCGCTGCTCAGCAACAAGAGCAAGAACAAAAACTCGCGGATGCTGGTGCTGGTGCCCACGCGCGAGTTGGCTTTGCAGGTAGGCGACCATGCCAAGCAATTGGCTCGCCAGACCGGCCTAAAGGTGGCGGTGGTGTACGGCGGTGTGGGGATGCAAGACCAGGAACGCGCGCTGCGCGCCGGGGCCGACGTGGTGGTCGCCACGCCTGGCCGGCTGCTCGACCATATCAATCGCAACACGGCGTGTTTTGAGCATCTCTCTATCCTGGTGCTTGACGAAGCCGACCGCATGTTAGATATGGGCTTTTTGCCCGATATCCGGCGCGTGCTGCGCGTGTTGCCGCCGAGTGCGCGGCGGCAAACGCTGCTCTTTTCGGCCACCATGCCGCCCTATATTCTGGCGCTTACGCGCGAGGTTCAACGCAACCCGGTCAAGGTAGAGGTAGCGGTGGCCCGCCCGCCCGAGGCGATTGATCAAAAGCTCTACCCGGTGCCCAAGCACCTCAAGGTCAATCTGCTCTTGCACTTGTTGAACCACCACAAAATGACGAGCGTGCTCGTTTTTACGCGCACCAAGCACGGCGCAGATAACCTGGTGAAAAAGTTAAAACAGGCCGGCGTCAAGGCTGCTACGATTCACGGCAATCGGACGCAAGGCCAGCGCGTGGCGGCGCTGGAAGGGTTCCGGCAGGGACACTATCGAGTGCTGGTGGCCACCGATATTGCCGCTCGCGGCATTGACGTAGAGGGCATTTCGCACGTGCTCAACTTTGACGCGCCCGGCGTGGCGGAAGACTATGTGCACCGCATTGGCCGAACCGCTCGCGCTGAAGCAAGCGGCGACGCGATCACCTTTATCACACCGGCAGACGAGCCGATGGTCCAGAGCATTCAACGGCTCATTGGCCGCAAGTTGGAGCGCTGCAATGCCCCCGGCTTTGATTATGGCGTGGAAGCGCCTTCGTATGCCAAGCCCAGCGTAGCCGAGCTTCAGCGGCAGTATGCCACGCCGCGCACTACCAGCCAGCGGTGGTCGCAGATGCTCGGCGGGCGCCGCCGCCGCTAAGGATTGGAAATTAAATAACTTTCCCACAATGGCGCCGAAATACGGGCAAAACGAGCTACACATGAGCAAGTTATTTAATCCTTAGCCCTAACTCGGGGGACAAAGTGACACAAGTACGCAGCGATTTGAGAAACATTGCCATCATCGCGCACGTTGACCACGGCAAGACGACGTTGGTAGATGGCATGCTTAAACAAAGCCACGTCTTTCGAGATAACCAGACCGTGGCCGAGCGGGTGCTGGACAGCGGCGACTTGGAGCGCGAGCGCGGCATTACGATTCTGGCAAAAAACACTGCCGTCACCTATCGCGGCATCAAGATCAATATTGTAGACACACCCGGCCACGCCGACTTTGGCGGCGAGGTGGAACGGGTGCTGAACATGGTAGACGGCGTGCTGTTGCTGGTAGATGCCGTGGATGGACCCATGCCCCAAACTCGCTTTGTGCTGCGCAAGGCGTTGGAATTGGGTCTCAGGGCCATCGTCGTTATCAACAAGGTTGACCGGGCCAACGCCCGCCTGAACTATGTCGCCAACGCCACCTTTGACCTGTTCATTGACCTGGGCGCGTCAGACGACCAGGCCGAATTTCCCATCGTTTACACCGACGCTGTCACTGGCCGCGCCACGTTGGCGCCCGGCGTGGCCGGCGCAGACTTGCAGCCGCTGTTTGACACCATCCTAAGTTACATCCCTGCGCCGGCCATCGAGCCGGACAGCCCGGCCCAGTTGCTGGTCACCTCGCTGGCGTATGACGACTATAAAGGCCGCATCGCCATCGGGCGGCTGTTTGCGGGCAAGTTGAGGCGCGCCCAGCCGGTGACCCGTATCGCCGTGGATGGAGAAACTTTTTCCGGCAAGATTAACCAGCTCTTTGTTCACCAGGGGCTAGAGCGGTTAGAGGTGGATGAAGCCGAGGCGGGTGAAATCGTCGCCGTGACGGGACTGCCGGAAATTTTCATCGGCGAAACGATTGCCGATCAAGACGACCCGCGCCCGCTGCCGCCCATCCGGGTAGAAGCGCCCACGGTGCGCATGGCGTTTGGCGTGAACACCAGCCCGTTTTCCGGGCGCGAAGGCCGGTGGAACACTTCGCGCAAGCTGCGCGAGCGCCTGATGAAAGAACTGGAGCACAATGTCAGCCTGCGCGTGCAAGACGGCCGCACGGCCGATACCTTTATCGTTTCGGGGCGCGGCGAATTGCACCTGGTGATCCTCATTGAAACGATGCGCCGCGAGGGCTATGAATTCCAGGTGGGCCGGCCCGAGGTTATTTTGCGCGAGGAAAACGGCCAAACGCTAGAGCCGGTGGAAGAGCTTTATGTCGAAGTGCCGGAAGCCGAGCTGGGCACCGTGGTAGAAATGCTGGGCAACCGGCGCGGTCAAATGACGAACATTCAACACGGCGAGCACAGCACGGTTTACCTGACCTATCACGTGCCCACGCGCGGGCTGCTGGGCTTTCGCGGCGCGTTCCTCACCGCCACACGCGGCACCGGCATTATGCACGCGCTGTTTCACGGCTATGAGCCGATGGCAGGCGAGATTAGCATGCGTGAGCGCGGCTCGATGGTGGCCTGGGAAGATGGGACCAGCACGCCCTATGCGCTGCACAACGCCGAAGAGCGCGGCGCGCTGTTCATTGGCCCGGGTGTGGAGGTGTACGAAGGGATGATTGTGGGGCAAAACGCGCGCGGCAACGACCTGCCGATCAATGTCTGCAAGAAAAAGCACCTCACCAACATTCGTGTGTTTACCGAAGACATTGCCGTGCGGCTGACGCCGCCCCGGCAGATGAGCCTGGACGACTGCATCGAGTACATTGCCGACGACGAGCTGCTAGAGGTCACCCCCCAGAATTTGCGCATGCGCAAGCGCATTCTCAACACCGACATGCGCCGCAAGGCCGCCTCTGGGCGAGATATTTCGCAGATGAAGGACAACTAGTATTTGGTGTTTTGGCGCCTTTGTGGTAAAAAATCCTGTTTGACTCTGGCTCGACCAGGCTAGGCCATAATGGTGGATGTCTTGCGCCACGGGTGGAAAAAATTATTTGATCGAGCTGCTTCAAGCCTGTCAGCTTACCGCGACAGGCTGGCGGCAGTGAACGCCCTGGGGCCAGAGTTCCGGGCTGCCTCTGATGACGACTTGCGCCAGTTGGCGCAACAACTAGGATCCCGCGCGCGGGCGGGCGCATCGCCAAACGATGTGACGGTTCAAATGTTTGCCCTCGTTCGAGAGATTGCCAGCCGCACCATTGGCTTGCGTCCATTCGATGTTCAGATCCTCGGCGGATTGGCCCTGCACGAAGGGAAAATCATCCAGATGCAAACGGGCGAGGGCAAGACCCTGACGGCCGTGGCCCCGGTTGCCCTCAACGCGCTGCAAGGCAAGGGAGTTCACGTCCTGACATTCAATGATTACCTGGCCCGGCGAGATGCCGAGTGGATGGGGCCGATTTATCGTTTCCTTGGCCTGCGGGTTGGGTTTGTGCAAGAGGGCATGCCGTCTCAAGAGCGGCGGGCGGCTTTTTCGGCTGATGTGAGCTATGTGACGGCCAAAGAGGCGGGCTTTGATTACCTGAGAGATGGGCTTGCCTTGGAGCCTGACGCAGTGGTGCACCGCCCATTCAACATGGCCCTGGTAGATGAGGCGGACTCGATCCTTGTGGATGAAGCAAGGATTCCGCTTGTGATTGCCGGGAACATTCAGGGACAGCCGGGACAGCCGGAGCGGCTGTCCGAGCTTGTGCGGCAGCTTGACCCCGCTCGGCATTATGTCATAGACCGCGAGCGCCAATCGGTTCACCTGACCAATGATGGCCTGGATAGGGCAGAGGCCTTGCTCGACAGTGGACATCTCCACACGGTAGAGAATTTGCCGCTGCTGACCGAGCTTCACGCTGCGCTGTATGCCGCGGCCCTGATGCAGCGCGATGTGGATTATATCGTCCGGCACGATCGGGTAGAGGTGGTTGACGAGTTCACCGGACGAGTGGTAAAAGATCGCCATTGGCCGGATGGCTTGCAGGCCGCGATCGAAGCCAAAGAAGGGTTGAGCCATTCGGCAGAAGGCCAGGTGCTGGGGCAGATCACGCTGCAGCATTTTCTACAGCAATATCCCCGCCTGTGCGGCATGACAGCGACGGCTGAAACAGCCGCATCAGAATTGCTCCAGGTCTATGGACTCCAGCTACAGGTTATCCCACCCAACCGGGCGTGCATTCGCGTTGACTATCCCGACGTTGTGTTCACCCACAAGGCCGCCAAGCAAAGCGCCCTGGTCAAAGAAATTATGCGTGTGCATGCAACGGGACGCCCCATTTTGGTTGGAACGCTCACGGTGGAGGAATCCGAGCAACTTGCGACAAGCTTGCGCATGGCCGAACTGGATTGTAACGTCCTCAATGCAAAACGAGACGACGAGGAAGCTCGCATTATCGCCCAGGCCGGCAAGCTGGGCGCGGTGACAATTTCCACCAATATGGCCGGGCGGGGAACCGATATCCGCCTGGGCGGGCTGGATGGAGCACAAGAGCAGCAGGTGATTGCGCTGGGCGGGCTTTATGTGATCGGCGCCAATCGGCACGAAAGCCGGCGAGTGGATGACCAACTGCGGGGCCGCGCCGGGCGGCAGGGCGACCCTGGCTCGTCTCGCTTTTTTATCAGCCTGGAAGATGACCTGCTGCAACGTTATGGCATTGACGAGCTTATCCCGCCCCGCTATAGACCGGCGCGCCAGCAAGAAGCGGTAGACAACCCGGTGATCCGGCGAGAAATCGCCCGCGCCCAGCGGATCATCGAAGGACAAAATGGCGACGCGCGGCAAAGGCTGCTATCGTATTCGCACTTGATAGAGCAGCAGCGCCGCACCGTTTACCAGAAACGGCAGCGCATCTTGTTGAGAGATGAGCAGCCAGAAATCCTCCGCAAGCAGGCGCTGGAGTTTTATGAGCAGACCTGCGGCCTGATAGGCCGCGAGGCCGCAGCCGACCTGGAGCGGCGGATGACGCTGCGCGTCATTGACGAGTGTTGGGCAGAACATCTGGCAGCCGTGGCCGACACCCGAGAAGAGATTCACCTGGTGTCCCTTGGGGGGCGCTCGCCTTGGGAAGAGTTTCAAAAATCTGTGGCGCGCGCTTTTATGGGCCTCTCGGGTTCCATTGAGGAGCGGCTTTTAATAGAGTTCAAGGCGTTGCAAATCACGCCAGATGGGGTCAATCTGGATGCGGCCGGGCTGCGCGGCCCCTCTTCTACCTGGACCTACCTGGTGGAACAAGATATGCGCAGCGATCCCCTGGTGGCGGCACTGGCCAGCCCAAGGCACATTGGTTTTGCGGCGGGCGCGGCCGCCACCGGCGCGCTCTTGATGCTTTGGGCGCTCGCGCAGCGCTTTCAAAAGCGGAAAAGATAAAGCCTTGCGAAGGTTAGAAAACCTTCGCAAGGCTGGCTATTCGGGCTAGATTACAAGCCGAGTTTCTTCAACCCGGCTTTTTTGTTGGGCGACCCCTCTCCCTCCTTCGACTTTGCTCAGGATGGGAGAGGGATAGCCTGCCCCGACCGAAGGTTGGGGGCGGTGAGGGTTACTTGAGCACAAGGGGCAAATAGAGCCGGTAACACTTTACCTCCACCATCCAAGCTGGAACAACCCAGGCTGAATATCCAGCAGCGTTGAACGCTCGCACCGTCCAGGTGTGAACGCCGAGGGGCAACAGCGTAGGTGAGCTTGTGTTAGTAGTAGTAAAGGTCACCCCGTCAAGCTGGAGGTTGTAACCCTCTGGCGGATCGCCTGCGCCTGCCTGCCAAGTGAAGGTAATGGCCTGTGTGGTGGTGACTGTCTCATTTGGCGGCGAGAGTAGCATCGGCACGCCTGGCGTGGTCAGGCCCGTGGTGATTTCGATTGTCCAGGCAGGCGTCACCCAATTTGAGTAGCCAGCCACGTTGAACGCTCGCACGGTCCAGGTGTGAACACCGATGGGTAATATTGTAGGTGACGTGGTTTCTGTGGTGGTAAAGACCGCTCCACCAATTTGCAGGTTGTAGCCTTCTGGCGGAACGCCTGCGCCTGCCTGCCAGGTGAAGGTGACAACCTGCGTGGTAGTGATTGTGCCGCTCGGCGGCGAGAGCAACACCGGCATACCCGGCGCAGCCAGGCCCGTGGTGATTTCGATTTCCCAGGCAGGTGTTACCCAATTTGAGTAGCCAGCAGCGTTGAACGCTCGCACCGTCCAGGTGTGAACACCGATGGGTAATATTGTAGGTGACGTGGTTTCTGTGGTGGTAAAGACCGCTTCACCGATTTGCAGGTTGTAGCCTTCTGGCGGAACGCCCGCGCCCGCTTGCCAGGTGAATGTAATGATCTGCGTCGTAGTGACTGCGCCATTAGGCGGCGAGAGTAGCACTGGCACGCCTGGGCGCGTGATGACTTCGACAACCCAAGCAGCGGTCCAATCTGAATAGCCTATGATGTTAAAGGCGCGCACCGTCCAGGTGTGAACGCCAACTGCTAGGATGGCGGGCGAGATGGTGTTGGTGGTTGTGATGATGGTGTTGTCAAGCTCTAAATTGTAGCCATCAGGCAGCGCGCCTGCGCCCGCTTGCCAGGCAAGGGTGACGGCTTGCGTAGTGGTGATGGTTCCGTTGGGCGGAGCGAGCAAAATGGGGACGCCTGGCGCAAGCAGCGAGAAGGGCGATTCATCTGCGCCCAAGTCAAAGCCATTGCCCATTGGGCGCGGGTCGCCGTCAATGTCGGTGAATACGCCGGCCGGCACACCCCGGTCAATGGCGGCAGAGGCCGAGGTGAGGTGGTATGGGGTATCGTTGGGGGCGCGGTTAGGGGCGAGGCATGCCTCGCCCCAACCCTCGCCCCAACCCTCGCCCCAACCCGCGCCCGGGGCCTTGCCCCAACCAAAGGCCGGGTCGCCCCAATATTCGTTTTGCACCGTCACAGTGGTGGCAGGCGATTGTGCGATGGTGATGGGCGTGCTGTACCACAAAATGCCGTTGACAGTGACGGTGTTGCCCGCACTGACGCTGATGCCGATGGTGTGGCTCACCAGGATGGTGTTGGTCATGGCAAGTGTGGTGGGGGAATAAGGGCTGTCTGGGTCATGGTAATAAATGTAGATGCCACTTCCGTCACCAGCGGTGTTGTGGGCAATGGTGGTGTGCCACATGTGAGCAGATGAATCATTGATAAATAGTCCGCTGCCCCAATGATTGGCGTGATTGTTGGCAATAATCGTATTGGTCATTGCCACATCTGCTGCATCAATTGCGATCCCACCGCCTGTTTTGGCAGTGTTGTCGGAAATGAGATTATTGTACAGAATAAACGATCCAACCGCCAGTTCCATCCCACCGCCCCAATTGCTTGTATTGCCAGTGACAGTGTTCCCAGTAAGTGTAACAAAGCCACCAGTGTACAAAATCATTCCCCCTCCTGGACCAGTGGCAGTGTTTGAGATTACTCTATTGTCTTCAAATGTGGCATGTACAGCAAAATTGTTGTGGGCCATTAGGGCTACCCCGCCTCCCCAGCTATTGCTAGTGTTGCCTGTGATGGTGTTTCTAAGAAAAGCAGTGTTATCACTGTCCGCAAGATATACTCCTCCACCTATCCCGTTGTCAGTGCTATTGTTGGAGATGACGTTATCACTGATGATGGCATTGTGGCTGCGTTTGAGGCACAATCCTCCACCATCATCAATCCAGGCTATTGTATTGGAGACAATGTTTTTCTCTATGGTGACATTGTTACTATTGTGCACAAGTAATCCGCTGCCACTGTGGTTCGAGATGGTATTGCCAGAGAACATAGTACCGCTGCTTTGCAGCAAATATGCCCCGTTGCCAGAGTTAGAGGTGATAGTATTACTGATTATGACCGCATTGCTATATTCCAGCCCCAACCCACTGCCAGAGTTGGAAGATATAGTGTTATTAATGAGCCTAGCAGGGCTGTAATACAAATACACTCCACTTCCTGTATTGCTAAGCACCTGGCAATCGCTGATGGTGGCTGTGGCAGTGGCAACATAGACCCCACCACCGTAGGAGGCACTTCCTCCCGTTAGTCGCAGCCCTTCAATGGTCGGGCTGATGCTGCCAATGATGTGCATTACTCGTCCTTGCGCTTGCGCATCCAGTGTGGTAGGGTAAGAGATGGGGTTGGGCGCAGTCCAGTTGGTGGTGGTATAGCCGCCGCGCACGGTGACGGTTTTGCTGATATAGACCACCTGGCTCAAGCCACCATAGGCGTTCACGCCGGTATAGACGCCGGTGGCGATGCGGATTTCGTCGCCTGTGCCCGCCACGTCTACAGCATACTGCACTGTGCGGCAGGGCGTGGCGCTGTCGGCGCAGTCGGTGGTGTCTGCGCCGGTGGTGGCGACGTAGCGAAGAGTGGCGGTGTTGGGTGACCTAACCCTAACCCCCCATCCCTCCCTTCGGCCTTGCTCAGGGCTGGCTTCCCCCACGGGGAAGGGGGAAGCGTGCTCCCCTTTCCTAAAAGGAGAGGGGGATGGGGGAGAGGTCAATGGGCTGGCCTGAGCGATGTGGGGCGCGTTGTTGAGCAGCACAAAGAGCGAGCCAATCAATCCAAACGCAAGGGACACGGCTAAGAGCAAAGAGCGAATCTTCATCTTGTTTTACCTCCACTGCAAATTCCTCAGCAAATCCGCCAACATATAGTACCTTACCAGTCAAATCTTTGCTTTTTCGGCAAAGAGAACTCACCACGAAGGACACAAAGGGCACAAAATAAAAACCTTAGTGTACTCTACCTGGCGGCAGACAGGTTGGTGTCCTTTGTGGTTTTGGTTCTGGCTTGGCCAGGCTAGGGATACGCTGGCTACATTATTTCGGATAGAACCATTATACTGGAAAAAGCACCTTGTACAACCGCAGCGCCTCGGCCACGCTCCACGCCTGGGCGATGCAACCGCGCGGCGCAAAGGGGGCATCGCCATCAAAAATTTCGGCCAGGCTGCCCAGGCCGTAATCGGCCAGGTGCTGGATGAGCGGCTGCAAGAACGAGCGCGCCGCCTGGCGGTCGCCGTAGACGCGCAGGTGGGCGCTGACAAACGGCCCAATCAGCCAGCCCCACACCGTGCCCTGGTGATAGGCCGCATCGCGCTTGCGCAATGCTCCGCCGTAATGGCCGATAAAAGCCGCGTCATCAGGCGAGAGGCTGCGCAGGCCATACGAAGTGAGCAGCTCCCTGGCGCAGGCATCTACCACTGCGCGCTGCTGCGCCGGGGTTAGCGGGCTGTGCGGCAAAGAGACGGCCAACAGTTGGTTGGGCCGCAGCGAGGCGTCGTTGCCCTCTGGGCCGTCGAGCACGTCAAAGCAGTAACCGGCGGACTCGTTCCAAAAGCGCGCCAGGCCGGCGCAGGCCTGTTGAGCCATCTGCTCGTAACCCTCGGCGGGCTGGCCCAGGCGGCGGGCCAGGTTGGCCATAACGCGCAGCGCGTTGAACCACAGCGCGTTGATTTCCACCGGCTTGCCAATGCGCGGCGTCACCACCCAATCGCCCACCTTGGCGTCCATCCACGTCAGTTGCACGCCCGGCTCGCCGGCATATAGCAGCCCGTCGGTGTCTAGGTGGATCTGGTAGCGCGTGCCGCGTTGATGCCAGGCGATAATCTCTTGCAGCACAGGGAACAGTTCGCGCAGCAGCGCCTCATCATCGGTGGCCTCCAGATAAGCGCGGATGGCCTCGAAATACCACAACGTCGCATCCACCGTGTTGTATTCGGGCTGCTCGCCTGCATCGGGAAAGCGATTGGGCAGCATCCCCTGGTTTACAAAGCGGGCAAAGGTGCGCAAAATGCTGGCGGCTAGCTCTGGACGGCCTGCAGCCAGGGTGAGGCCGGGCAGGCTGATCATTGTATCGCGCCCCCAATCGCTGAACCAGTGATAGCCGGCAATCACTGTGTGGCCTTGCGCGGCATTGGGCAGGTTGCGGCGCACGATGAACTGGTCGGCGGCCAGCGCCAGGTGTTGGATGGCAAGTGGCGCGGCAGATAGCCCGGCTCGCTCAATCAGGATTTGCTCGCGCGCCTGGCATTGAGCACAAACCGAGGCGGCATCCATATTCGGGGTCGGCTCGGCGCTGGCAATTAAGGTAAGCGTTTGCCCCGGCTGCAGCGTGGCCTCGAACATACCCGCTAACAGGTTGTCGTCCAACTCGTCATAGCCGCGGTCCTTTTCTATGCTCAGAAAATAATCGTATTGCCATTGGTGGTGGGGTGTGGCCTGAGCCATATCGCTCAACAGGTAAAACGGCGTGGCCTGCCGGGTGGCAGTGATGCGCAGCCCGTTTTCAACCGGCTCGATCCTCATTTGCCAGTCTTGCGCGTGGGTATTGGCGTGGTGGTCGCGATAGTTGACTAACGCCTGCAGGCTCAGGCGCATTGGCGCGCTGGCCCGTTGCAGCGTATAGCGAATGTAGGTGGTGTTGGCCTCTGGCTGCATCCACAGGCGTTTTTCCAGCAGCGCATCAGCGCAGGCAAACTGCCACACCGGGGTGGCGCCTTCCAGGTGAAAATGCTCAATGCGCCGAAACCCGCCCGGCGTGGTGCAATCATCGGCCAGGCAGTTGGCATACAGCAGATAGGCGCGGCCCAAGTAGGCGGCGCTTTCATCCAGCTTGGTTAGCAGCAGCGTGCGTCCCAGCGGCGGCTTGAGCGCGGCGATGAGCAGGCCGTGGTAGCGGCGCGTCAGCACCCCGGCCACGGTGCCCGAAGCATAGCCGCCGATGCCGTTGGTCACCAGCCACTCGCGCGCGCTTGAAGCAGACAGATTGCAGCAAATATCTCTTCCCAAGTCTATCATCTTTATCCTCTCTGATCGGCAGATGTGCGGTTTTTTATGGTATACTGGACTTTCGGACGAGCGGGTTAATTATTTGCACCCAACAATTGTCATTTGCAACCACTTGCCCGATTGCAGCCGAATCCATCGTTCATTGAATCGTTGGCAGGCTTCAAGAGCAGCTTGCTGTAACTGTGGATCTCGA
>JBGSMF010000352.1:0-7133 GCA_041740315.1 Thermoflexales bacterium
GCGCGCGGCCAAGCCCCGGCCCATCGGCCCTCCGCCGCCGGAAAGCGTGCAGGCACTCTGGCAAAAGCGGATCAAGGGCAGGTTCTACTACGGTGGCAATAGCCTTTTGCGCCAGGGTATCACGCAGCGTGGCCCGGCTGAGGCTCTTTTCACGCCCGCCAGACATGGTGACTCTGCGCTCGATAAAAGGGGCAAAACGATACTCGCCGCTCGTCAATTGCCGAGCGATGAGGCGCAAATTTTCATCCAGGTGTTGAGCAAAGGCCGGGAGCGTTTCTCCATCTGAGCCGGGCGGAAAGCGGCTTTGCTTGGGATGGCCGGCCCAATAACGCAGTTGGATCTGGACAAAGGCGCGATAAAGATGATCTGGATGGGCGATTCGATCAATCATTGTGCCACCACATAGCGCCCGCCGCCGGCAATTCATGCACATCTGCGATGCCACCGTGGCCCGCCCGTGTCCGAGGGGGTTTTACGGCCCGGCCTCATCGCCAGGGACACCACCACATCCGGGGTGAGCCGGCGGCAGGCGCAAAAAGGATTATATCAAGGAAGGCAGATTCTCACAAAGACAAAATTAGGCTATAATCTAGGCTATGATCGAACCATCTATTACCCGCCGGCCCAGAGTGTTTTCTGGCGTCAAGCCTTCAGGCGCATTGCACATTGGCAATTACCTTGGCGCAATTCGCCAGTGGGTTGCCCACCAAAGTGAAAAGGAAAACTATTTTTGCATTGTAGACATGCACGCCATTACTGTGCCGCAAGACCCCGCTACGCTCCGCCACATGACGCGCGACATTGCCGCGCTGTACATTGCGGCAGGGCTAGACCCGCAACAATGCACCATTTTTATTCAAAGCCACGTGCCGGCTCATGCCGAATGTTGCTGGGTATTGAACTGTATCACGCCGCTAGGCTGGCTAGAACGCATGACACAGTACAAGGCCAAGGCGCAGCAGCAGGCAAGTGTCAGCGCAGGTCTGTTGGATTATCCGGTGCTCCAGGCGGCCGATATTTTGCTCTACGACGCCGATCAAGTGCCTGTAGGCGAAGACCAAAAACAGCATGTCGAGTTGACGCGCGACATTGCCCAGCGCTTCAACTATTTGTACGGCGAGACCTTTGTCGTGCCCCAGCCGGTGATCCCCGAAAGCGGCGCGCGTATCCGCGCGTTTAACGACCCCACCAAAAAGATGAGCAAAGACGCAACCAACATTCGCGGGCACGCCGTGCGATTGACTGATGATCCCGACGAAATCCGCCTGGTTATCCGCCAGGCCGTCACCGATACAGGCCGAGAGATTGTGTTCAGCGGCGCGCCGGAAAAAGCCGGCGTTAACAACCTGTTGGAAATCTATGAACTGCTCACCGACCAGAGCCGCCCAGCCATCGAGGCGCATTTTGCAGGCAAAGGTTACGGCGAGCTAAAAAAGCAGGTGGCTGAAGTTGTCATTGAAGCCTTGCGCCCAATCCGCGAACGCTACCAGGCGCTGATGACCGACCCGGCAGAGCTGGATTGCATCTTGGCTGCAGGCGCCGAGAGGGCCCGCGCCGTGGCCGAGCCGAAGATGATCGAGGTCAAGCGCAAGGTTGGATTTGCGACACAACCCTAGCCTGGCCAAGCCAGAGCCAAGCAAGATTTTTACCACAAAGGCAAAGGCGCCAACTTGTCCTGCTGGCCAGGCAGGGAACACCAAACCCATCTTTCTTGCTATTGCCTTCGTGTCTCTACCTGGCGGCAGACAGGTTGGGGGCTTGGTGGTGAATTTCTTTGTCGGAAAAGCAAAGATTTGATTGGTAAGATGCTAACTGCGCCTGATTTTGACCGAGTTGACAAAAAAGCTGGTTTCCAGGAAAATTTTACGCTCGGCTGTTTCATAATCGTCGCTGCTTGCCTGGAGCGGCGTCAGAAAGCTTGATCGCTTTTGCCCCAGCATTTGCACATCGGCGACAAAACCCGTACAAGCCACTGCCACACCCACGCCTTCTGGCACGGTCAATTTCACGTCGCCCACAAAGCCAAACACGCGCAGCCGCGTTTCGCCTTGGGGGATGGCGGCATGGGTCATATCTAGCTCCACATCTCCCACAAAGACCCAGTATTCCTCGTCGGCTACCTGCCACGCGCCATCGCGCTCGATTTCGCCCAGCAAGCGCATGTGAGCCTGGGCGCCAGCGCCGAGCATGCGCGGACGGACCAGCAGCCAGACCCCGGCCGCAATAAACGCCAGCGGGCAAAACAGATCCCAGACATTAACCTGCAACACATTCCCTATCAAAAACATCAGGCCAATCGCAATGATGATGATGGCCAAAATGACTTGTCCCTGGTTGCGCATTTTTCGCTCCTTGATGCAGATTTAAAATTTAGCTCCACACAACGCCGCACACCGATACCAGCGACGTTCCGGCCTCATCGGCCAAGCAGCGTTCATAAGCCACTCGCGCGCCCTGGACAGGGGCCAACAAACGCAAAGCCACATAAATCGGCGGCACACCACACACACCGTTTCGGTCGCCCACTCGCCGGATGGCCGACAAGAACCCCTCGGCATCGCCCGCGCAGATTCGCTCGATCAACTCGTCATCTGCCGCCTGAAGTCGCGCGCGCCCCAGCCTATCTAGCGGCTGGCCGCCAAACGCCGGGCCAACGTGCGCCAGGTCTGCTGCAGCCACCACTATAACTCGTTTTCCGGCAGTGGCCTGCTTGAAAACAGCTATCAATTCATCCAGATTCAATTCGTCATCGGGGGCGGCTTGGCCTCCGATAAAGCGATCGAACGAGCCGCACAAAATTGGCACCAGCTCGCAGGGGTGCCCGTCGCGAATGTGATGTAGCCACACCGCGGCCAGCTCTACCGAGTGTTCGCTGCGATGATACAACTCGCCGGCAAATGCCTTGTCGGCTCCAATGGCCTCGGCCAGAGCGTCTACTATGTTACGGGCTGTAGGCAACACCCCCAAAGGTGTGGCGTAATTTTGGCGGGTCAGCGTCAGATGGGCCTCTGGGCCATAATGATCTGTGCCCAAAATCACCGCCAGGTCGGCGGCGCGCACGGCCTGCGCCGCTTGTTTCCAAACCTGGGCGTAAGCCAGACCCCCACGCTCATAATCAATGTGAGGGCTGACCAGCCCACGAATCTCTGACGACAATGAAAAAAGAGGCGCTTGATCGGCGTCTTGGGCAGTCTGGAGATAACCATCTAGCAAAGAGCGCAGCTCGTCGGGCAAAGAGCTGGCCAAAGCCAGCGCGCGGCAAGGCGCTTGCATGTATTCGGCGCGCGCGCTAGAGAGCGCGCTGGCAAAGTTGGCATTATCTAGCAGCAGCGCGTCGTCCAAGGCCGCCAGCAATCGCTCGACAAGGTCCGCCGAAACGCGCATGCCATGCCGCACTGCCACAGAGGCACTCAACGCGCTAGCATCTTGGCGCGTTCCATCGCACAACGCCAATACCAATCCCAGCGGCTGCGGCACAACCAGGGTCTTGCCCGTCAGTTGAAGCGGATCGCGCAACAAGATACAAGGACGCCCATCTTGAACCAACGGGCGCACATCAAGCGCATCGCGCAGCTTGGGATACTGGCAAGTAAAAGACATTACTCCACCTACACAATTTTTCACGCCACAAACATTGCGATTATGATTATACACCCGAATGTGCAATCACTCGCTAATAACCTTAAAAATTTCCATTCCCTATTGACTTGGGGCAGGCTTTGTGATAAGATGAAGCAGTGGTCTATACCAGTTATTACCAGTATAGTCCACACTAATACCGATAGGATAAACCCGATGCGATTAAAACGCCAGGCCCCTACCCCACTGTATGTTCAACTCAAAGACTCGCTGGTGGCCGAAATTACGACAGGGCGCTATCGGTCCAACCAGCAATTGCCCTCTGAGCGGGAACTGTGCGAGCGTTTCAAGGTCAGCCGGATGACCGTGCGCCAGGCCATCACCGAGCTGGTGCGCGAGGGGGTGGTGTATGCGCGCGTAGGCAAGGGCACGTTTGTCAGCGATCCCAAGATCAACCAGGAACTGCGCACCTTGACCGGCTTTAGCCAAGAGATGCAGGCGCGCGGCGGCAAACCTACCAGCCGGGTGTTGGAAGCCAAAATCATTCCTGCCACGGCCCACCTGGCCCAAGTGCTGAGGGTAACCGCCAAAACCGAACTGGTTCTGCTTTCTCGCTTGCGCATGTCCAATGGCATCCCGCGGGCCATTGAAACGGCTCATCTGCCGCACGGCCTGTGCCCCAATTTGCTGCGCTTTAACTTTGCCGCCGAATCACTCTATCGCGTGCTAGAAGATGAATATGGGCTGCGGCTGGTGCGCGCCGAGCAGACCATAGAGGCCGGGCTGGCGGGGCCGATTGAATTAGAGTTGCTGCAAATCACGCCGCCGGCGGCCATTTTAAAGATGGAACGCTTGACCTTTACAAACCGAGAGGCGCCGGTTGAATACGTGGTCTCGACCTATCGAGGCGATCAGTACAAATTCCGCGCCAACTTGCAACCCTACCCTCAAGACAAATGAGGATGATGGATGACGAACCCTCTTTACGCTTCGAACGCAGCGGACATTTGGACCCTCAGCGGGCAGGCGCTTGTGCCGCCCGGCGAATTTATTGAAGCAACGCTCATTATTCAGGCTGAGCGCATTGCGCAAGTCAGGCCGGGTTTGGATGCAAGCGCCGATGTCTGCCTAGATGGCTGGATTGCGCCCGGCCTGATTGACCTGCAAGTTAACGGCGCGTATGGACACGATTTCAGCCTGGACGCCAGCGCGATCAACCAGGTGGCAGCGCGCTTGCCAGAAACAGGCGTGACAGCATTTTTGCCCACCATCATCACATCGCCGTTCGAGGCCTACCCGCGCTTGTTGAACGACGCGCGCCAGGCGGCTGCAGCGATCAACGGGGCGCGCATTTTAGGCGTTCACCTGGAAGGCCCCTACCTCAACCCCAGCCGTCCCGGAGCGCACAATCCAGAGCTTTTTCGCTCGCCCAATCCCGCCGAGGTGGATCAATGGGCCGCTGACCCGCTGGTGCGGCTGGTGACATTGGCTCCAGAGCAGCCCGGCGCAATTGAAGCGCTGCGCCGCTTGCAAGCGCGCGGAGTTGTGGTGAGCGCCGGCCATTCGGACGCCACCGCCGAGCAAGCCCAAGCGGGCTTTGAGGCAGGCCTGGGTTGGGGCACGCATCTGTTTAACGCGATGAGCGGGTTTAATCACCGCGCGCCAGGCTTGGCAGGGGCATTGCTGGCCTCAACTGTGCCGTGTGGCCTGATTGCCGATGGCATCCATGTTCACCCTACAGCGGTGCGGGCAGCCTTGCGCGCCAAAGGGATAGAGGGCATCACATTGGTCACCGACGCCATGGCAGCCATGGGGATGCCGCCGGGACGTTATCCACTTGCCGACCGCACTGTGATTGTGGATGCAAACTCGGCGCGATTGCAAGATGGCACGCTGGCCGGCTCGATTTTGACGCTAGACCAGGCCGCGCGCAACATGATGGCCTTTAGCGGCTGCACACTGGCCCAGGCGCTGACCATGGCCACCGCCACACCCGCGCGCGTATTGGGATTGGCGAACAAGGGGCGTATTGCCCCTGGCTGCGAGGCGGATTTGGTTGCGTTTGATCAAAAGCTGCGCGTGACGCATACTTTTGTGGCCGGCAAACTGGCGTACAAGAGACATGATGGATAAGAGCCAAGTGTCTCCCAATTCTTTTTTTGGACACGGACACCTGCACTTGCGCGCAGGTGCAAGTGTCAACGCGGATTTGACGGATAGTTATGGTCAAAACAGGATTAGACAGTCTCATTAGCGAACGGCTAGACCTGGTCTTGGGGCGGCGGGTGGGAGTGGTTTCTCACCCTGCGGCAGTGCTGCCCGATTTCACCGGCATTGTGGATGCGCTCCGCCGAGAAGGTGTGAGAGTGACGGCGCTGTTTGGCCCAGAGCATGGCTTTGCCGGCGACGCCGCCGACGGCGCGGCCGTGGAAAATTCGGTTGACGCGCGCACGGGCCTGCCGGTGTACAGCCTATACGGCCCGGTCAAAGAACCCACGCCAGAGATGCTGGCCGGGGTAGATGTGCTTGTTTTTGACATGCAAGACATTGGGGCGCGCTTTTACACCTTCGTCAGCACTCTTTTGTATGTTCTCAGAGGCGCGGCCAAGGCCGGCAAGCCGGTGATTGTCCTGGACCGCCCTACCCCAATTAACGGGGTGAGCCTGGAAGGGCCGTTGGTCAAAGCCGGGCTAGAATCGTTCGTGGGCATTTTGCCCATACCCATCCGCTATGGCATGACTATGGGGGAACTGGCGCGCTATGCCAACACAGAGTTTAGCATCGGCGCGGAGCTGACGGTGATTGAGCTGCGCGGCTGGCAGCGCGCAATGTGGTTTGATCAAAGCGGGCTGCCGTGGGTGACCACCTCGCCGGCGATGCCGCACCTTTCTACAGCCACGCTGTATCCGGGGATGTGCTTGCTGGAAGGCACCAACCTTTCCGAGGGGCGCGGCACGAGCTTGCCCTTTGAAATCTGCGGCGCGCCGTGGATAGATGAGGATGAATTAGTCAAGCGGCTCAACGCCCTCTGCCTGCCGGGCGCGCGCTTTCGGCCCCATCGCTTCCAGCCAACAGCCAGCAAGCACGCTGGAGAGCTTTGCGGCGGGGTACAGGTTCACCTTGCCGACCGAAATGCGCTGCACGCGGTGGCGCTTGGGCTGCACCTGATTGCCACCATCCAGGCCATGTATCCCGGCAAAATTGAATGGAGCCAGCATTTTGATCTGCTGGCAGGCACGCTCCTGGTGCGCCAGGCCATTGAAGCTAGTGAGCCAGTGGAAGCAATTGTCAACTCTTGGCAAGCAGACCTGGCTCGCTTTGCCGAACAACGACGCGCCTATTTGCTTTACAAATAGGACGGCTATTTGCTCTACGAATAGTATGGCTCTTTGGGATTTCGCGTGGTAGACCTAACCCCTCCCACTCTCCCCTTTGGGGGTCGCGGGACAGGCTGGCCCCCTTCCTCCCACTCCCCCCCTTTGGGGGTCGCGGGACAGGCTGCGAGGGAAGGGGAACACGCTCCCCTCTCCGCTTCGGGGAGGGGCTGGGGGAGG
>JBGSMF010000353.1:0-8620 GCA_041740315.1 Thermoflexales bacterium
TGGTGATGTCGCCGGCGGCGGTATAAATGCCGACCCGCGTCCCCCCGGCGCGCATGGCGTTGGTGCCGCCCGTTCGCCCGCTGCCCACCTGCCGGACATCCAGGCCATACAGCAAGCGGACGATGAGATAGCCGGTTGGGATCGCGCCGACCAAGTATGCGGCCAGTACCGCTGCTAAAATCGCCCCAAGTGACATGGCTTTTTACTTTCCCCGCCATTGGTATTTTTAACGCCAAGATGCCAGGTTGCAAAGGCGCAAAGCCTCACTTTTATCTTTGCGTCTTTGCGTTAAAATGCGCCGCCCATGTCGGATACTGAGATTCTACCTCAGTTTACTTGCGTTAGCCGGACGCCGGCAGCATCAGTGCAAAGCAACTGCCCTGGCCCGGTTGGCTGCCGATTTCCAGCCAGCCGCCATGCAGGCGCGCCACGGCCTTGACCAGCGCCAGGCCCAGACCACAGCCCGTATGACAGCGACTCATCCCGCCATCAGCCTGGTAAAACAGTGTTCCACCCAGCAAACACATTATATCACGCTCCGATATGCCGATACCGGTGTCGCTGACCGAAAGGCGCGCCCACGGCTGTCCCATTTTGGTGAGAGTACCAAGGTCAACCTCACACAAAGCAACCAGGCTAATCTCGATGCGCCCGCCGCGCGGCGTGAACTTGAACGCATTATCCAGCAGGCAATCGAGCGCCTGGCTCAACTGAATCGGGTCGCCGTTGAGACTCACCCCTGGGCAAAGCCGCGTCTCAAAAATCAGGTCTTGGGCAAAACAACGCCAACGGCAAGCCACGCTCTCGACCAACGCCGCCAGATCGAGTGCCTGTGGCATGCTCTGCCCCAGGCTGGTATCCAGCAGCACGTTCACTTGATCTAGCAAGCTCCGCAGCCGCCCGGCGCGCGCCGCAACGATGTTGATGGCGCGGTGCTGCTCAATCGTCAGTTCGCCCAATTCGCCCACCTGCAAAAGCTCCACATAGCCCAGCACGATTGCCAGCGGCGTGCGAATTTCGTGCTGGACGTTTTGGAAAAAGGTCGGCGAGAGCACTTCAACTAATGGATGATTGGACTGAGATGCGCCAGGTTGAGTGTGTTCCATAAGCTATGTCGTCCGGATCAACTGCGTGGCGGCTACGGCCCTCACAAGCGATCACGGCCAGGCGGGGTCTTTTGGAATGTTCTCATCCCACCCATCCAGCCACGTCATAGAGGCCGGCAATCCATCCAGCCAGGTCTGAAAAGCCTCCGTTCCCATCGCTGCGCGCAGCTTGTCTTCCAGCAGCTGCGCTCGCACAATCTCTCGAAACGCCCGCTCGTTGACGCCGTGCCGCGACCACGCTTTCAGATCGTCACGATATTTTTTCTCGAAAGCGGCTCGAGTGGATTCGGGCAACGGGGCCGGCCCTTCGGCTACGCTCAGGGCAAGCGTCGGCTCAAAGGCTGGCCCAGGCCCGGCTGGCGTTGGCGTGGGTTGAATAGCCCCGTAGGCTTGTTGAATGTAGCGGTCAATCTCTTCGTCACTTGCTGCCAATCCTTGCCAGGTTGCTTCCTGGCGCACCAAAGCCTCGCGCATCATCCGCTCCAGCGTCATTTGCCCCAAGCCGCGCGCATCGGCCAATAGCTCGGCCGCTTGCGTGTCTTGCTTTGCCAACTCGATATAGTGCGCCCGCTCAAAGCGCACCCGTTTGTAAAACTCGCTCCGCGTGATTTCCAGCGTGAGGCCCTCATCCCCTTCCCCTCTCCCAGAGGGAGAGGGGAGTGCGGCCAGCGTCACTCGCGCCACCGGCTGGCCCAGGGGAAACACGCGCTCAGCCAGGTAGCTATAGCCCAGCGCGCCTAGCGATAAGGCCACCGCCAAGCCTATGACGGCCAGGACAATCGTCCACATGCGCCGCTCGCGTTGAGCTTTGGAAAGCGGCGGACCGACTACCCCAGGCGGCAAGCGTTTGCGACTTTTGCCCATAGCACCCTCACAACTGACCACTGTAAAACGCCACGGCCAACGCGCCCGGCCCAGTGTGGGCGGCGACGACCGGCCCCGCCTCGCAAATTAGCAAGTGAGATACACTGACCTCGGCAGTCAGGTCGCCGGCCATCTGGCGCGCTTCATCGTGCGCCCCAACGTGAAAAACAGCCATCTGCGCCTGCGCGCAGCCTGCCAGGCTTTCTAGCACCAGGGAATGCAGGCGGGCCACTGCCCGCGCCCGGCTGGGCATAGTCGTTACCGGCTCAATCTGCCCATTGTGCATCGTCAGTACAGGCTTGAGTCCCAGCAGCATCCCAACCCACGCTTTGGCTCCCCCGACGCGCCCACCTTTATGCAAATATTCGAGTGTATCTACAATCAAATAGAAACGAAGTTGCGCTCGTGTCACCTCCATCTGCTTGAGAATCGCTTTAACCGTCGCCCCTTCAACCGCCATCCGCGCCGCCGCCAGCACCAGCAGCCCCAACCCGCCCGACACGGTCAGCGAATCCACCACGTGGAGGTTGGGGCTGCCAAGCTGCTTGCTGGCAGCCAAGGCATTGTTGTAGGTTTGGCTCATCTGGCTGGAAATATGAATGGAAATAACAGCGTCGCACTCGCTTGATAGCCGCCGGTAAACGGCCACAAAGTCATCAACTGTGGGAGGAGTTGTGGTGGGGAAGGTTGGCATAGTTTGCAGCCGATCGAGGAACTGTTCGTTGCTCAAAATTTGTCCCGGGCCTGAAGAATTGATGCCAGAGCGAAAGGCGCTATCGCCAAAATGGACGTACAGCGGCACCACCTCGATCTGGTATTGCCGGACGAGGTCAAGCGGCAAGTCGCACGTAGTATCAGTAACGATAGCAATCATTCGCTTCCTTATCATTCCAGCCCTATTCCCTGCCTGGGCACACCCCTTACGAAACAAGGCCTCCGGCGGCGGCCGGAGACCTTGCTCAACCTTGCCGGGAAGAACTGCCTAGACTTGGGCGATTGTTCTTCCCAGCCAAGTCCTTATCTTGCAGGGTCGCCGCCGCGACCATCCCTTGATGTTAGCTTGTCATCATTGTCTGTCTCATTCCTTAGCGCAAGGCGCGGCGCGCCGGCATTGCAAAAGCCCATGAGAGCGTGTCCCCAGGCCGGGAAGAAGCCAGCGATAATACGCGCCGGCTTCCCCCCAACCGGAGGTCAAAACGCCAAACTAGTACCCGCGCAGCATGTCCACCGCCTTCTGAAAACCTATCATGGCCTCGTGACCGCAGGAAATGCAGAACAGCGTTGCTTGCGGCCCGTTATAGAAAAATGACCCGGCCGGGGCAAACGCCGTGGTCAAAATGTCACCCGCGTTATACAGGAACCTGGCGCCCTGGTTGATCGCTTGCTGCATAAGAGTACCGCTCAGACTAGCGTTGACATAGACCGCCGCCAACCCGACCGGCTTCAAGGTTTGAACCACGGCGCAGCCCTGGCTAAAGGCGATGGCGCCTTTAGCTGTGGCCAAGGATGTGGAGATTTTTTCGGCCAAATCTTGATAAAGGGCCCTATCGAATACGCCCCTGGTGCCATCCCGCCAGAAATCTGACGGGTTCGCAAAGTACTCTATCCGATAGTCCGAGGCATTTATGCCCTTGGCCGCCAGCGCCGAATACACCGAACTGGATTCGGCGCGAGTCGAGCCGGCCACGACGGTGAGATGTTCCGCCGCGTCCGGGTTGCCCATGATGCAAGACCCAGTTGCGCAAGCTTGATCGCTCGCCGAAAGCTCGGACAATTTCGGCGTGTTCTCGGTCGGGGTATTCATCGCGGTCCGGATGAGGCCATAGGCGGTATACGCCCAGCCGATGGCTTGCTTGAGACCGGGGTCGAGCGGGCTGAGCGGCGAGGTGGCCGCGGACACCGTCGCCCCCAATATGCCACCGGCCATGTTGGAGCCCGCGATGGCCATACCATACCCACTGGCAAAACCCAGCATGATCCCGCCGATAGTAGCGAGCAACGGATTTTTCAAGATAAGGCCGGCGACGCTGAGCGCCGCGCCGATGATGGCTACGGCGCCTATGACCACCGCCGTAAAGCCCGTCGCCGCCCCCATGGTTATGAACATGCCCACGGCGGCGCACACCGCGGCGTGCCCGGTGGGGTCTACATTCGACACCGGGTTGTTGTAGACGTAGCTGTAGCGGTTGAGCGACTGGGGGTTATCCGGGGTCGGCGCGAACGTGTCGGCCGAGACAAAGCGCGCCAAGGCCGGGTCATAGTAGCGCGCTTGCATATAGACCAGCCCGGTCTCTACCGCGTCGCTAATGTGCCCCGTAAAGCCGCGCTCGTTGGCCACGCTGCCCGATTGTGAGGCAATCGCGCCAAAGGGTTTATAATCGTAATCCTTCACCTCCGCGCCGCTGCTGTTGGTCATCAGCCGGATGGAGCCTAAGCGGTCGGCGTGGTACCAGTACTTGGTCCCGCTAGATTCTTTCTTGGCCACCAGAATCGGCCCGGCGTACACGTACTGGACGCGGTTGCCGTTGAGCGTTTCCACCAGCCCGCCAAAGTATTTGGTGGTGTTCGAGCCGTTCACCTTCTGGATGCGCTCCTCGCCCGCGCCGTAGGTGAAGGTGGTAGCCGAGGCCATCGAGGTGTAGGTCACCTTGACCGCCACCCAGTCCAGCGAAAAGTCCCGCGAGGTGTTGCTGGCCACGGGGATCACCCGCACCCGGAAGTTGGCGTTGCTAAAGTTCGTGTCGCTCCACGCGCGCCCCCAGGTATCCGCCGCCCCGCCCAAGACGTAGCTGGCTTCGGCCGTGGTGAGTTGCGCGGAGGTCTGGCACGCGGTCCAGGTCGCGCCCCCGTCCCAAGAGATCTGCGCGCACAGATTGGGAGCGCCGCTGGAGGAATCGGCCTTGGCGTCCAGGCGCACCTCGATCCCGCTGATGGTCGCCCCGGCCGGCACCGAGAAGCCATAGTTGTAAAAGGTGTGCTTGTCTTTGCCGGCGTCGGTGCAGGAGGTGCTGGTGTTCGTGCCGCTGTTGGTGTCTTTGGCAAAGGCGGCGTTGTCGGTGTAGGCATTGGTTGGGTTGGTCTGGAAGCCGTTGTTGTCGCCCGCGCCGCTGGTCACCGCGGCGTTGGCGCTGGGATTTTTGTAGCCGGTGTTCTGCTGGGTAGCGACGCCGGCGGAAGCCAGGCGATTTTGCGCATCCCAGGTATAGCCCTGCCCATCACCGGTGAGCATATTGCCGCTGGCATCGTAAGTGTAGGTTTTGGACCCGGCCGCCGTCACGGCGTGCTTGTGCGCCGTATCGCCGTAGGTATAGCTGCCCAAAGGCCCGGAAGTAATATTCCCAATCGCGTTGTAGTCCCACGTCTCGCTCTGCGCCCCGCTCACGCCCGTCAGCCGGTTCAGATCATCGTAAGTGAAATTGAGCGTAGAATCCGTGGGCGTGCCTTGCTGCATCGAGGTCACCCGCGCCGCGTCGTCGTAGGTGTAGCTGGCGGTGTACAGCGTCGTGGCATCCTTCTTCACATCCGCCGCCGTCAGCCACTGCCGGGCGTCGTTGTAGGTGAAGGTCGAGACCGTCCCGTTGGCATAGGTCATGGCCGTGAGTTGCCCGCGCGCGTTCCACGTCAGGCTGGTGGCATAGTTGCTCACGCTGGACAGGTTGCCCGAGGCATCGTAGGTGTAGGTCACCGCCTCGGCGTCGGGATAGGTCAACGTTTGCAGCCGCCCCATCGCGTCGTAGGTTTGGCTAGTCGTTTGGCACGTTCCATTCACACAGCGTTGGGTCTGTGTTTCCAGCCCGCGCGCGTCCCAGGTGTGGCTTTCGCTGCCCGTGCTGCCGGGGTACACGATGCGCGTCAGCCGACCAATGCTTGACCCGTAGCCGCTCTCGTCATAGTACCAGGTGGTGGTTTGCCCGCCGGCCACTTGCGTCTTCACCCGCCCCAGTGCATCGTAGGTGAGGGTAGTCGTCTGCCCCTTGGCGTCGGTCTGCGTCAGCAGCAGCCCGCCCGCGTCGTAGGTATAGCTCCACGCGCCCATATCCACGTCGGACATTGATAGCTTGCGCCCCAGCGAGTCCCACGCCGCCGTCGAAGCATTGCCGGCATTGTCCGTCACCCGCACCAGGTTGCCCAGCGTGTCGTATTGATAAGTGGTATAGTAATAGTTTGCTCCATTTTTCTCTCGCACCTGCGTCACCCGGCCATAGGTGTCTTTCCACGCCACCTTTTCGTGGCGCAACTCGTCATAGGTGACGATGTACGGCTTGCCGTTGGCGTCATTGGCATACACCAGTTCGGAATACTTGCCATCCGGGAGGGTGACGGTTCGCACCCGCATCGCGCCATCGTAGGCATAGGTTGTCCAGCGCACTGTCTCGCCGGAGGCATACGGAGCCGATTCTTTCCACTTGCGCCCCGAGATGCCGCTATAGACCGTCTCTTGCGTGAGGCCGCCCTCTTTGACTGTCTTGTACGCCCGCCCCAGCCCATCCTGGTACAGCTCTACCCACAGTCCATCCGCTGTGCCATCCGGCTTGGCTTCGCGGATGCGCTGCAGAGTGGGGTTGCCCCAATCCAGGTATGAAAAAGTTGTGGTGTTGTTGGCCGGATCCTTGCTGGTGGCGGCTCGCCCCAGCGCGTCGTAGGTCAGCGTGTTGGCGGCGCCGTTGGCGTCCGTCTCTACCAACTTTAATCCAAGCACATAGTCCCAGGTCTGGCTGCCGCACTGGTTCAGCGGGGTGCATTGCTGGGTGACGTACTGGTGGTAGGTGGAATCGTAGGCGACGGTAGAAACGTAGCCGCGCTCGTTCGTCTGGCTCGTCAGGTTGCCCCAACCGTCGTACGCCATGCTCACCACCGAATAGCCGCCGCTCTGGTTGTTCCACTTTTTAATCTTGGTCAGGTTGCCGGTGGTGGGGGCCTGGTTATAGTCTGTGTTGGCGTCGTAAATATTGAGCGACTGCATGACCAGCGTCCCGCCTGTGCCGATGCCGGTATAGATGTTTTCATAAGCCGGCAGCCCCGCAATGTACTTGTCCGCCGCGGTGTTGGGGTAATACCCGCGCGTGGTGGTGCGCTCGTCGCCCGTCACATCATAATCGCCATACTCTGTGGTCTGCACAACATTGGCGTACTGGTCGTAAGCCAGTTGGACGACCGAGCGCCGGCAGTTCGCGCTCAGGTTGCACTCGTAATCCCACCGCTCCGTCAGCAGCGAGGTATACGGCGGCGAGGTGTTTTCGGTATAATACATCTGGCTGTAGCTAAAAATGTTGCCCGCGTTGTCTTTGAAATAGGTCGTCTCCGGCTTGGAGATCGAGCCTTCTTTTTGCCGGTAGTACGTTTCGGTATAGTTGCCCTGCGCGTCTAGCACGCCCTTGACGTAGCGAAAGCCCAAAAAGCGCCGCTCGCTCCACGACCACAAGCCGCTCGAATAGCTATAGTTGGTCGTGGACGAGTTGCCCCGCCCGTCCGAGGTTGTCAGCGAGGAAACGGTCTGCAGGATGAGCCCCGCCGGCATCATGGTGTTGGCCCAGGCGGTGGAGGGCTTGTAGGCGATGGTGGTCGAGCCGCCGATGCCATTGGCCATGCTGGACACCAGGTCACGCCCGCCGCTGGCGAGCTTGATCTCGGTGTGGGCCTGGCAGCCCGCCCCGTACCAGTCGCTGCACTCGTACAGCGACCAGACCACATCTGTTATGCCGTCGCCGTTGGCGTCTACCAGCCGCACGCCCCCATCGGTCACGTCGTAGGGAACGTCGGGAGTAAAGGTAATATACGTGTACTCGCAAGGGGTACCGTAATTGCAGCACGTAACTTTGAGCTGATTTCCTATCCCGTCAAACCCAAAGCTATAACCACAATAGTAATACCTGTAGGGGACACCGGTACCAGAGGCCGTTGCACCATATAGAGTGATCGGACCAGCATAATAGCTGCCGCCGGAATTTGGCCATTTGTATACGTCCAATTGGTGACCATTTCCTACTATACTGGTGATGGGATAGTTTGCCGGCTGGCCGTTTCCCGGCGCGCCAGATGCCTGGAATCCACTCAGGTTAATAGAGCCTGCCAGACCTGACGCGGCGGGGTAACTGCGGTAATAGTAGATGTCGAGCGTGCTTCCATTGCCGACAACCATTGGACATAGGGCATAAACACCAGACACACTCCCCGAAAGAGAGACGCTGTTATTACCGCTCATGGCCAGGTAACCGCTGGTGGGCCAGGCCGGGCCGGCTCTAAAGCCTGTGCCGGTGCCCAGCTTGATTTCATTGTGCCCGGCGCAGCCCGCGCCGTACCAGTCGTTGCACTCGTACAGCGACCAGATAACATCCATTTTGCCGTCGCCGTTCATGTCGGCCAACTCTACCCCGCTGGCGCGCGTTTCATAGCTGGTTCCCACCCCCATGGCGATATAGCCGCTGGTGGGCCAGGCCGGGCCGGCCGCAAAGACGTTGCCGGCATTTAGCCAGATTTCATTGTGCGCCTGGCAGCCCGCGGCGTACCAGCCGTTGCACTCGTACAGCGACCAGACCACGTCGGTCTTGCCGTCGCCGTTCATATCGGCCAGGCGCGCGCCGCCGTCGGTGGTGCGAGCGTCGGATCCGGACGAGCCGGCTGTCATCGCAAACCAGCCGCCGGTGGGCCAG
>JBGSMF010000354.1:0-6592 GCA_041740315.1 Thermoflexales bacterium
GTAGTGGGCGGTGGCGCCGGCGGCGGCGGTGGCGCTGGCGGCGGAGTGACGGGGGCCGTCGGGAATGCACAATGACTGGCCCACATACACATAGTTGGGATTGGTGATGCCGTTGGCCAACATGAGGGCATCCATGGTGACATTAAAGCGCAGCGAAATGCGGAACAGGTTGTCACCTGGCTGGACAACATAAAAGGTGCAAGTATAAAAAGATGGCGCGGAAGATGGCGCAGCCATAGCCACGCCAGGCGTTGCCGTGGCCAATAGGCAGGCCAGCAGCAGCATGCTGATGCATTGACGGATGTTCATAAGCTCCCTCCTTACAAGTGACAGGGGCAAAGCACAAGGGGGCGAGCACAATTCAATAATACTCTATGGAGAGAAAACTGTCAAGCAGTGTGCAATTTAGCAGTGTGCAATGTAGCAGTATAGGGCGATTTGCTCAGCAGCCATTTGCGGACCACGGGGCGGAACAGTTGCACCAAGAACCGCCGGTATCCCAGGCGTGAGGCCATTTCATGGACGTAATCTTGCAGGCTGCGCTGCTGGTAATTGAGCAGCCGTTGGCTTTCACGGGTGTCAAGCCAGTCAGTGCAAAATTGCACTGTGGAAAAGGCCTTTTCCGGCAGCATGCCCACGCCCAGCGCGTCTAGGATTCTCCGCGCCATGTCTCGATAGTAGAACTGGCAGGCCTCGCCGCCTCCAATCAGCAGCGTCTTGCCCCAAATATCCTGGCTGCTTACGGCGTTGGCAATGGCCAGGCCCACATCGCGCGTGTGCACAAATTCAATCCGGTTGTCCAGAGGCACGTCAAACATTCCGGGGTCCAGCTTCATGGCCAGCGGCAAGACCGCCCCAAAACGCAAAATGGCCCATTCTAGCCCAGAGGCTTGGACCATCTGCTCACATTCGATTTTGTGATAGGCATAGTGCTCGATAGGCTGCACCGGGTCTGCCACAGTTCGGGGTGGAGGTTGATCTTGCGTTCTGCCATAAACGTGCAACGACGAAGAAAAGATGAGCTTGGCGGGGCTAGGCAACGCCTTGATGGCCTCTAGCAGATTTTGGGTGCCCCCCACGTTTATCTCTTTGGCCCAGTCGGGGCGGGCCTCACACTCAACCCCGGTGGCCGATAGCTTGGGGATAATAAAGGCCAGATGAATGACTACCTCCTGACCGCGAACGGCGGCGGCCACATCTTCGGGGCGGCGCAAATCGCCCCACATCACCTCGGCTTTCCCATTCAACTTGCGGGCCAATTGCTCGTTGGCCTTGGTTTTCAGGTCAAAGCAGCGCACTGTATGCTTTTGCCTGACCAGCTCTTCGAGCGCGCTTTGTCCAACGTTGCCAAATGCGCCTGTGAGTAATACTCGCATGCCTTGCTCCTTCTACCCAAAAATGTGACTGTTCAGCTATCCTCCCGCAGGTTGCGCTTTGGCTGCCTAGCAGGCTGTCGGAAAGCGGGCTGGTAGGCTCGTAGTGCGCGCTTCAGCGCGCTAAAGCGCGCACTACGAACGGCCCTCTCCGACAAGCTCCTAGGAGGACCTACCAGGGGAGATCCCTGTGTCCACCCCAGAGCTTTTAAACCTGCGGGAGGGCGAGCAGTTAAAAAATGAAAAATTAGAGAGTTCCCCCGTCTTGTTTCGGTTGAGAAAATTTTTCCAATGGCTTGAATACTTCTCTGAGCTTTTTGGCCAGTTGACGACAGAGTTTGGGATCCATGTCGGCGACGAGCGATTGATAACGCTTGACATGCTCAAACAACTCGCGCCGCCATTCGCTGTTGTGGGTGGTCTCGTCTGCCAGCACGCCCAGGGCAAACCCGCCCAGCAGGCTCAGGCTGGCGCGGCAATCTTTGTCTCTGGCGGGCAGGAGCTGCGGCAGGTAATCGAGCAGCAGCGCGCGGCTGGCGCTGCGGCGCAAGCGCAGCGCCACAATCGTCATCACCTCTACACAGTATCTAAGCGCTCCTTGTTCTGCCGTTGGAACGCGCGCCAGCATTTCTTGAACGAGTTCCGGGTCATATTCCTGGCCGCTGCGAACACTTGCCAGCAGGTGTTCTTTAAAAGCCTCCCAATCTTTGCCGCCTATCTCGCCGGCCAGCTTGGCGATGAGGCGGTGGGCGCTGGCGGTGGGCACAAAAACAATCTCGGATCGGCCCGGCCCAACTTTTTCGGCGGTGAGCAAATAATCAGACGCCACCAACCCTTTTTCTTCAAACAGGCGGAGCATGTCGTAGGCCGTAAAGCGGCTCACCCCCAATCGCTCGGCCAGCACCGAATAGTGGATGGGTTCCTGTGTCTCTCGGTACAGGTCTAGAAAATTGCGGATAAACGTTTCCTGTCGTCGAGTTAGTTTCATCCCAAATATTCCAAAAAAACCAAATAAACCAAATAATTAGCCTCATGATAAACGCTTTGTGGCTGCTTGTCAAGCGCGGGTGGCTTTGACAGGCGGGACAGGCTATGGTATGGTAATGCCCCAATTGCACGTGAGGAGTATAGAAACAATAGTATGGCTCAACAACATCAAGAAACCCATATGCCAGATTTGCGTTTTGTGAATGTGGCTGATCTGGTATTGCACGAGCAGCACGACACGACCCGCAGCTTGCCCCTGGTGGGGCGGCTCAAGAGCGATGGCATTTTGAAAAACCCGCCCGTTGTAGCGCCGCTGGGCGGCGGCGATGATCGTTATGTGGTGCTGGATGGGGCCAACCGCAGCACGGCGGCCCACATGCTTGAACTGCCCCACCTGGTGGTGCAGGTGGTAGACTATGAAACACCCAATCTCGAACTTTCAACATGGTATCATGCGGTGACAACCTGCTCCACTCTAGACCTGGCGCGCATTTTGGGGACGGTGCATGGTATGGCCACGTCTGAAACGACGCTGCTGAGCGCGCGGGCTGCCTTGGCCCGCCGCGAGATTCTCTCTTACATTGTGTGGGCCGATGGCGGGGTAGATGCCCTTGAAGGCGGGCAGACCTTGAGCGAACGTGTGGAGCTGCTGAACGATCTGGTAGATGCTTACAAGCAGAGTGTCAAGATTTACCGAACGCAAACAGACCATGTTGAGCAAATTCAACAGTATTATGAGGATGTGCAGGCTGTTATCATCTTTCCACGCTATGTGCCAGCCGAGATCATTGAATTGGCCCGGAATGGCGCCCGGCTGCCGGCCGGCATCACGCGCCACGTCATCCCTTGCCGCGCGCTGCGGATCAATATTCCCCTCGCCAAGCTCACCGAGCCCGCCCCGCTGGATGAGAAAAATGCCTGGCTGTTTACCTGGATGCGCCAGAGAATGGCCGACCGGCAAGCGCGCTTTTATCAAGAATCTACCTGGTCGTTTGATGAATGAGGGGGGTGACGATGCATACAAATCTTGTCGTGCCTGCTAGCCCGCGCCAGTCGGTTCAGGTGCGCTTGCCCAATGGCCAGGTGCTCGAAGCGCCCAAGGGGACCCGGCTAGAGGCCTTTATCCAGGCCTCGTCGCTCGACCGGTCTTGGCCGATTTTGGCCGCGCTGGTCAACGGCAAGCTGAGCGAACTATCAGCCGAGCTAAGGGCCGATGCTGAGGTGACGCCGATTACGATCGCCAATAGCGATGGCAAGCGCATCTACCAGCGATCTCTGTCGTTTTTGCTGGTGGCGGCCGCGCGCGAATTGTTCCCCAATGCCAAAATTATCTTGGACCACGTTTTGCCCTTTAATGGGTTTTTCTGCCAGGTGATGGGGCGAGAGAACCTGACCACCGAGGAGCTGACCAGGCTGGAAGCCCGCATGCTAGAGATTGTGCTGGCCGACGCGCCCATTACCAAGCGGCGGATTTCGCTGGAAGAAGCGCGCGCTTTGTTTGAGCAGCAGGGCGACCAAGACAAGCTGCGACTGCTGGCGTATCGGCGCAAAGATTACCTGACCGTGTATACCCTGCGGGGGACCCACGGCTATTTCTACGGCTACATGGTTCCTTCCGCCGGCTATTTGCGCACTTTTCGGCTGCGCCACTATGCCCCTGGCTTTGTGTTGCAATTTCCGCGCCGCAACCGGCCTAGCGAGGTGCCGTCCTACCACGACAGCCCCAAGTTGGCCTCGGTTTTTCGCCAGCACGCTGATTGGATGCGGCTGATGGATGTGGAAGGCGTGGGCGCGCTGAACCACGCCATTGAAACCAAGCGCATCCGCGAAGTGATTTTGGTGGACGAGGCCTTGCACGAGCAGCGTATTTCGGCCATTGCCAATGCCATTGCCGCCCGTCGAAAGGAGGTGCGTTTTGTGTTGATTGCCGGGCCGTCGTCGGCTGGCAAGACAACTTTTTCCAAGCGATTGGCCATTCAATTGCTCACCCACGGCCTGCGCCCACTGGCCATTGCGTTAGACGATTATTTTGTGCCGCGCGACCAGACGCCCAAGAATGAAAAGGGCGAATATGATTTCGAGGCGCTGCGCGCGCTAGACCTGGAATTGCTCAACCGGCAATTGTTGGCTTTGCTGAACGGCCAGCCCGTGACCTTGCCCCATTACAACTTTATCACGGGCGATCGAGAAGAGGGCCCTACCGTTTCTATTGGCCCAGAGCATGTGCTGCTCCTTGAGGGAATTCATGGGCTGAACCCGGCCCTGCTGCCGCATCTGCCCCATGCGGCGGTTTTTCGGGTGTATGTGTCGGCCCTGACGCAGCTCAACATTGATCATCACAATCGCATTCCCACCACCGATACGCGCCTGCTGCGGCGCATTGTGCGCGATGCCGGCACGCGGGGTTATCCGGCTAAAGAGACCATCAGGCGATGGGAGGCCGTGCGCCATGGCGAGAGTGAAAACATTTTTCCTTTTCAAGAGAATGCCGATGCCATGTTCAATTCGGCCCTGGTTTACGAATTGGCCGTGCTCAAACCATTTGCCGAGCCGTTGTTGAACCAGGTGCGTCCGGGTTGTCTAGAGTACATTGAGGCGGGGCGGCTGCTGGCCTTTTTGGAATGGTTTTTGCCCTGCCCGGCCGATGGCGTGCCCGATAACTCGCTGCTCCGCGAGTTTATCGGCGGCTCGATACTGCAAGAGTTCAATCTGCGCTTGTAGGAAATGCTCACCCTCCCGCGGGTTTGTGTAACCTGCGGGAGGGTAGGTTGAGCAGGTACCGCTTGTAAGGAATAGAAAATGATAGCTGATTGGCTGCTTGTCTTTTTGGCCTTTGTGTATATTGCCGTCGCCATTGGCATCGGCGAGCTGCTGCGGCGGGCGCTAGGGTATTCTCAAGAGTTTACGCGCAAGTTTATCCACATTGCAGTAGGCATGATCAGCCTGCCAACGGCATTGTTATTTCATCACCTGGGCTGGGCCATCATTCCGCCGCTGTCGTTTGTCGCCATTAATTACCTGGATTATCGCTATGGGCTGATCCAGGCCATGATGTCATCTAACCGTTCTAACCTGGGCACGGTGTATTTTCCGCTGTCGTTTGCGGTTATTTTGGCGCTGTTTTGGGGCAATCCATCTGGCGCGGCGGCGCATCCGCACCTCATCATTGCCGCGCTGATGCCCATGACGTGGGGCGATGCGCTGGCGGCGATAGTGGGCCAGCGTTTTGGCCGGCGGCGCTATACGGTTTTGGGCGCCACGCGCACGCTGGAAGGCTCGGCGGCAATGTTGCTGGCTTCGATGATAGCTGTCTTTTTGGCATTGTGGCCGCTGCCAGTGGGGATGCGAGCCGCTGCGGCGCTTGTCACCGCGCTGGTGGCTACTTTGGCCGAGGCGCTTTCTTCAAGAGGAATAGACAACCTGACCGTGCCGGCGGTTTCATCGCTCGCGCTTGCGTTGATGCTGCTATGATTGATGCGCTATGAAAGAACATGTTTTTGCCAAATATCAGGGCGCGGGCAACGACTTTATCATCGTCAATGCCTTGCATAGCTCCTTGCCAGAGATTAATGGGCAGACTGCCCTGGCCTGGTGCGATCGGCATTTTGGCATTGGCGCGGATGGACTGATTGTGCTGCTGCCTTCAAGCCGGGCGCAGTGCCGCATGCAATTATTCAACTCGGATGGCTCTGAAGCGTCCATGTGCGGCAATGGCTTGCGCTGCATGGTGATGTTTGCGCGAGACGAAGGACTTATTGGGGCCGGCGAGTATGCGGTTGAAACGCCGGTAGGGGTGCTGCAGGTCAGGCTCCAAACCGGCCCTGATGGGCAGCCAAGCGGGGTGACAGTGCAAATGGGCCAGCCACGCTTGCTGGCGCGCGATGTGCCCACCACGCTTGTGCCGGGCGATCAGCGCGTGGTGCAAGCGCCACTTGTCGTAAATGGCCAAGAGTGGGCCGTGATAGCGATGAATATGGGCAACCCGCAGTGTGTGGTCTTTGTGCCCAATGTGGACGAGATAGATCTTTGTTTAGGGCCGGCTATCGAGCGCCACCCGGTTTTCCCTCAGCGTGCCAACGTAATGTTTACTCAGGTATTACGGCGGCAGCGTTTGCAAGTGATCCCGTGGGAGCGAGGGGCAGGCGCAACCCTGGCGTGTGGCACGGGCGCTTGCGCGGCGGCGGTGGCAGGCGTCTTGACCGGGCAGACAGAGCGCCAGGTGCAGGTGATGC
>JBGSMF010000355.1:0-29081 GCA_041740315.1 Thermoflexales bacterium
GGCGATAACGAGATCTTGTCAATCAGCCTACCCAGCAATCCCTCGACTGGCTATGGCTGGCAAGTGCAGAATGTAGATGGCAAGATACTGCGGCAGGTTGGGGCAATCGAATTCAAGTCAGATTCGGCTGTTCCTGGCTCGCCTGGGGTGCAGGTGTTGCGCTTTCAGGGGATGACAGAGGGTCAGAGCGTGCTAGAGCTGGTCTATCGCCGGCCGTGGGAAAAAGACGGCTTGAGCAAGAGCTATACGTTGAAGGTGCAAGCCAAGGGAACGTTTGCGGATGTTAAGGACTATACGCAATACTATGAACCCGAGGTCAATGTAGAGAGTGAGGCGTTTGTCAAGGAGAACAACTCTATTTTGGCTGTTCCAGCGGCCTATAGTGCCTGTACTGCAACTACCTGCACGTCGGTCAAGGACCAGGGCAGTTGCGGAAGCTGCTGGGCCTTTGGCACGATGGGCATTTTGGAAAACAATATCAAGATACAGGATGGGCTGACCAAGGATCTATCGGAGCAGTATTTGGTTTCGTGCAACACGGATGGTTGGGGCTGCGATGGCGGCTGGTGGGCGCACGATTATAACCTGAACAAGATTCCATCGGGCGAGCCAGCGGCCGGTGCGGTGTACGAGGCGGATTTCCCCTACACGGGCACAGACAGCTCCTGCAACCCGCCTCACACCCATCACGAGAAAATCGCTTCTTGGGCCTATGTAGGAAGCAGCAGCGGCGTGCCCACCACTGCCGCGATCAAGCAGGCCATCTATGACCACGGCCCTGTGGCGGTAGCTGTGTATGTGGGGTCTGCCTTCCAGGCCTACACAGGCGGCGTTTTTCAGACCAACGAGAGTGGCTCTCCAAATCATGCGGTTGTTCTTGTAGGTTGGGATGACACCTCGCCTGGCTACTGGATCATGCGGAACTCGTGGGGTCCAAGTTGGGGCGAGAGCGGATACATGCGCATCAAATATGGAATCTCTCAGATAGGCTATGCCGCCTCTTACATTGTCTACAATGCTTCTGGTCCAACCCCCACTCCGCTTCCACCTACTGCCACGCCGGTGCCGGGCGGCATCTTGCTGGTGGATGATGATGAGGGCCAGAGCTATCAGACCTACTATGCCAACGCTTTGACCGCGTTGGGCAAGAGCTTTACGACGTGGACGGTGAGCAGCCAGGGCAGCCCCAGCGCCGCCACGCTGCAACCCTATTCCATCGTCATCTGGCTCACTGGCAGTGACTATTCCAACACGCTGCTCAGCGCTGACATTAGCGCCTTGACCACCTACCTTAGTGGCGGGGGCAAGCTGTTTATCTCCGGGCAGGACATTGGCTATGATATTCGGACCGATGCCTTTTACGGCAACTATTTGCACGCCAGCTATGTGAGCGACGATACCAACACCTATGACCTGACTGGCGCAGATTTTCTCAGCGGCACCAGCATCAACATTAGCAGCGGCGATGGGGCAAATAATCAGAGCTATCCCAGCGAGATCAGCGCGGCCAACGGAGGCGTAGGCATCTTTGATTATAGCGGCAGCTATACCTGGGGCGGAGTGGCCTATTCTGGCGCTTACAAGGTGGTCTATTTCTCGTTCGGTTTTGAGGCCATCAACAGCGCCACATCGCGCAACTCGGTCATGAATTCAGTGTTGAACTGGCTAAACGGCGGCGTCACGCCTACCCCAACGCCTGTGCCACCCACTGCCACCCCTGTGCCGCCTACAGCCACCCCGGTGCCGCCCACTGCTACCCCGGTGCCGCCTACAGCCACCCCTGTGCCTGGCGGCGAAAAGATTGTCAATGGCGGCTTTGAGAGCGGCACCAGCCCGTGGGTGCAATATTCGAGCGGCGGCTACCAGCTTATCACGACTGACAAGCCTCACGCCGGCTCGTATGGAGTGTGGATGGGCGGCTACAATTCGGCCAACGAGTACATCTATCAGACCATCACCATTCCTTCCAACGGCGTGTTGACCTACTGGTGGTATATGACGACGCAGGAAACTAGCTCTACCTCATACGACTATTTCCGCGTGCGGCTATACAATACCAGCGGCACGCTGATAGCCACGCTGCGCACCCGCAGCAACACGGCGGCCAAGAATGCCTGGTATCAAGACAGCATCAGCCTGTCCAGCTATGCCGGGCAAACGCTGCGTGTGCACTTTGGCGTCACGACCGATTCTTCATTGACCACCAGTTTCTATATGGATGATGTGAGTGTCAAGTAGCACGAACTTGAACCATTTGTCAACTTGACCACCCTTGCTCGCGGCCAAGTTGGCACTGATGAACTTGAACTGACCAAGCAGGGCAGATCGGTAGCGGTCTGCCCTGTGAGCGAATAAAAAGGCCGAGGCATTTGCCCCGGCCTTTTTCATTTTCCCCCATTTGTTATGACCTGCTCCTCAGGTGTGGAAACAAGATCACTTCACGGATGGTGTTTTGGTTTGTGAGCAGCATGGTCAGCCGGTCTACCCCTGTGCCAAACCCGCCGCAGGGTGGCATGCCGTATTTCATGGCGTTCAGATAATCGGTATCCATAGGATGGGCTTCGTCGTCTTCGGCGGCGTAAAGCTGGGCCATCTCTAGAAAGCGAGCTTCCTGGTCTAGCGGGTCGTTCAGTTCGCTAAAAGCGTTGCCCATTTCAAGCCCGCCGATAAAGAATTCAAAACGCTCGACATGCGCCGGGTCATTGGGCTTGCGCTTGGCCAACGGCGAAATATCGCGTGGATAATCTATTACAAAAGTTGGTTGGATGAGCCTGGGTTCCACATAATCGCCCAGCAGGCCGTCAACCAGTTTGCCCCAGGTGGCGTTTTCTGGCGCGTGTCCCCCAATATCCAAGATAGCCTTGCGGAGGCTGGCTGCATCGGGGTACTCTACATAATCAATCTCGCTGTGCTGGCGGATAGCCTCGCGCATCGTCACTCGACGCCAAGGTGGGGCCAGCTCAATCGGATTGCCGCCAAAAGTGACGCGGGTGGTGCCTTGCACTTGTTGCGCCACAAAGGCCACCATTTGCTCGGTCAGCTTCATCACGTCGTTGTAATCCATGTAGGCGGCGTAAAATTCCAGTTGGGTGAATTCAGGGTTGTGCTTGTAGCTGACGCCTTCGTTGCGAAAGTCGCGCCCAATCTCGTACACGCGCTCATAGCCGCCCACCAGCAAGCGCTTGAGGTAAAGCTCAAAGCTGATGCGCAGGTACAGGTCTTGGTGAAGTTGGTTGTGGTGCGTCACAAAAGGCCGCGCCGCTGCGCCGCCATAAACAGGCTGCAAGATGGGCGTTTCTACTTCTAAAAATCCCTGGTCATCCAAAAACCGCCGCAAAGCCGAAATCACTCGCGCCCGCGTGCGAAACACCTGACGCACCTCTGGGTTCACTGCCAAGTCGGCATAGCGCTCACGGTAGCGCGCTTCCACATCTTTAAAGGGGCTGTGGCGTATCCGTTGCCCATCTACTTCTTGTTCTTTGGCCAGGGGCAGCGGTTGAAGCGATTTGGAGATGACGCGCCAGGCGCGCACATGCAGGCTGATTTCGCCTGTCTTGGTGCAAAACATTTCGCCTGCAGCCTCGATAAAATCGCCCAGGTCGGTGTCTTTTAAGGTCTGGTACGACTCTTCGCCCAGGTCGTCTTTGCGCCAGTACAGTTGCAATCGCCCGCTGCCATCTTCGATGTGGCCAAAGCTGGCCTTGCCCATCGCTCGAAAGCCGACCAGCCGTCCGGTGACGATCACCTGTGGTTTGTCGCCGCCTGATTCACTTGCCTGGTGGGCTGCAATGGCCTGAGCGGTGGTGTGGGTGCGCTTGACGCGCGCCGGGTAAGGTTCTAGCCCGCGCGCCTGCAAACGGGCCAGTTTTTCGAATCGCTCGCGCTCCAGTTCATCTTGTGGTTCCATGTTCTCTGCTCCTGCTTCACCGACGAGGGTAATAGACCTTATCGGAAATAGCAGGACGGGCATCCCCATGCCAGTCCGCCAACGTACACCCTGGACTGCCCGTCCAGGGCAGGCTTGCACCTGCGCTGCGCTTGGCGCAAGTGCAGGTGTGGGGATACGTTGGCTGCGTTATTTCCGATAAACTCTATAAAAAAAAAGTCCATGCGGGCGATTTACTGTGCCGCGCATGGACCTGGCTACCTCGCGCAAAACTAGTTAATCGCAACGATCTTGAACGTCAACTTGCCGGCTGGCGCGCTGATCGTTACCTCTTCTCCTACACGTTTGCCCAACAAGGCTCTGCCCAGAGGGCTTTCATTGGAAATGCGGCCCACGCGCGGGTCGGCCTCAGCCGAGCCAACCAGCGAATATTTTTCTGTCTCACCGCTGTTGCCCACTTCTTGCACAGTTATCACACTGCCCAAAACGACCTCGCTCCGGCGTTTTTTGCCGCTTTCCTCAATGACCACAGCGCTGCGAATCATGGTTTCGAGCGTGAGGATGCGCCCCTCGACGAATGCTTGTTGGTTCTTGGCATCGTCATACTCGGCGTTCTCGTCCACATCGCCTTCTTCCATGGCCTCATGCAAGCGTTGAGCAATTTCGGCGCGCTTGACAGTGCGCAGATATTCCAGCTCTTCTTCGAGCTTTTTCAGGCCTTCTTTTGTAACGTAGGTTGGTTGTTCTCCCATCTTTCCTCTACCAGTCACATCAGGATTGGTGAATAAAAAAAGAACACAGAGATGTGTCTCTTGTAAGATAACAAGAACTGAGAGTGGCAACTCTCAGCTCTAGGTTATGGCGGGGAACATTATAACGGAATTTGTCAAAATTGTAAAGAGCCAATTTGGGGCTGCCATAGCCGCTCTGCCATTTTCTCACCCCCACCGCAAAAACGAGCAAAAGCTTCTAATTGTCTAGCCATTTCTGCCCCGTCTGCAAAAAATGTGGATAATTGTGATTGATAACAGGCTACAGCAGCAATTTTTTCGCTCAGGTCGGCCTCATCTAGCTCAATCAGCATGGGGTCCATAGCATTTAAAGCCAGCGCAGCCTTTACAGCGGCGGGGTCTTGAGCATAGGGATAGTCTTCATAATAAACCAATTGTCCGCCTGGCGCGCCCCATCGCTCGGCGGCAGCGCGAACCAATTGGTGATCAACATGGTTGCCCACACATAGTGGTGCGTAGATGGTTGTGCCACACAGCGGCTCGAGCCGCTGCAATTGATGCGCCAGTTCGTCAATCAAGCGTGTTTCTTGGCTGGCTAATGTGCCAAAGATGGCAGCGCGGTTTGGATAGAGTGGTTGGCCTGTTTGGGCATCTATGCGGTAGATACAATCGGGCACATTCAGGTGAAGCGCCTCGGCCCGCAAGGCGCGCAGCGCCGCCAAGTCTTCGGCGCGGCGCGCGGCGATTGGATCATCTACTGCCCAACGTGTATGCAGTTCGCGCACAAAGTCTGAATCAACAAGTTGAATGGGTGGTGGTCCGGTGCATACAGTGACTACCAGAGCCCGCTGGCCGTTGCGGGTCTGCCGCGCAATGTGCCCGCCGCACGATAATGCGGCATCATCGGAATGGGGTGAGAGGTAAATGGAGCGTATGGCCATGGTTGACAGCCACTAATCCTTATGTTATACTTTCGCCCGCGTGGGCCGTTAGCTCAAATGGCAGAGCAGGGGCCTTTTAAGCCCAGGGTTGCAGGTTCGAGTCCTGCACGGCTCATTGCCCAAAGGGCCTGTTTTTTTGAAAAACAGGCCCTTTTTGTTAGGGTTGTATCAGCACCAGCCCCACGCCCAGCCGCTCGAGCGCATTCTCGGCGAAATATTGCAAGGCGGCGCTGTCGTCATCCAACGCGTGGACAAGCGCGGGGATGGCATCGGCAGTGGCGGCGCTTTGCAGGGCGCGGGCGGCCAGGATGCGCGCAGCCAGTGATGGGTTTTGCTCCAGCACCCGCACCAAAGCCGGCGAAGCAACCGCGCCGAGGCGGGCCAGCGCCAGCGAGCATAGATTGCATGTTTGGGGGTGTGGGTCGCTCAGGTGAGCGGCCAGGGCTGTGGCAGCCAGTTCGGCTTGTGCTGGTGATGGGTAAGCCGCATTTGCCAGCGCCAGCGCCGCGCACGCGCGCACATCGGCATGGGGGTCTTTAATCGCTTGCACAAAAATTGATGGCTCCGCCTGCACGGCCGCCAGCGCGCGCACCGCCCACCAGCGCAGGTCGGGGTCTGCATTGGAGAGCATCACCTGCAAACCGGCTATAGCGCTGTTATCCAGTTTTGTCGCCAGCTCTTCGGCTTTGGCGTCGTTGCCTTGTGCAATGGCCTGAATTAATTGAGCAAGAGCGTTTTGCATAGAATGTCTAAAAATTCAGAGCCAAGATTGCAGATTGAAACCTGCAACAGCCTACCCTCCCGCAGGTTACAAAATTAGCTGCCTGGGTGGGCTGGCAAGCCTGGTCGGGTTGCGCTGGCTCATCCACAAACGTTCAAACCTGCGGGAGGGTGAGCAGTTACGATCTGAAATTTATTGCGGTTGGCCCAATTCCTCGACGGGTGTGTTGACGTATTTGTCGCCTTCCTCAATTAGCATGATGGGAATGTCGTCTTTGATGGGATACTTGCGCCCACAGCCCTCTTCCTGGCAGACCAGCCACATGTCTTTAACCAGCAGCAATTGGCCGGGGTCTTCTCCTGGCCGGCGAGTAGGCCCGCTGACACACGCCGGGCAGCGCAAAATTTCAAGCAAATCTTGACTGACCATACCACCTCCTTAATTATGCGCGAGTATACCATAGCTCGCGCATGGCGCAAGCTATGGTTTTGGGGCTGGGTACGGCGCATCCTCAGCCAGTGGGAGTCCAGCGCCCGATGCGCCCGCCCCACCACATGGCGCGCCGCGCCTGCCGACGCGTTTGCTGCTCGATGATTTCGCGCACATGGCCAACCTTTTCATCAATGGCGGCCTGCAGCCAGGCAGCGCCTTTTTGGGCTGTGGCGGCTAGAGGCTGGCCGTAAGCCCCGGTGCGCGTATCGTCGGTCCACGGTGGGTTGGCAATCAGCGCGCCGCCTTCAACCCAATCCATATAGTATTCTGGCGTCGCTATAAAGTCGGTTTCGTCTACGGCGCGCTCCATGTGCGCCAGCTCTGGCCGCAAGTGAAGGATGAAGGACGTTTCCAGCTCGTCGGCGTGGCCCATGCCGCCGGGCAAGACGGATGTGCGCAATTGCTTGATGGCATCATAGCCCGCTCCGGTGAGGTATAGGAACGCTGTGGCGCAAAAAATGCCCGGCCAGCGGTCTCCGGCGTACTTGACTACGTTGACCAAAAAGGAATGGTTGCCGCCATGGCCATTGATGAGGTAAAACTTGTCAAAGCCTTGTTTCACAAATGCGCCCACTAGCTGCAGCACCAGGTCTTCCCACGCGCGCGGTTGAATGGTGAGCGTGGCAGGAAACTGGTCCCGGTGCATCGAGACGCCATAGGGCAGCGTGGGCACTCGCACTATCTGGTGGGGCAGGGCGGCCTCTACACCGCGCGCAATGGCGTCTATGATGAGCGTGTCAGTGTTCACTGGCAGGTGGTAGCCGTGTTGCTCGGTATGGCCGGTGGCAATCAACACTACCCGCTCAGTTTTAGAGAATGCACTTTCAGCGCGAGCTTTGGAATTTTCAATTTTGAATTTTAAATTTAAAATCTGTTTAAACCTCTGAGCCTTGAGCGAGAGATGCAGGCTGCGCACAACCTGGCGCAAAGTGGCTGGCTGGGCCGATTGTCCCCAGCTATCTGGCAGAGCCGGCAGCAAAGCATAGGCAGCCGGCTTGTGAGCCAGTTGGCTGCGCAGGGTGCGGGCAATTTCCCCTGATGGGTGGCCTTGGCCTAGCGGAATGACCAGGGGAAGATCTCGCGGCAGCGCGGCGATTTCAGGGTAGGTTAATTCATCGTAAACAATTGCGTTCGTCATTACGTTAACCATATCGCGGCATGCTACGCGCCGCCGCTAACCCCTTCCACGAACCCTCTGCTTACACGCGGGCAGGTGACACCAACCTGTCTGTTTACCTGACGACAGACAAGCCGCCAGGTAGAGTAACACAAAGGTAAAAATAGAAACCTTAGTGTCCCTTCGTGTCCTTGGTGGATAAAAAATCTTGGTTGTGATGGTTTTTGAAAAGTAATGCTCTATAAGAGCTGCTCTCATCATGGAGCGACTGTAATGGTCAACTCTTGCTTGATCTCGCTGTTGTCTTTGGCCACCACAATTAACTTGTAGACGGTGGTTTGGGTTGGGCTAACTTTGCGCTGGTCGCGCCCGACCACGGGGATGCGTTCGCCATTGCCTGGCTTGATAAACACGGCCTGAGCGCACAGCACGTCCCATCGCAGATAAGTGCTTTCACCAGGGTGAATGTTAGAGTCGGTGGAATCGAAATAAACAATGATGGGAGTGCTGCCACATTCGCCGCTGACCGTGATGGTGAGGGGATACTTTTGCGACGAGTCGTCGTTTTTGATTACTCGCAGGGTAAAAGTTGTGGTGGTGTCAAGACAGACCCAACGTATATCGTGCCCCACCGCAGGCTCTTCGCCATAACCGGCATCTAGGAACACGGCTTTAACATTATCCACATCCCATCGCAGGGTGGTGCACTCGCCCGGCGCTAATTGCAGCCTGTCGGCGCGGAGAATGGGTATGGCGGTTGGCTTGGGGGTGACTGTGAATGGTTTGCGGGTGGGAGTGGCGGTGGCAGGTTGAGCTGTGTGGGTGGCAGTTGGCGTGTGGGTAGAGAGCTGAACGGGCGCAGGCGGCGCGTTGACCACCGGCAAAGCGTCAACATTGACTGCTGGATTGATATTGACGTTTTCGGCAAACATCCACGCGCGGCCATCGGGGCTGGCCGAGAATTCAATTTGCAGCCAAGTTTTGTCGGCGTTGCGCCCGGTCAGGCGCACCGGCAGCCCGGCTGCCAGCGTGCCCAAAATAACGTGATCGGTGCTGGGGCCATTGCGGATGTGCGTTTCAACTTTGGTAGCGCCCATCGGGTTAGCTGGCAGGGTTGACCCCGCCGGTGTGACCAATTCGCTGGCGGGTTTGGTGGCAACGGATGTGCCTGGAAGGGGTTGAGATTGATCGGGTGTAATAACGGGAGCGGCCGGGGTGGACGCATTGCAGGCCAGGCCAGCCAACGCCAAGACCAAAAAAGCGATGAGCGCGCGAGACAGAGGAAAACGGCTGATAGGCATGGTTACCTCACTTGGATTGGATTTGACGCTAGGATTATGATTATAGCACGATTCGGTTAAGGACGAACTGCCGCGTAAAAATGTTCCGGCGCTTTGGCGACCACCTAGCCAGCGTATCCCCATACGCTGGCGTATCCTCATACGCTAGAGTTGTATCTTGTAACTACTCAGCATCCTGAGCGGAGCAGCGCGCCCCTTCGACTTTGCTGCGCTCCGCTCAGGGTGCGCGCTGCGCAGCCTGCTCTGTCGGCAGACAGGTCGAAGGGTATGGCTGAGTAGTTACTGTATCTTTTCAATAATCTGGGGTGAGGGCATACCCTGCCCAGACAGTGTAATCACAAGGATTACCCCCACATTTTGAGATGTTACCTAGAGTTTGAGTTGAAACTTTTGCCAGCCGCCGTGCTTGTCTGGCTCGCATGGATTACCCCAGCATACCCACAGAGTATGCGCGGCCATATCTATGATGATCGAGGCAATGGTCACAGAACAGTCGAACGGCGAGACGCAAAAATCGTTGTGGGCGCAAATGCTGCTTGGATAATTGACGTGGTCGGAAAGAATGGTCTGAAAATCGGCCACCGTCAGCTTGCCCAGCCGTCCTTTGATCAGGTGGCGAGCGCGGTTGAGCCGCACGCGCGAGTTGATGAGCTGATCCGGATTATCTTCGTAGGGTTGCATGATGGGCGATGTGTAATGATTGGTGTGGGCGCTCCAATTATCGGCGGCGTACAATGTATCGAACGCGGTGGCCGCAACTTCTACATTGTAAATCTCACCGCTCTGATCGGCAATGAGGTGGTTATAACCGGCGGCGCGGCGGCGGTGCAGCGCCGCCTGCATCGCTTCGCCCAGCGTGCGCGCGCCCAAAATGGCGCGGGTCACCACAATGCGCGGAATGCCCAGCCGCACATCGTTTGGAAAGACCGAGTCGGCCACGTGCGCCAATCCCGCTGCGTTAAAGCCCAGGTTGGGCAGCAGCGCCCCATAAGACAGCCCCAGAAAAGCCGGTTCGTCGCCTGGCTCGGCCTGGATGACGTAGGTAAAGGGATGGTCGGCCGGTATCCAATCTTCGTTGTGCGCCACAAGCACACTGCTGCCGCTTTCGGTCACCTCTAGCCCGGCGGCCAGGCTGGTGCACTTGAGATGCAGCGCATCAGACGTGATGGCCTCCATGCAGTTGAGCGTGTTCACGTCGTCAAAGTCTACGCCTGCGCCTTGTGCAATGCCGCGCATTTCTTCCACATAGCGCGGGAAAAATTCTTCGGAAAACGGCAGATATTTGCGCGCTTGCAAAGCCGCCTGCGACCACGTCAACTCCACATCTTGGGCCTTGGACATCATTTTGCTATAAACCTCGATTTGGCCGTGAACTGCCTGGCGCATTTCCCGGCCAATGGCCAGGCCGATTTCTTTGTGCGTGCCTTTGATGCGGATAAAAGCAAGTTGGTTTGACATTTATCCCTTGTTCTTGAGGTAAATTCCCTGCGGGTCGAGTTCTTTTCTCAGTAGATGGATTTCTTCATCGGTGGGCGGCTGGGTTGTTTTGAGCTCTGTCGCTACCCTGAGCGGCCAGCCAGTGTTCTTGATGGCGTCTTCAGCTTGAGCGCCGGGGTGGAGATGGGTCAATACCAATTCGCCCGACTCATCTGGCTCCATAATGCCCAGGTCAGTGACAGCCGCCAGTGGCCCCGCGCCGCGCACGCCAGAAGCGATCCGCTCGGCGCGCCCGCCCAAAAAGCCGACCGAGGTGGCAAAGTCGCACTTTTCGGGAAAGCGGCGCGGTTGGTGTGGCGTGATGAGATAGCAGCGATTGGCCCAGGCGGCCATTTCTGCCGAGCCACCCGCGCCGGGTAGGCGCACCTTGGGCTTGGTGTATGGGCCAATGACGGTGGCGTTAATGTTGCCGAATTTATCAACCTGCGCGCCGCCCAAAAAGCCCACGTCAATCTTGCCGCGCTGAAGATAGAACGCAAAAATTTCAAACATCGAGCAGATGCCGGCCGCGCCAGAAACCAGGGTGGGATCGCCAATGGAAAGCGGCAGCCGCTTGGGCTGCGCGCCAATGACGCCTGCTTCGTAGATCATGGTCAGGGTGGGCGCGTGGGTGCGCAGCGCCAGGTTGCAGGCCAGGTTGGGCAGGCCAATGCCCACAAACACCACATCACCATCGCGCAGCAAGCGGCTGGCGGTGACAACCATCATTTCGGTGGAAGAATAGTTTGTCATTTGCCTTGTTTCCTTTTATTGTTGTTCGTGTAACTAATGAATCGCTCTGGTCAGGAAACATCTGTAAAATTCCCCCAGGCGTTCCTTTACATGCCCGAAGGGCAGTAGAGGCTCACACATCTATGGTGCGGGTTTTGAGAAATGCAATGATGCCGACGATCAAGCCGATCAGGCCAATGATTGCGGCTACTGCGCCAACCAGCAAGGGCAACCCGCTTGCATCTTGCTTGTTTGCTACCTGGCGGTTGAGCTGGTCAATGTCTTGTGTGTTTTTGTCTAGCTTGGGCTTGAGCTCGGTCATCTCTTTTTGGCCGGCCTGGAGCGCCTGCAGCGTGGCCTGGTTGGCGGCCTCTGCTCGCAGCGCGGCGGCCTGGTCTTTGATTTTTTGCAGCGATTCTTTCATGGCGGCCCAACCATACCAGTGCATGTAATCTGGATTAGCATGAAAAGCGCCCTGAAAAGCCCGCATGCGATATTCCATAAACATCACGTACAGTTCCTGCTCCACGCTGCTTTTGGCTTCGTAGAACTGCAACAGGTCGGGAGCGTAGGTCCAGCTTGTTGGCTTTTCAAGCAGGCCATCGGTGTAGAGCGCTTGCACAGTGCGGATGGCCTCGGCCATCAGCGCGTCTGACTCGCGGATGATCTTGTCGTTGGCCGTCATTTGCTCTTCCACGTACTTGGCCGAGTGGCAGCGGGCGCAGATGGCCGTTGTCTTGCCTCGCTCGGCCTGAAAGTCTTCGAGGGTCAACCGGAACAGCTTGGCGTCTTCTATAGTCTTCATGCGGTCGGTGGTTCCGCCTTGCGCGTCCAGCACGCCCAATGCTTGCAGGATTTCCACGCGGTCTTGCCACCACTGCTTGTCGTCTTCGGGCAAGCGCAGCGCCAAAAAGCCCCAGGCTGTCATCACGGTGTGGTTGCCTTGGTCCATGTGGCAGGTCTGGCAGGTAGGCGCGCGGCTAGCATTTCCCTCAATTTGCCAGATGGTGCCATGCTTGGAAGTTGACCACATCTCCCATTGGGGGTGGTCAAAACCCATGTGGCAGGTCTGGCAGGCGCGCGGGTTGAGCGCCTCTTGGGCGGAAAAACTGTGCCGGGTGTGGCACGAATCGCAACTGCCTGTGCCATAGCGAAAGGCGGGGGTCAGCTCGCCGGGCGCTTTTTCGCCGATCTTGTGGCAGCCAGAGCAACCCTTGAATCCATCGTGGCCGGCAATGGGCAGGGGTTGATGAGACAGCATGGGCATGGCTTTCATGGCCGTCCACGCCAACGAGTGCTTGCCGGCGCGAAATTGCTCTACCTGCTTGGCGTGACAGGTGGCGCACACATCGGGCGTGGGCAGCTTGGCCTTGTCTACATCGTCGGCGCTCGAATGTTCGCTGCCGTGACAGGTGGCGCAGTCTATGCCTTGTTGGCCCATCTTGCCGCTTCGCCATTGGGTGACAATGCCCGGGGTCTGTTGGGTGTGGCAGGCGGCGCAACTGATTCTGGCTTGCGCGCGCGCGGCTGGCCGGGCCAAGGCAAGCGGCAAAACCAGGGCCAGCAGCAAGGCTGCTGCGCCTGCCAAGATTAACCGAGTTGAATTTTTGCCAGGCATTGGCTACCTCCCTAAAAAGGATCGGGGGTTAATCGAACGTGCCATAATTCACCGGCTGGCTGTAGCGCGGCGCGAACGACAACAGCCTGCGATGCGTTTCCTCACCCAATTTCTGCCAATACTCGTTGCGGTCTTTCACACCGTATACCCATTCGTCCAGCCAGGCCCGGGTAGCGGCTTTGTCGGCGGTCAACCTATCGTACATAAGATAAAACTCGTTATCACGGTCGTAATAGCCCTGAGCATAACTGGGATGACACCCAAAGGGGACCTGACAAACAGCATCTACAATCAAGGCGGGAATAATCGTTCTGTTTGGGTCGCTGCGAATTACCTCCTCGTCCACGATTTCTTCGCAGGTGACGATAACCCGCTTGCTCGCGAAGGCGGCCTCTTTTTGTTCCCCCACTATCCCCCACATCTGCGCGTTGCCCTGCATATCGGCGCGCTGGACATGGACGATGGCGACATCGGGGTTGAGCGCAGGAACGGTCGTCAACACTTCGCCGGTGTACGGGCAAGTAACCGTCTTGTAATTCGGGTTGGCGGCCGGCAAATCGCGGATGGCCGTTGATTTCATTGGCAAGAAGGGTAGACCCGCCGCGCCTGCCGTCAGCCGGGTGATGGTGGCAAAATGGCCGTATTCTTCAATCTCCAACTGGCCGGCTTCAATCGCCTGGCGCACCGGCCGCAGCATCCCCACGCCGGGGTTGCCTGACCACGAAAAAATCAGCTTGCGGGCGCAGCCGGCGGCGACCATCATATCGTAGATCAAATCGGGCGTGGCGCGCGCCAGCACCAGGCGGCGCTTGCGCTGGCGAATCATCTCGTGCGCGGCAGCAAACGGGATGCACGCTGTAAAGCCCGCGGCGTACACGCAGTCGCCATCGTGAACGAATTGTGCAATTGCTTCGGAAAGAGACATTACTTTGATCATGTAAAAATATCCTGTTGATTGGTCTAAATGATAGATTCCAGGTTGAACAGCTTCTTTTCAAGCCACGCGATGGTGACTTTAATAATCTGTTGGCGATGGCCGGCAAACCAATGATCGTTGCCTTCCACCAGGTGCAGCTCGGCGTCGGCGCCGGCGCGTTGCTTGAATTCCATGGCTTGGGCCATGGGGATTTCGGCGTCGGATGTGCTGTGGATGATTAGCATGGGGCGAGGCTCAATATCGGCCACCAAGTCAACCGGGTTGCACATTGCGCCGAGCGCGCGCCATTGGCTTTGGAGGCCACGGCTGGTAATGCCGTGCAGAAAGCGCACAAAGTCATCGGCCCTGTCTTCGACCATTGAGGCTGTGCGCGTATTGGTGACGCCGTTGTAGGTGACCACGGCCCGCACGCGGTGATCACGACTGGCGGCGACCAACGCGGCCCAGCCACCTAGGCCGTGGCCTACCAGGGCAATGCGTTTGGGATCCACCGGATATTCTCCACTGGTCAGATGGCTGATTGCTTCGCGGATATCATCGGGGATGCCCACCAACGAATAATCGCCCTCGCTGCCCCAACATCCGCGATAGTGAAAGATCAGAGCGTTCCAGCCTTTGTCTTGCAGGGCATGGGCCAGATCGGAATTTTTCTCTAGGCCGGGTATGCCGTGCAGCAATAAGGCCGTGGGATGCGGGGTGGTTCCTATGGCGCAGTATAGCGCGCCGTACAATTTGCTGCCCGAGCTTTCGAAAACTAGTCCCTTGAGACTGGGGGATTGGGTCATTTTTGTTCCTCGCTTTCCAGTTCAGGCTAGAGCGTGGGCTTGTTCTTTGCTTACACCTATCCTAGTTTCTGTCTCAAAACCCATAGGCAGGTTTTGAGACAGGCACTATCCTATGGCGGGGTCATGGGTGAATCCCACCGCTCGCTGTAGAAAGAGTTCAGAGCTTGCTTCAAGGTTTACATGCCTTTGATCAACGTCCGGCTTTGTTCGCGCATATACTGCTGCACATAGTAAAGACCGCCTCCGGCCTTGCCCGTGCTGCCCGAACCTTTCCAGCCGCCAAAGGGTTGGTAACCGGGCCATGCGCCCGTGGTTGCCCCGGCTTGGCGGTTGACATAGGTCACGCCGGCCTGGATGTTGTTATAGAACCATTCAATCTCGGCTTGGTCCGAGCTGTAAAAGCCTGCGGTCAAGCCATACTGAACATCGTTGGCATGGTACATGGCCTCTTCCAGGCTGTCTACGGCCATCATGGTCGTGATGGGCAAGAACATTTCATGTTGCCACAAACGATGCTCAATGGGCAGCTCGTCAACGATAGTGGGGGCGCAAAAATAGCCCTTGCCCAGATCGCCCTCGGCCATGTGCCGCCCGCCAAAGAGAATCTTGCCGGCGTGGCTGAGTTCCTTGCAAAAGCTGGCGTAATCTTGGTAGGCGGCCTGGTTGATCACTGGTCCCAGCCACACATCGCGTAGAGTTGGGTCGCCGATGCGAATGCGTTCGGTGAGGGTCAGCAGTTTTTCTGTAAAAGCTTCTTTGACCGGCTGTTCCACAAAGATGCGCGAACACGCGCTGCACTTTTGACCTTGCAAGCCAAAGGCGCTGCGCATCACGCCCATCGCTGCAATGTCTAAATTGGCCTTGCGGCTGATGATGGCCGGGTTCTTGCCTCCCATTTCCACTATGCTGGGGCGGGGGTGGTGGCCGGCCGCGCAGCCGGTGAAGGTGCAATAAATGTCCATGCCCACCGCATAGCTGCCGGTGAAGGTAATGCCATCCACGTCGTGGCTGCTGATCAGCGCCTGCCCCACGCTTTTGCCTGGGCCGGTGACAAAATTGAACACGCCTTGGGGCAGGCCTGCGTCTAGAAAGCAGCGCGCCAGTTCCAGCCCCACGTAGGGCGCATCGGTAGCCGGCTTGAAGATGACAGTGTTGCCCGCAACCAGGGCCGCGCCGCATGGCCCGCCGGCCAATGCGGCCGGAAAGTTGAAGGGGCTAATGACGACCCACACCCCATACGGGCGCAAGACGCTGACGTTTGAATGCTTGGCAGACTCTTTGCCCATCGGCTTGATAAAGCCGTTGTTGGCCTGCATTTGATCGCAGTAATAGCAAATCAGGTCGGCGGTTTCTTGCACATCGCCCAATGCTTCCAGCCGGTTTTTGCCCACTTCAAGGCTGAGCAGCGCGCTGAGTTCATAGATGCGCTTTTCGATCAACCTGGCTGCCCGGCGCAAGAATTTGACCCGTTCTTTCCAAGGTATGTTGCCCCAGATGGGAAAAGCCTGGCGGGCCGCGGCGATGGCATCTTGGGCGTGTTGCTGGTTGCCTTTTTGAAAGCAGCCCAGCAGCCAGTCTTGGTTGATGGGGCTGCGATCTTCAAAGGTCTCATCGCTGGTCACAGCTTGCCCGTTGATGAGCATGGGATGCGTCTGGCCTAGCCTGGCTTTCACGCGCTCTAGCATCTTGTCAAACTGGTCGTGCAGTTCTGGGTTGGGCATGCCAAGGGTGGCGTAGGTAATTTTAGGCTTTTGGGGTTTGGCCGCCTTGGGCGCTGGCTTTTTGACAACAAGCTTTAGCGGGCGCTTGGCCGCTTTCTTGGGCGCAGCTTGACGACGGGTTTGTTTTTTGGTTGCCATATACGTTCTCCTAACACTCTACACAGTGGCTTGGCTCACTTGCAGGTCTATGGGCTTGAGCAGATTGTCCAACGTCTTTAATGCCAGAGCCAGGTCACTCTGTTCGATGTTCAACGGTGGGCAAAGGATGATGAGGTTGCCGCGCGTGGCAAAGCTGATGTGCTGTTGCAACCCTTGGGCTACCAGCGTTTTGAGCGCAGGCGGGGTGGTGGGCCAAGGCGCCAACGGCCGGCGCGTGGCGCGGTCTTGCACCAGTTCCACCTGGGCAAACAATCCCTGACCGCGCACGTCGCCGATGCAGGGGTGATCCTCGGCCATCTCGCGCAACTGGCCGTGCAGCCACCCGCCCAGCTCTCGGCTGCGTTCAATCAAGCCCTCGCGCTCATAGGTTTCTACTGCGGCCAGGCCGGCCGCGCAGCACAGCGTGTGCCCGCTATAAGTCAGCCCGGTTTCCAAGGGGCGCGTTTCAAAATAGTCGGCTACCCGTTTATCCACAACCACTGCCCCCAGCGGCAGGTGCGCCCCGGTCAGCCCTTTGGCCAACGTCATCATATCGGGCGGGTTGCCCCAATGCTGCCAGCTAAACCATGCCCCGGTGCGGCCAAAGCCAGCCATGACTTCGTCGGCAATGAGCAGCGCGCCGTAGCGGGCGCAAATCTCGCGCAAGCGCGGCCAATATTCTGGCGGGGCAGTGATGCCACTGGTGCCGGCGGCCGGTTCGGCCAAGACGGCAGCGATAGTGTGCGGCCCTTCCCATTCGATCAACTCGGCCACGTGTTGGGCGCAGCGAATATCGCAGGCCGGGTGCGACAGCCCCAATGGGCAGCGATAGCAGTACGGCGGCAGCGCGTGGATCACCCCAGGAGGGCCGGGGGGATAGTTCCAGCCGCGATTGTCGCCCGAAAGCTCCATCGTGCCGGCGGTGGCCCCGTGGTAAGAGCGGTGGCGTGTGATGACCTTTGGCCGGCCCGTCATCCAGCGCGCCAGCTTGACGGCATTTTCAACTGCTTCTGCCCCACCCAACGCAAAGAACACTTTGCCGCCTGGCATTTGGGTATGCCCCACCAACTTGGCTGCCAACAACGCGCGCGGACGGCTGCCCCACGCGCTGTGCACAAAACACATCTCATCGGCCTGCTGCTTGATGGCTGCCACAATGGCTGGGTGATTATGCCCCAGGTGATTGCACTCGGCTTGCGCGCTCATATCCAGATAGCGCTGCCCCTGGTCGTCCCAGAACCACGCTCCCTGGCCGCCGACGATGGTGGGCGCATTCCACTGCGATTGCGTGCACCAGGTGTGCAGCACGTGCGCCTTTTCTTCGGCGCGCCAACTGGTGGAGGTTTGTGGGTCGGTAGGAATGTTTGACATAGATGATCCCCTTGGATTAGAAAGGATTGGTTTAGTAAATTATCCCAGCTTCGCCGGGATTTAGGCGGCTATACACCCAAGTTGACGGCGCAAAGCCAAAAAGGAAATCCCTATAACACTAGATTATACAAAACTTTTTTATTGTAAGCTAGTGTCAAACGTGAGGGGATAGCAGGTGCAATTTGTCCGAGTTGTGTTTGACATGTTATTTTCTGCGTGGTATACTAGCTTCTCGTGGGGGGCAAACCGCTCTGGAGGGATGGCCGAGTGGACTATGGCGGCGGTCTTGAAAACCGTTGTGGCGCAAGTCACCGGGGGTTCGAATCCCTCTCCCTCCGCTATTTGTCTATGAACCTTGAACACCGTATTTTGAATATGGGGAGATGCCAGAGTGGACGATTGGAGCCGCCTGCTAAGCGGTTGAGGGGCGTAATGGTTCCTCCCAGGGTTCGAATCCCTGTCTCCCCGCCATCAAATCTTTTATGCTGACCGAGCCCCTGTAGCTCAGCGGATAGAGCGTAGCCCTGCGGAGGCTGAGACCCAGGTTCAATTCCTGGCAGGGGTACTAGAACTCCACTCAAACTGTGGAGTTTTTTGTTAGTCACTTGAAGAAAGGAGAGAAGTAATGATTCACAAGCGTTGGTATTTTATTGTTTTGGCAATGGCACTAGTGGCGCTGGCCGCGCTGGCATGTGGAGGCACAACCGCCAGCCCCACCGAGACTCCGGTTCCAACCAAAGCGCCGCCTACCAAGGAACCTCCCACCAAGGAACCACCCACCAAAGAGCCCACATCCACCAAATCGCCTGCGCCCACCAAAGCGCCTGCACCGACCAAAACGTCCAGGCCCACGGCTACTGTTCAAGCCGCAACTACTGATGCCAGGTTCTTTAATTTAGAGTTTGCGTCTCAGGTGGTTGACGACAGTTCGGGAATTAGCGTGGTTGACCCAGGCTTTTTATTTTCTGATGTTTCCGAGGTTAACGCCGTCTTTGAATACGAGGGGACCGAAGATGGGGTAGATTTTCAGCGCATATGGTACCTGGATGGCGAACAAGTCTTGGATTCAACCGATCCGTGGGATAGCGGCACGGATGGCAAAAACTATGTTACGCTGTATGTCCAATCGGGCTTGCTCGACGTGGGCCAGTATACGCTAGAGGCTTATTATGATGGCGTGCTGGTGCTGCGCGGCACTATGGAGATTGCCGAGGCGGGGGCAATCTACCAAGACCGCTTTCACGATGATCTCAGCGGTTGGGTGGTAGACGAGAGCGAAAATTCATCCAAGGGGTATGAAGACGGGAGATATGCTGTTGGCGTCAAATCTCCTGCCTGGATTGTTTGGGCCGGCCCCGACGCCGAGCTTGACCTGGATGATGTGGCAATAACGGCAGAGGTCTTGTTTGAAAGCGGCCCCGACGGATCTGCGTTTGGGGTGGTTTGCCGCTATGAAAGCATCAAGAATTTTTACTATTTTGTGGTTACGCCTGACGGCCGCGCCGGCATTTACCGGCAGAGAGAAGGCAAGTATGCTCTGCTCAGTTCTTCAGAAGACCAGCCCGAAATTAACCCGGCGGTCGAAACAGGCGTTGCCACCAATATTCTAAAGGCAGTGTGTGAAGGCACCACGCTGCAATTGTATGTCAATGACATATTGGTGGCCGAGGCCGACGACGACAACTTTGCCAGCGGCGATGTGGGCGTGCTGGCGACGACGCCCGATGAAGAAGGCGGTTTGAAGGTCTATTTTGACAATTTTGTGGTTGGCCTGCCCTAACAATTGGCTTGACCCAATGATGACAAACCCGGCTGCATAGTCGGGTTTGTTCTTTTCTGAACAGGGTATTTCTGGTACAATCACGGCCTATGACTCAAAGCACTCGCAAGCGTTCTCGGTCCAATCAAATTGCGCGCCTGGCTGCGGGCGTGGTTATCTTGGCGGCTATCACATTGGCAGTTTTGTGGGCTGGTAGCATGGCGAACTCGGGCGGCGGGCCGTGGCCGGCGGTCATGCCGATTGCCACGCTCACCGTTACGCCCTGGCCGCCTTCTCGCACGCCTACCATCACGCCGACCCCTACGAGCACGCCAACGCCGACGCCCACTCCTGCCCCCACTTTCACTCCTTCGCCAGAACCATGTTTGGAGACAAGCGGGCATGTGATACAGCGGACTTTATTCAGCCCCACAGTAGGCCGCGAGCAAGTCTACCGCGTGTATTTGCCGCCCTGCTACGACCATTCCACGCAAAGCGAAACACGTTACCCGGCGTTGTATGTCTTTCACGGGTCTCATAGCGATGATGCGCATTGGGACGATCTGGGTGTGGCGCGCGCCGCCGATGAGGGTTACCAGATGGGCACGTTGCCGCCGATGATCATCGTGATGTTGGCGTGCGATCCTTATTTGTATGCGAACACCAGCGGAGGCGACAAGTCAATTGAGGGAATAGTGGTCAATGATTTGATCCCCTTTATTGATAGAACGTATCGCACCAGCCCCCTCCGTGACACGCGCGCCATTGGCGGCATCAGCCGGGGCGGAGTGTGGGCGTTGGAAATTGGGTTTCGCCATCCCGACTTGTTTTATGCTGTGGGCGGGCACAGCGCTTCGCTGAATGTAAACCTGGCTGGCCCCATGTACGACCCCATCTACCTGGCAGCCAATCCCGATGTCAAGCTGCTGCGCATCTACCTGGATGTGGGTGATGTTGATTACACCCGGCCCGGTTCCGAAGCGCTGCACGAGGCGCTGGCGCGCGCCGGTGTTGAGCACATCTTTACGTTTTACAATGGCGACCATGCCGACTCGTTTTGGGCGGCGCGGCTGCCCGAGTATCTGGCTTTTTATGCCGAGGGGTGGCACTGACGCGCCATGCCCAAGTTTCGCCCACCCACTGATTTCCGCGCATTACAACGCCAGGCCGAAGGCCGCCTGGCGTTGTGGATTGTGTTTTTCTTGGTGGTGGTGGGCGGCATAGCGATATGGATTGTGTACGGCTGGCAAGTTGCCTTCTTGGGTGTGGTGTGCTTGTTGGGTGGGGCAGCCTTGTTTGGCCTGTTGTGGTTGATTGTTTCTTTGATTGGGCGTTGGGCCGGGGACGAATAGAGGGTTGGCTTGGCGCTTCCTCAGCGCCAGAATTGCCAGCATTATCATACTAGTGGGTCATCTTGCATGCTTGTTGCCATTCTTCAAGCGTAAACAATGGCAATTTTCGTGACAAACGACCCACTAGGTGGTGCGCACCCCTAGCCATTTTGCGTACTACACACCAGGTGGATTTTGGAGTATACTTTGTTTCAATGCGCTTGTAGTGAATCGCTACAAGTCGGAGGGAGATGCAACCATGACTGACGCAAAACCCGGTGGTTCCACTTTTTCGCCTGGCCTCAAAGGGGTCGTGGCCGCGCAGACGGCGCTCAGCTCGATTGACGGCCAAAACGGCGTCTTGACCTATCGCGGCATTAACATTCATGAATTGATCAAATGCAATTGCAGCACGTATGAGGAGGTGGTTTACTTGCTGTGGTACGGCAAGTTGCCCACCCACGACGAATTGGCGGCGCTCAAAAAGCACCTGGCCGATAATCGCGGCTTGCCGCCCCAGGTCGTCAATATGCTGCGCGATGTGCCTGATGATGCCATCCCAATGGTCGTTTTGCGCAACGCGGTATCGCTGTTGGCGTTTTTCGATCCAGACGGCGATGACATTTCGCCCGAGTCCACGCGCCGCAAGGCTTCTAGGCTGACAGCGCAGATGGGCACCGTGTTGGCCGCCTACGACCGCCTGCGTCGCCGCCTGGAGCCGATTGATCCCGATCCACGGCTGGATCACGCTGCCAACATCCTCTACATGCTCACGGGCACTCCCCCTGATCCTGACTTGGCGCAGGCGCTGGACCAGTACCTGGTGCTGCTGGCCGACCACGGCATGAACGCCAGCACGTTCACGGCGCGCGTGGTGGCCTCGACCCGGGCCGATTTGCACAGCGCGGTGACGGCGGCGCTCGGCTCGCTCAAAGGCCCGCTGCACGGCGGCGCCAACGAAGCCACGATGAAGATGCTGCTGGAAATTGCTTCGCCAGACAAGGTGGATGAATATATTGACAATGCGTTTGCCACCAAGAAAAAGATCATGGGCTTTGGTCACCGCATCTATCGCACCGGCGACCCGCGCGCGGTTCATTTGCAAAAGATGGCTAAAAAGTTGGGCGACAAGGTGGGTGACACGCGCTGGTACGAAATGTCGTTGATGGTTGAAAAGGCCGTGCGGCGCAACCGCGAATTGTACCCCAATGTAGACTTTTTCTCTGCGCCGGCCATGTATTACATCGGCATTCCGATTGATCTCTTTACGCCAATGTTTGCCGCCAGCCGCGTGGCCGGATGGAGCGCGCACGTGCTGGAACAGCACGCCCAAGATGTGCTGATTCGGCCTGAAAGCGAATACGTCGGCTCGACCGACCAGCACTGCGCGCCCATTGAGCAGCGGAGCGGTTAAAATGGACAAGGTGTCGATCCTTCAAGCTTTGCAATCTAAAGCCGCAACTTTTAATAAAGCAGTTTCAACTGATAATGGCGACTGGATCGTTAAAGGGTTCATTGACATCGCCAGGAATATTTACACAATCTCGGTAGATACCAAGGTTATTTCCAAAATCATGGAGTTGTTGTTGTTTCCTGAATTAGCGCATTTTGCCGAGAAGCATAAACTAAAACTGGTATTGGCCGAACAACAAAATTTTTACCCTGATATGAGCTTTGTGGATGCCGATGGTCGTCGTTTTGCGCTTGACATCAAAAGCACTTACCGTGTCAACACTGAGCAGGCAAATGGCATGACTTTGGGCGCTTTTACTGGCTATTTTCGTAATCGGCACAGCACCAAGAATACTGCTTTTCCTTACGCTTCTTATTCTGGTCACCTTGTCTTGGGTGTTATTTACTCCAAAGCAGAAGGCGAGATTGACGAGCGAAGGCGGTATCACTTGGAGGAATTGGAAAGCATTGCTTCAGTTGTGAATGACTTTGAGTTCTTTGTCCAAGAAAAATATCGGATAGCTTTGGATCGGCCAGGTAGTGGAAACACCAAGAACATCGGTTCGGTGACTGACATCGCAAGACTGGTGAACGGTACTGGCCCATTCGCGGAATTGGGAGAAGGTGTCTTTGACGATTACTGGCAGTTCTATCTCACCGAAGATATGGCGCGAGCCATTGAAACCAAACGTCCGTATACCAATCTGGCAAGTTACTTGAAGTACAAGGGAAAGCGTGAAAGTAAAAGGGCAAGCAAGTGAGTTTTCAACCGTTGCCGCGAACAGATACCAAGTTTGTTAACGTACCACCAATAAAATGCCAGGGCATTAAAACAAAACTCGTCCGATTCATCCTGGAAAATATTTATTGGGATGGTTGCGGGCGTTGGATAGAGCCGTTTTTAGGCTCTGGCGTTGTCTTGTTTAATGTGCAGCCGGAACGCGCCCTGGTCAATGACATCAATCCACATATTATCTCTTTGCATCAAAAAATATCTACAGGCAGATTGACACCCGCAATGGTTGAAGAACATTTGAAGCAAGAAGGCCAAAAGCTGCTTGTTGAAGGCGAAGACTATTACTATACTGTGCGAAATCGCTTTAACCAAACTGGCGACTCGCTTGATTTTTTGTTTCTGAGCCGTTCATGCTTCAATGGGATGATGCGTTTTAACAGCCGGGGCAAATTCAACGTGCCGTTTTGCCGCAAGCCTGACCGTTTTCGCCAAGCCTATGTAACCAAGATTGTCAATCAAGTTAGGGTTACTCGCAAAGTAATGCAGGGAAAAGAATGGGAGTTTCGTGTTGGAGATTGGAGGGATTGCCTTGCAGAGGTCCAGGAAGGCGATTTTGTTTATCTAGACCCGCCTTACATCGGACGGCATACCGATTATTACGAACAATGGTCTGAACGCGATGCTGTGGAACTGGCGCAAATTACCCAAGCTCTACCTTGTGGGTTTGCTCTTTCAATGTGGAAGCAGAACAAGTATAGAAACAATGCCCACATTGCGCAGTACTGGAGTGGAGCGATTGAAAGGACCATTACCCATTTTTACCATGTTGGCTCGACCGAAGATTTGCGCAATTCAATGGAAGAGGCATTGTTGATAAAGCCAGGCTATGAAGCGCCGGTTTATTCGCATGTAGAGAAGGTAAAACCTTTGCAGATGAGTCTGGCATTTGAAAGCAGAGGCAAGTATAAATCGTTGTAATGGAGAGGGGAGGGTTGGATGGCGCAAGACTATTTTGGATCGCGTGACACATTTGAAAGCGGCTCTGGCGCAGCCACGTTGTATCGCCTGAGCGTTTTGGAGAAAAACGGCATCGCGCCTAACTTGGCTCGAATGCCGTTTTCGATTAAGGTGCTGCTAGAAACCGTGTTGCGTTCGTGCAATGAGGCCGAGGTGACGCAGAACGATGTGGCGAATCTGGCCGCTTGGCCCCCCGCCGGTGAAGGAGGGGAAGTGCCGTTCAAGCCGGCGCGTGTGCTAATGCAGGATTTTACGGGTGTGCCGGCGGTGGTAGACCTGGCGGCCATGCGCCAAGCGGCCCGGCGCTTGGGCGGCGACCCAAAACGCATCAATCCGCTGGTGCCGGTGGATTTGGTCATAGACCATTCGGTGCAGGTAGATGTATTCGCACAGCCTTGGGCGCTGCGGCGCAATGCCGAGATCGAGTTTCAGCGCAACCGCGAGCGGTACGAGTTTTTGCGCTGGGGGCAGCGGGCGTTTGATAATTTTCGGGTGGTGCCCCCGGCCACCGGCATTGTTCACCAGGTGAACCTGGAATTTCTGGCCAAGGTGGTGCTCTTGCGCGACGGTGTGGCGCTGCCCGATACGCTGGTGGGCACCGATTCTCACACGACGATGATCAATGGCCTGGGGGTGTTGGGCTGGGGAGTGGGCGGCATCGAGGCTGAAGCGGCGATGTTGGGACAACCGCTCTATATGCTCACGCCGCAAGTGATTGGCTTCAAGCTATACGGTCAACTGCGCGAGGGTGTGACGGCTACTGACCTGACATTGACGGTAGTGCAGATGCTGCGCAAAAAGGGTGTGGTGGACAAGTTTGTAGAATTCTATGGCCCAGGCCTGGGCCAGATGACCTTGCCCGACCGCGCCACGATTGCCAACATGGCCCCCGAGTACGGCGCGACGTGCGGCTTTTTCCCGGTTGACGCCGAAACATTGCGCTATCTGCGCGCTACAAGTCGCAGCGAGGCCCAAGTTCAACTGGTGGAGCGATACACCAAGGAACAAGACCTGTTCCGCAGCGACGACACCCCCGACCCTCAATTCACCGACACATTAGAACTTGACCTGGGCGCTGTGGAACCGAGCCTGGCCGGCCCCAAGCGCCCTCAAGACCGCGTGCCGCTGGCGCAGGTGAGAGCGTCATTTCATAAAGTGCTTGCCGACCAAAAAACTGACCACCGACCACCGACCACCGATCTCCGACACGGCGCTGTGGTCATTGCCGCCATCACCTCTTGCACTAACACTTCTAATCCATCCGTGATGTTGGGCGCGGGCCTGCTGGCGAAAAAGGCGGTTGAGCGCGGCTTGAAGGCTGCGCCGCATGTCAAGACTAGCCTGGCGCCTGGCTCTAAAGTGGTGACAGAGTATCTAAAAGAAGCGGGACTGCTGCCGTATCTGGAGCAGTTGGGCTTTCACATTGTCGGTTATGGCTGCACGACATGCATTGGCAACAGCGGCCCGCTGCCAGCAGAAACTGCCCAGGCCATCACCCAAAACAAGCTGGTAGTGGCGGCGGTGCTCAGCGGCAACCGCAACTTTGAAGGGCGCGTGCATCCGCTGGTCAAGGCCAATTATCTCGCCTCGCCGCCGTTGGTGGTGGCCTATGCGCTGGCCGGCACGGTGGATATTGACCTGAGCGCCGAGCCGCTTGGCGCCGGCTCGGACGGCCAGCCGGTTTACCTCCGCGACATCTGGCCTTCACAGCAGAAAATTTTGGATGCAATCCAGGCCGCCATCAAACCAGAGATGTACGCCCGCATTTACGCCAATGTGTTCGATGGCAACCCCGCCTGGAACGAGATTGCTATTGCCGAGGGCGAGCTGTACGCCTGGAATTTAGCGTCTACATACATTCAAGAGCCGCCGTTCTTTGCCGATATGCCGCTAGAGCCTGCGCCGTTGCAGCCGATTCGCGGCGCGCGTGTGCTGGCGCTGCTGGGCGATTCGGTGACCACCGATCACATCTCGCCGGCGGGCGATATTGCCGAAAAGAGTCCGGCGGGGCAATATCTGATTGAGCGTGGCATTCAAAAGGCCGATTTCAACTCCTACGGCTCGCGGCGCGGCAATGATCGCATCATGACGCGCGGCACGTTTGCCAACATCCGGCTGAAAAACTTGCTGGTGCCCGGCATAGAGGGTGGGGTGACGTACTATCTACCCTCGCCCTCTGGGAGAGGGGTGGGGGGTGAGGGTTCGCCCTCACCCCAAGAGGAAGAGGGCGAGGTGATGAGCATTTATGATGCGGCCCAACGCTACAGGGCTAAAGGCACACCGCTCATCATCATTGCGGGCAAAGAATATGGCACCGGCTCTTCGCGCGACTGGGCCGCCAAGGGCACGCTGTTGCTTGGTGTGCAAGCTGTGCTGGCCGAATCGTTCGAGCGCATCTATCGCAGCAACCTGGTGGGGATGGGCGCGCTGCCGCTGCAATTCCAGCCGGGCCAAAATGCCGCATCGCTTGGGCTGGATGGCCGAGAAGTGTTTACCATTGAAGGCATTGACCATAGCATCGAGCCGCGCCAAGCCATCACCCTTCAGGCCGAAAAAGCGGATGGCAGCGTGGTGACGTTCCAGGCTATTGCGCGGCTGGATACACCGGTGGATGTGAATTATTACGCCAACGGCGGCATTCTGCAGACGGTGCTAAGGAAATTGATCCGCGAGGCGTAAAACAGAGCACCCATCACGCAATTTTCAGGAGGCCAAATGTTTGACAAAGTAACAGTTCCGCCAGAAGGCAAGAAAATTGAAATAAAAGACGGCAAGCTGGTCGTGCCGCACAATCCTATCTTGGGCGTGGTTTGGGGCGATGGCATTGGGCCGGATATTACGCGAGCGTCTTTGCGCATTTGGGATGCGGCGGTGCAAAAGGCTTTTAACGGCCAACGCAAAATTGCGTGGATGCGCCTGTATGCCGGCGAAGAAGCGATGGAATTGTACGGCGAGCCATTACCGCAAGACACCCTCAAAGCAATTCAAGAATTTGTGGTGGCCATCAAAGGCCCGCTCACCACGCCTGTGGGCGGCGGCATCCGCAGCCTGAATGTGGCGCTGCGCCAAAAGCTCGACTTGTACGCCTGCGTGCGCCCGGTGCGCTGGTACCCCGGCGTGCCCAGCCCGCTCAAAGAACCCCACAAGGTGGATGTGGTGATCTTTCGAGAGAACACCGAAGACGTATATGCTGGGATTGAATGGCAGTCAGGCAGCGACGACGCCCGCAAGTTGATCCGTTGGCTGAACGAAAACATGGGGACGCAGATTGACGAAATGGCCGGCATTGGCATCAAGCCGATGACAGAGTTTGGCACCAAGCGCCTGGTGCGCAAGGCTATTCAGTATGCCATTGGCCACGGGCGCAAGAATGTGACAATAGTGACAAAGTCAAATATTATGAAGTTTACTGAAGGCGCCTTCATGTGGTGGGCACATGAAGTTGCCAAGCAAGAATTTGGTGATGTGACAGTAATGGAGCAAGATGCCGGTCAGCCGGGCACCGAAGGCAAAATCGTTATCAAGGACAGGATTGCCGACATAATGTTCCAGCAGATGCTCTTGCGGCCTGACGAGTTTGACGTGATTGCCACACCCAATTTGAATGGCGACTATTTATCTGATGCCATTGCTGCAGAGGTCGGCGGGGTGGGAATTGCGGCAGGTACCAATCTGTCAGATTTTTTAGGGCTGTTCGAAGCCACACATGGAAGCGCTCCCCGCTATGCTAACCAGGACAAGGTCAACCCGGGCAGTTTGCTCTTTTCTGGCGTTATGATGCTTGATTACATTGGCTTTAGCGAGGCTGCCCGGGCAATTGAAGCGGCCTATATCAAGACCATCGGGCAAAAGATTGTCACCTACGACTTTGCCCGGCAGATGGAAGGCGCGCGCGAAGTGAAAACGAGCGAGTTTGCTGATGCAGTGATTCGAAACTTGTGAGAGAGCCTGATGCCATTTGGCTATGACTCGGCCCACCACCATCGCCGCTCGATCCGCTTGAAGGGATATGATTACACCCAGGCGGGCGCGTATTTTGTGACGCTATGCATAAAGGACATGGAATGTTTGCTGGGTGAAATTATGGATGGCGCCATGCGCCTGAATGAGTACGGGCGGGTCATCGAAACAACATGGGCATGGTTGGCGCAACAATACCCGTATGTGGATTTGGACGAGCGGTTCACAAATCACCCTGACCCACCTGTGGTAGAATGAGCTTGTGCTGGCCAGATGTGACGCTACGCAAATGGCCCAGACTTGTTTCTCTATTGCCATCCATCTGACATATACTTTTTGTATTCTGAGCGCGAGCGGGAAGGAGCGAAGGTATGACTGTTTTTCACAATGCCATCACGGATGTGCCCAGCATTAGGGTGGGGCACGCCCAGGATATAGAGGCGCTCACTGGAGTGACGGTTATCCTCTGTGAAGAAGGCGCGGTTGCCGGCATGGATCAGAGCGGCGGCGCCCCGGGCACCCGCGAAACCGACGCAATGAAGCCTATGCACCTGGTGCAAAAAGCGCACGCCATTGTTCTAGCCGGCGGCAGCGCGTTTGGGCTGGATGCAGCTTCTGGCGCAGTGAAATACCTGGAAGAGCGCGGGGTGGGCCTTGACGTGCGCGTGGCCAAAGTGCCCATTGTTCCGGCGGCCATACTGTTCGACCTGGGCATTGGCAACGCCAAGGTGCGCCCCGATGCGGTGATGGGTTATGCCGCGTGCCAGAACGCCTCGTCTGACCCGCCCGCCCAAGGCAACGCCGGCGCCGGGACAGGCGCGACGGTGGGCAAGATTTATGGCGCCGGCCAGGCCACCAA
>JBGSMF010000356.1:0-23519 GCA_041740315.1 Thermoflexales bacterium
GGGCCGGCGCGCAAACTCTCCCAGCGTGCGCACGCCAAAGCCGGTGGCACCCTTGACCTGTTTGGCGCTGTCTTTTTCGCTCAACACCATCCCCGCTATATCCAGGTGCGCCCACGGATAGCTGGTGAATTCTTGAAGGAACATGGCCGATGCGCCCACGCCGCCATAGCGCCCGCCATGGTTCTTGATATCGGCCACCTCGCTCTTGATGGCTTCCAGATATTCTGGGTAAAGCGGCATGGGCCACAGCCTTTCGCCTGCCCCGTTGCCCGCTTGGCGCAGCTCTGCCGCCAGTGTTTCATCTGAAGCGAACAATCCCGCCGCCATGTTTCGCCCCAGCGCAATCACGCATGCGCCGGTCAGCGTGGCCAGGTCAATGACGGCGGCAGGTTGGTAATCTGCCGCGTAGCACAGCGCGTCTGCCAAAATCAAGCGCCCCTCGGCATCTGTGCTGATGACTTCGATAGTCTTGCCGTTGCGGGCGCGCAGCACGTCGCCGGGCTTGTAAGCGTGGCCTGAAGGCAGATTTTCGCAGGCTGGCGCCATGCCGATGATGTGCAAGGGCAGGTTGAATTGCGCAATCGCTCGCATTGCGCTAATGACGGCCGCCGCCCCGCCCATATCGTTCTTCATGTCCTCCATCCCTTCGGCTGGCTTGATGCTGATGCCGCCCGAATCGAAGGTGATGCCCTTGCCTACAAAGATGATGGGTTTTTCCGGGCGCTCCCGGCCGTGCTCCAAGATGATAAAGCGCGGCGGCTGGTCGCTGCCTTGGGTCACGCCCAACAGCGAGCCCATGTTCTGCGCTTGCATCCATTCTGGGCCGTAAATCTCGCAGTGCAGGCCGGTTTCCGTTGCCACTTGCTGAGCGGCCTGGCCCAGCAGGGTGGGTGTCATATAGTTGCTGGGCTGATTCACCAGATCGCGCGCCAGGTTGGTGGCCTCTGCAATAATCCGCCCGGCCTTGGCGCCTGCCTCGATCGCCGGCAGCTTGCTCGCATCAAATTCAACCAGCGCCAAGCTTTCTACCGGCGATTGTTCGGCGGGCTTGGATTTGTGGGCGCGGAATTCATACAATCCCGACAGCGCGCCTTCCACGCTTGCCTGGGCTGCTTGCTCGACGCTGATCTGGCCGCTGCCAGCGCCGTGAACGATGCTGGCAACTGACTTGCCCAGCGCCTGCGCCTTTTTGCAGGCCGAAGCAGAAGCCTTACGCGCCCGGTCGAGCGTGAACTCTTCTGCCTTGCCCAGGCCGACCACCAGCACGCGCGCAGCGGGAATAGCCCCCTGCGTGTACAGCACAGTCACCTCGTTGAGCTTGCCCTTGATATCGCCGCTCTGGATGAGGGCCGAGATGGCGCCCCCCAGCGCCTTGTCTACGGCGGCGGTGGCACCGCTGGGTTCTTGCGTCCCCTCAAATAGATTGACGATGATGACATCGGCGGTTACAGATTGTGTGGCGGCATTCAGTGTTCGAATATCCATTGGTCTCTTTTCTGTTTTGGTGTTCACAGCCCTTTTAGGGTTATATTTTAGTATTACCCTAAAAAAACTAGCGCGACCGCAAAGATTCTTTATCCACAAAGGGGCACAAAGGTTTCTATTCTTACCTTTGTGGTAACTACTCAGCATCCTGAGCGGAGCAGCGCGCCCCTTCGACTTTGCTGCGCTCCGCTCAGGGTGCGCGCTGCGCAGTCGAAGGGTATGGCTGAGTAGTTACGTATTTTCCCTCAAAATCACTGTTATGGCAAGTTAATCGTGACCTCAGGGTTTTTGTTCGTCTGGCGCGCGGAGCAGATTGCGCACCTGCGATAACTCTAGGCTGCAACGGGTACAATGCTTGGCCTCTTGGAGGTTTCTTGTGCCGCAGCGAGGGCAATAGAGCGCCCCCAGGCTTTGCAAGTGCAGCAAGCGTTGCTGTGATCTCCGCTCAAAAAAGAAGGCCAGCAGGCTAAATACAAGCCAAAAGATGACCCCGCCCCAAAAGAATGGCGGAGTGTCTCGGCTGAAAAACAGCCACAGCACCACCACCCCGATGAGCATGCCATAGATCAATTCGCGCCGCAGGCGGGTCCATTCTTGCACGCCCTTGAGTTCGTAATACAGGGCCAACATGCCCGATAGGATGGCAAAAATTGCAATGCTCCAATACGTGGCAGGCGGCAGCAGTGACAGCCCGCCTAGAAACAAGAGCAAAATAATCAGGGCGCTGATAAACATCCCTTCCATCATCGCCCGCAGTTCTTGCCTTGACATGGTGTATTCCCCTTTGGGCCGGCAGGTGAATGGCCCTAGGCCTTGAGATCAATGGCGCTGTCTTCTTTGGCCAAATCCAGCCTTTCCAGCCGGTCCAGTTGCCGGATGGCTTTATCAAAGTGCTCTTTGCTAAACGCTCTGAGCGAGGTGGCCTTGACATTTCCGGTAGCGCCCAGCCCCATAGAAAAGGACATGACAATCTCATCGCTGGGGCCCTCAACAATGCTCACAAAATCATATTCGCCCATGACGGCGTAAAAGCTCAACACTTGGCCGCCGATGGCTTCAAAAGCTTGGATGGCGGTTTCAATCCGTCCAGGGGCGTTTTTGATATTGTGCACCCCGTGGTCTGTCAATTTCATCAAAACAACATAAGTCGGCATGCTTTGCGCCCTCCCGTTTGCAACTGGATTCGCCGGGTCAATACCCAAGATGTGTACCTCATTCTATCACAACATACACCCAAATTCAATTGCAAATGGGCCAGGCGACCTTTACGGAACCTTTGTCACAAATATCCTTTTGTCCCGCTTACAGATGATTTGAATGACGTTGCGGCCAGAGCCGGCTACGGCAGGCAAGCCACCCCCTGGTTCAACCCATTGCCCCGCCATGTAAAAAGACGCCAGCCCAGGAAGGGTCTTGCGCATGCGAAAAGGCGGCATTGTCTTTTCTGTTGATAACCAACCTTCATAGCTGCCTTTCCAATTGCCGGTATAGCGTTCCCAGGTGAGGGGGGTGGCAACGTCCCACATTTCAACCTGGTCAGCCAATCCTGGATAATGCCCGTCAAGCAATGCAATCACCGTGTCGGCAATCTTTTTTTTCTCGGCTTTGTAAAGATCGAGGTCTTGCCTCAGGCCCTGCCAATACGCATAATCAGAGGGTAACATGATCCGCAAGGCCGTCTTGTTAGGGGGTGCCAGGGTAGAATCAAAGTTATAGGTCTCAACAGAGAGGCTTTTTTGTTCGTGCCCGCCAATCGTTATAGGCGGATCAAGCGGATAGATGACAGAATGGGGCAAGCCGTCAAAAGAGCGGGCGGCACCGAGCGCCACGTGGATTAAGGGGGGGAAGAGAGCCAGGTCTGTGTAATATCCTCGGATTTCTTTGTTGATATACTTTTCCCCTAACATATCAAAGATGGTTGTGCGCCCATCTGCAGCCGAGATGACAATATCACTGCGGTGAGTAGTGCCATCGCGCAGCCGTACCCCCACAGCCCGATTGTTTTCAACCAGCACCTCGGCGACCGGCGAGCGATAATGAATCTCTCCTCCCAAATCAAGGTAACGCCGTTCAATGGCGCGCGCAAACTCGAGCGAGCCACCTATTGGATAACCAGCAGCTTTTTGGTCAAGCCAACCGAGCGTCGTCAACAAAGCCAGCGTATCAGGAAAGACAAGGGGCAGAACCCGGCGCATGAAGGGCGATGAAAATCGCGCGGCAAAATCGTGGAGTGAAACGCTTTTCCACGTGGAAACGACTTGCAGGAATGGCCACGCCTGAATCAGGAACTTGATTCCATCCAGCCAGCCATAAAGCTCGGGTGCTTTATCTGTTGGCGGGTTAAATTTTGCGCAGATGCGCGCCGCCTTGATAAACTCGTCAATCACTTTCGCATCTTGCGGAGCAAGTTCCTTCATGTGCTGTTCAAGCCGGTCAATGTCGCAGTATATGATGAATGCCTTGCCGTCTTTTCCTACAACCCGGGTGAATTCCTCGTGATTGACGACCTTGCGCCCTTGCACCGCCCCCAACTCTTCCCAGATACGGTAATAGTTGTTGTTGGGTGAGGATCCCGTTAGCCAACCGATGCAACCATTAATGGTATATCCTTCTCGTTTCCACGAGGTGCACACTCCGCCTGGCAAGTCGTGCATTTCAAAAATCTGTGTGCGATAGCCGTTCATCTGCCCATAGCACCCGGCAGACAGGCCTGCTATGCCTGCCCCAATGATAATGATTGATTTTTGGTTCATTTTGAATCCTCCCAAGATATATGTTCCTCTATTGATTCTTCGTCTAGTCAGATATCAGTTCTGCAACAATCTTTCCCTCGGGAAATTCTTTGACCAGTTCGCGCAACAGGTCTCGCAATTTTATGGTTGACTTGAAAGATTGTAATGCTTGAAAGGAAAAGTCTTGCTCAGAAATCGCCGGCACTGCTGTAACAAGCTCAGTTCCCTTTTCTGTAATGGTTATTGGGTTTCGTCGCCGGTCGTGTGGATCGCTGCCACGTTGGGCCAGCCCCTTGCGTTCTAGCGAGTCCACTGCTCGTACCAGGGTAGAGGGATCAAGCCCCAGTCGTTGGCTGATTTCGCTGATGGTCAAGGTTTCGAATTGCACCATACGGAGAATGCCGTGTTGCAGGCCGCTGATTTTTTCGCCATGCTCACGCAAGCGTTCTTCAAGAGCTTGGTTAAAGAACTTGAGCAGCAAAGCGGTATAAAGCTGAATCTCGATTGCGGCTGTATATAGATTTTCTTTGCGCATAAGATGCTCACCTCCTTTATTATAGTTGGTATACCAATATTTGATATTGCAACTATATCACTCTTTTAACTAGATGTCAATACGGTTTATTTGATTTGACGCCAAACTGGCGCGGTGCTATACTTGATTTAAATCTTCCAAAAGTCCCCAATAATCTCTGCGAGGTAAAAATGACTGCTCAAATGCGCGCTGCGCTAAAAGCTCGACCTGAGCCGGGTTTTGAAATTACGATGGTAGATGTTCCTCTAGTTGGCCCGCGTGACATACTTATCCGGGTAAAAGCCACCAGTATTTGCGGCACTGATCTTCATATTTTCAAGTGGGATCCCTGGGCGCAGGGCCGCGTCAAACCGCCCATCATTCAGGGGCACGAGCTGTGCGGTGACATTGTTGAGCTGGGTTCTAGCGTAACCGAGGTTAGGGTAGGCGACTTTGTCTCGGCAGAAAGCCACATTGTCTGTGGGGTGTGCGACCTGTGCAAAACCGGCAATGGTCACATTTGCCGCAACACCCAGATCATCGGCGTAGACACCAATGGCTCGTTTGCCGAGTATATCAAGTTGCCTGTAGAGAACGCCTGGAAGAACCCCGATGGCATGCCGGTGGAAATTGCTGTGCTCATGGAAAACTTTGGCAATGCTGTTCACACCGCTTTTACTGCCGACATTCGCTCTAAAAAGATATTGGTCACCGGCTGTGGGCCGGTGGGCTGCATGACAGTGGCCGTGTGCAAAGCCATCGGCGCGCGGGCGGTGTATGCCACCGACATTAGCAAGTATCGTATTGACCTGGCGCGCAAGATGGGCGCCGATCGGGTCTTTTTGGCGGGCCAAGATGATTTGATTGCGGGTGTGCGCGACGCCACCCAAGGCGAGGGGGTGGACGTGCTGTTGGAAATGTCTGGCGCGCCTTCGGCCATTCGCGATGGCTTTAGCCTGCTTAAATATGGCGGCGAGGCGGTGGCGTTTGGCCTGCCCAGCAAGCCGATGGAGTTTGACCTGAGCAACCTGGTGATTTTCAAGGGCATTACGATTTTTGGCGTGGTGGGGCGGCGCTTGTGGGAAACGTGGTATCAGGCTCGCGGCTTGCTCAAGAGCGGCGCGGTAGATTTGCGCCCCATCGTCACGCACAGGTTTAGCTTGAATGACGCCGCCAAGGGGTTTGAGGTGATGGCCTCTGGCGAAAGCGGCAAGGTGGTGTTTTACCCGCAAGAGGTGCCGCCGGAAACGACGACGCCGAACCCGCGCGTGGGGGAGTTGTAGCAAGATGCAAGATAGCAGGATGCAGGTTAGGTCTATTGGGTGTTTTGTGGCGCTGATTGCGCTTGGAGTTACGGCCTTGGCGGCCTGCGCTCCGGGCGCGCCGCAGGTTACGCCAACAGCTACCTTAGCGCCGGCCAAAATGTATTGGTGGAATGATGCTGTATTCTACGAGGTATTTGTGCGCTCGTTTGCCGATTCTACCACCGGCCCGCTGGCAGGCGATGGCGTGGGTGACTTGCAAGGGTTGATCGAAAGGCTAGATTATCTCAACGACGGCGACCCTGCCACCACCGACGACCTGGGCGTAACCGGCCTTTGGCTGATGCCCATTATGCAATCGCCCAGCTATCACGGTTATGATGTCACCGACTATTACAAGGTAGACGACGAATACGGCGACAACGAGGATTTCAAGCGTTTGATGGCCGAAGCGCACAAGCGCGGCATTAGGGTGATTATTGACCTGGTGCTGAACCACACTTCTAGCGAGCACCCCTGGTTTGTAGAGGCCAGCAAGCCCGGTTCTGCATATCGTGATTGGTACATCTGGTCAGAGACTAACCCGGGTTATTTGGGTCCCTGGAATCAACAGGTCTGGCACCAATTGGGCGACAAATATTATTATGGCATGTTTTGGTCAGGCATGCCCGATCTCAACTATCGCACGCCTGCCGTGACTGAAGAAATGCTCAAAATCACGCGCTATTGGCTTCAAGACATGGGCGCCGATGGCTACCGTCTGGATGCCATTCGCCACCTCATCGAGGAAGGCCAGGTGCAAGAAAACACTCCTGCAACTCACGAATGGCTGCGTCAATTCAACCAGGTCTACAAGGCAGCTAACCCGCAGGCTGTCAGCGTGGGTGAGGTTTGGTCAGACAGCGGCTCGGTGGCCAGCTATATTGGCGACCAACTCGACCTGGCGTTCGAGTTCGAGCTATCCAGGGCCATTCTGGCTTCGGTCAATAACAGCTCGGCAGCGCCTGTGGCGGCGCTGTATGCTACAGATTTAAAGGTCTTTTCGCCTGGCCAGTATGCCACCTTTATCACCAATCACGACCAGGAACGGACAATGTCGTACCTGTTTGGAGACACAGGCCGCGCCAAGTTGGCGGCTACTGTCTTGCTGACCGGACCGGGTGTGCCGTTTATCTATTATGGCGAAGAGCTTGGCATGACGGGCCAAAAGCCCGACGAAATGATTCGCACGCCCATGCAGTGGACGCCGGGGCAGCACGCCGGTTTTTCAACCCACACGCCGTGGGGGCCGCTTAACCAGGGCTATGAACAAGTCAATGTTCAAACCCAGGCTGCCGACCCCAACTCGCTGCTGAACCATTATCGCAAGCTGATCGCTCTGCGCAACACGCATGAGGCTCTGCGCCTTGGCGATACGCTGCCGGTCAAAGCCACATCAGAGGTGTATGCCTTTTTGCGCCAGACCGAGCAAGAAAAGTTGCTGGTGGTGATCAACTTTGGGGGCAAGCCGGCTAGTGACTATGGCTTGTCGGTTGAGGCCAGCCGGCTCTCTGGCCAATTAAAGGCGGTTGAATTGCTGGGCGGCGCTCAGGTTGCCGCGCCCAAGCTTGATGCCCAAGGCGGGTTCAGTGATTACACGCCTATCCCAGAGCTTGCCCCGCGCACCGGCTATATCATTCAGCTAGCGCCATAACCATCATAACCATTTGTCAACCGACAGCGGCTTGAGGCTAAAAGCTGACCGCTGAAAGCTGATTGCTGAAAACTGACCGCTTGAATACAAGGAGTAGATAAAATGACAGGTAAACTTGACTGGCTATCTCTAGAACTGCAATCGCTGCGCGACCAGGGCTTGTTCAACACCATTCGCACAATTGGCAGCGCGTGCGGCCCGCACATGGTGGTAGATGGCAAGCCGGTGCTCAACCTGGTGACCAACAACTATTTGGGGCTGGCTAACCACCCCAGCTTGCGGCAGGCCGCCCAGCGCGCCATCGAGCAGTGGGGCATCGGCCCGGCTGCGGTGCGCAGCATTGCGGGCACGCTGGGCCTGCATATAGAGCTAGAAAAGCGGCTGGCGGCCTTCAAGGGCGTTGAAGATGCGCTTTACGTGCAAAGCGGCTTTTGCGCCAACCAGGCCGCCATCCCTCCGCTGGTGGGCAAAGAAGACGTAATCTTTACCGACCGGCTCAATCACGCGTCAATCATTGACGGCTGCCGGCTTGCCAGCGCCAAGATCATTGTTTACGAACACTGCGACCCCGCCGATGCCGAGGCCAAGATCAAAGAGCACCTGCCGCACGCTTCCGCGCGGCGTGGCTTGCTGGTGACCGATGGCGTGTTTAGCATGGATGGCGATATAGCGCCGCTGGACAAGCTGTACGAGGTGTGTGAAAAGTATGGCGTGATGACGATGGTAGACGACGCCCACGGCGAAGGCGTGCTGGGGCGCGGCGGGCGCGGGATTGTGGATCATTTCCACCTGCATGGCAAGTTTGACGTGGAAATTTCCACCTTTAGCAAGGCGCTGGGCGTGATGGGCGGCGCGATTTCCGGCAAAAAGGTCATTGTAGACTATTTGCGCCAGCGGGCGCGCCCGTTCTTGTTTTCCAGCGCGGTCACTCCAGCCGATACCGCCGCGTGCCTGGCGGCGATCGAGTTGCTGGAAAACTCGACGGAACTTGTGGAAAACCTGTGGAAAAACACGGCGTATTTCAAGGAAAAGATGGGGAAACTGGGCTTTGACATGGGGAAAAGTCAGACTCCCATCACGCCCGTCATCCTGGGAGAAAATCAATTGGCGCAGCAATTTAGCCGCAAATTGTTTGAAGAAGGTGTGTTTGCCATGCCAGTGGTTTTTCCCACTGTACCCAAGGGAACAGCCCGTATCCGAGTTATGCTGAGTGCTGCTCTCAGTGTTGAGGATATGGATAAAGGTTTGGCAGCTTTGGAAAAAGTTGGCAAGGAACTGGGTGTGATCTAGCCCAAGACTTGCCCAGAAGCCGGGGTTCTCTCAGAACCCCGGCTTCTCAGTTTGGCAGGTTTTTCTATCTTCGCCTATTTACACACATCAACCCCACCAGCACAATCATAGCTGCCGGCAGGCCGCACAGCCCCCCGGTGCCTCCAACAGAGCCGGGCGTGACATAGACCAGGGGCTGGGGTGGCGCTGTAGCGCCCGGCTGGGCCGTGTTGTTGGGTGTGCTTGGCGGCGATGGCTGCGCCGACGCTTGAGGCGGCGGGGTGGGCTGCTCTGGCGATAGCACGATGAGGTTGGTCGTCATAGTTGGCCCTAGCGGCTTGTCGCCCCGTTTCAATTGCCACACGGTCTGGTACAGCCCTGGCTCGGCTGGCGCCGTAATGCTCAGCTCCCATTGCGCGTTCAGCCCTGGCGGCACGGCTTGGGCCAGGTCATTGAGAAGCGGAACGCCCAGGTCGTGGCCTTGGGCGCGCGTCAATTGGATGTCATAGCCGGGTTCCCATGTCTTTCGCCCAATGTTTTTAATGTCAATGTCTAGTTTGGCCGTTTGATTGGGCTTTAGTACCATGACCAGCGACGGTTTTACGGGCCTGGCGTTATAGTCTAGCTTGGGCTTGAAACTGCTAATGCCGATGGCCTGCGGTATTTTCCTATCAGACGTTACATACGAGGTGTTGTTGCAAATAAGCTGGGTCGAGCCGCCGCCGTCGAACATCATGACTTTGTCGGCTCCAAAATCGCGCAGGGTATTGGCGGCTTCTGGCTGGCTGGCTGTCTTGGAATTGAAAATGAGGACGGTTTCATAGCTCCCGTCGTCGTCGCTGTCGTCAATGCCCGCAAACGTTCTGCCGGTGGGTTTTTGCCAACCTAACCCAACCGTTTCGTCCAGCCCGCCCAGGATAGTGGGCGCTGCAGACGAATACAGAGACGAGCGGGATAGCGGGGCGATGTTGGCCCGGTCCGGCCAAATTTCCAGCATGAGCTGTTGGTCTTGGAATTGCTCCACCCCATAGCCTTCGCTGATGATGCTCCCATCTTTTTTAAGCGGAAAGGCCAGCGGGGTAGGGGCGTCGTTGTTCAGAAAGAACTGCCCGTTGGTGACGCAAAAGGCGTCTTTGTTGGCGTCAGCAAAGTCATCCCAAAAGTATTGTAGCGGCTGAGAGTTAAAAGTGGGGTTATCTCCGCCGTAAATCCCCTCGCCCTCGCCTGGCTCTGTAACATCTCCGTGCAAAAGTTCAATCACAGCTCCATCGCTCAAGTTGACGATTTGCACCAGGGCAATGCTGCCGTCTGGCGAATCCTTTTGATAGATTACCACGCCCACGGCGGCATCCACCACGTAAAATCCTGGTGGGGTACGTTGGTCGGGGCCGTCTGCGCAGGCAAATTGCGGCGGCGCTAGTGCGCTTGCCAAGATGCACAGTAGTGCCAAAACGGCGCTAATCGACAAGCTTTTCATAAGCCTCGACCAGCTCGATAAACTTGGCGCTGTCTCCGCCGTGATCGGGATGGTATTTTTTGGCCAACTCGCGGAATCGCTTTTTGATATCTTCAAGGCCGGCCTGCGGCGGCAAGCCCAATAAAGAGAGCAACCTTGGGTCGTAAATGTCCTCTGTTCTCAGGCCTCTTTCAACATAGCGTTGGAAATAGACCTGGTAAAAATATTCTTCCAAGACTGTTTTGATCTGTTCGCGGTCCAGCCTGAGCAGTTGGGCAAAGGGGTATTTGGCCGAGCTCTCCCCGGCCTGGGTGGAAAAGAATTCGTCCCAGATCAATGGCGGTTTTGCGTTGGGGGGCAGTTTTCCAAACCGCAGGGTGATTTCTAGCTTTTTGAGCTGTCGCAATTTGCGCTTGAGTTGACCTTCGGGGCGGGTGGACATTTTTGCCAACTCTAGCCTACCCTAGCTATCGGCCATCCGCTGCTTCAAACCCAGAATGGCTTGCATCGCGCTGGGGTCGGTTTCGTACAGCAGCGCCAGGTAGGCGCTGACATAGTCTGTATAGTGAATGACGCCCAAAACCTGCGCCAGGGCCGATTGGCCGCGGGCGGCCAGCTCGTCGGTGTTGACGCCGGCTGTCATCAGACTCTCGCGCGAAAGATGGCAGCGCAGTTGGGTGCGGGGATGGTCTAGCGGCGAGGTGAGGAACAGCACAAACAGCTTGGTCAGGGCGTCTGGAAACACGGTGCCTTCGATGGCGTTGTGGTCGGCTTCGGGCAGCGTCTCAAAATAGGACCATGTCTTGGCGTTTTCGTTAAGCTGTCCCTTGAAGCGGCGGGCCGCTTCGGCCAGCACGCTCGATCCCCAAATCGCCACACAGCGCCCCATCATTTGCCCAGCCAATCGCTTGGCGCTGTTGCGGCTCACCGGCATACTGGGGGCGATCTCGGCTTGCCAGGCGCGCATCACGGCAACAGCCTCTTGCATATCGGGCGTGTAATCGCGTGCCAGGCCCAGCCTGCCAAGCAAGGCCAGCAGCGGCGCAACCGAATAGCCCAGCGTGGCGCGCGGGCAAGCCGGGTAATCATAGCGCAGCCAGGGCGCGTTGTATTGATGGGCCAAGGCGGCCAGCTTGCCGCCGGTGGCCATTACCAACAGCTTGCAACCCCGCGCGCGGGCCTGCTCAAATGCCGCCAGGGTCTCTTCGGTGTTGCCAGAATAGCTAGAGCCAATAACCAGCGTGCCTGGCCCGGCCGCAAAGGCCGGCAAATCATAATCGCGCACCACCACTATCGGCGCGTGGCACTCGGGCGCAGCCAGGGCTGCCGCCACCGAACCCCCAATGGCGCTGCCACCCATGCCGGCAATGACGACTTTGTCTACTCGCCGGTAGTCGTCTGGCAATTCTAATGCCTGCCCAAGCGCCCAGCCTGCCTGGCACTGGTCGGGCAATTCGGCGATACGTTCAAGCATATCAGCGGGGTCTAGTTGAGCATAGATTTCTGGCTTGTCCAGGTCAATCAAGTTTGTCTCCTGCATAGTGTTTCGGTTTGCCTACAGTCCCAGATAGTCTCTCTGCCAAAAGTTGACAGGCTATTTTTTGCACCGCAGAGGCGCAGAGGCCACAGAGCCTTTTTCTGCATTTCTCGGCATTCTCCGCGCGCCTTTGGCGTGCGGTGAGTTCCTCCTCAACACTCTAGCAGGCTGTCGGAGAGCGGGCTGGTAGGCTCGTAGTGCGCACACTACGAACGGCCCTCTCTGACAAGCTCCTAGGGAGAGACCAGCCAACCTCATGCTTCTTGGGTTTCTAGCGATAATTGGTACACCTGGCGGCGCGTCCAACCAGACGCGGCGGTTATCTGTTTCACGGCTTCTTTGCGGTCAAGCCCCCCCGCCAGCAATTCGGCCAGCGCCGCGCGCGCGCGCGTTTCATCCCACAGTTGTTCTTTTTTGCTCGCTCCGCCAATCACCAGCGTCACTTCGCCGCGAACCTCGCCCGCAAAGTGCTGGCGAGCCTGATTGATGCTGCCGCGAAAAATTTCCTCGTGTATTTTGGTCAACTCGCGCGCTACGGCGATGGGGCGGTCGCCCAAGACTTGCTCTACGTCGGCCAGGCATGCCGCCAGGCGGTGTGGCGCTTCGTAGATGACCAGGGGACAAAGCTCGGCGCGGGCTGCTTCCAGAGCACGGCGGCGCTCGGCAGACTTGCGGGGCAAGAACCCCAGGTACAAAAAACTATCGGTGGGCAAGCCAGAAACAACCAAGGCCGTGACGGCCGCGCTCGGCCCCGGCACGGGCACAACGGTTATGCCGGCTTTTAGCGCGGCGCGCACCAACTCATAGCCCGGGTCAGATAGTCCCGGCATACCGGCTTCAGAGACCAGCGCAATCTCTTTGCCCTGGGCCAGTGTGTTGATGATGTGATCCAGCTTGGCTAGCTTGTTATGCTCAAAGTAGCTGGTCAGTGGCGTCTGGATGCCATAGTGCGCCAGCAGCCGGGCTGTCTTGCGGGTGTCTTCGGCGGCAATCAACGCTACCTGGCGCAAAATGCGCAGCGCCCGCAGGGAAATGTCTTCCAAATTGCCGATTGGAGTGCCGACGATGTATAGTGTACTCATTGACAAGGGCGCGCGGGTGTGCTGCATTACAACCGCGTTGTGCTATGGGCAACGCCAGTGAGAATGCCTTCGCGCCCCTCAAAGAGGCCGGTGACCACCAATCCATTCTGTCGAATCTCGTAGCGTTGGATTTCTTTGGCATGGCCGCTGCCGCGCAGCTTGAGGACTGCCATCGCGCGTTGGATGGCGCTTTCGACCTCCACATAGCGCAAGAGGATGATGCCATCTACCACATACGACAGGTTGCCCTTTTCAAAGCGAGGGCTGGGCACACGCCCTTCTTCGCCCAACAAAAGCGACGTGACCCCCTCACGCTTTAGGCCGTTGATGACCGAGTTGTAAATCTTGCGCAACTCCATCGAGTCGTTGGTGAGGCGAGTAAAGTGGGTGATGCTGTCTAGCACAACTCGCCGAATGCCGCCTTCTAGCAAGAGTTTGCTGATGGCGCTCTGGGGCGATTCTAGGCTGCCGAGAAAGACCCGGGGAGAAGTGAAATATAGGTGGAGCTGGCCGGCCTCTTCCATTTTGTGCAAATTCCAGCCCAATGATTCGGCATCTCGATGCAAAGATTGGGGAAACTCTTCGAAAGAAATGAGCAGCCCTGGCTGGTTATTTCGCACTCCCTCTACCAGAAACTGCAACCCCAGCGAGGTTTTGCCTGTTCCGGGCGCGCCACGCACCAGCACGGCCGACCCTACCACCAGGCCGCCCTGGAGCATCTGATCTAGTCCGGGTACGCCGGTTGTAATCCGCACTGGTTGATTGCTTATTTTCATTTTGATCTCCCCCTCGCACTTGGGCTTAGCGCCAAACTGGCTTGGCCCTCGCTGCTGCTCATCGAGAATAGTGGCTGGGCATCCCCGCGCCCATGCCTATTTTTGATATGTCCAAGATGCCACATCATCTAATGACTCTTCCGAAAATAACCCAAGGGCACCAAGAACACAAAGACGCTCTATTTTCATTCCTGGTTGAGAGCGCAGTTCATGTTGTCTACTGAAAAAAGGCCTTTTTCACCGCAGAGAACGCAAAGAAATCAAATACGGCCTTAACCGTCGTGCGGATAAAACTTGCTCTTTCCGGTTCAAATCCGAGTTTTTTCAGTGGGCTCATCTAATGATTCTGTTGAAATCTTGTAAAGGCCAGGTTTCTCTGGCACAATCCTTGCATGTAAAACTCGTATGCTTCAGAGACCGGGTTTTTTAGGTCTGATGCCGCATAGAGCTGCACTTGCCATGCGCCGGTGTATTGCCTGCCCCCCAGGCGTATTTCCCATCCGCCTGGCCCATAGTCTGGGTTGGCGCCGGCCGCCACCTGGTGTGTCACGCGGTCGCTGCCTGTCACTTGAATCACATAGCCCTTTGCCGCATTGCCTCGTAGATCGGTCACAGTTCCGGCTATCCCTGTCCAGTCGCACGTTAGCATTGGATGAACCTGGTAACTGAGCGCCGCAGTGAATGGCAAAGCCGAACGGGTTGGGCTGGGTGTTGCCGTGGGTGTTGATAGCGCTTCTGGGTCAGGCATAGTTGTGGCGCTTGGTGTCGGCTTGAGCCTGGTTGCCGCCGCAGTCGCGCTGCCCGTTGGCATTGGCAAAGGTGTCAGGGTTAACCCGGCAATTGTTGGGCTGGGCGTTGGCGCTGCCAACGTGACAGTTGGAACAATATCTATCATCATCACTGGCGTTGGCGGTGGGAACAAATTGAATACACTATTTGGCTGCAATCCGACCAGAATATAGTATGCCAGGATGACAATGGTTAGAATCACTGTTGTGGTTGCCAGCGTGTTCCACAAGGTTGATTTGCCAGACAGTCGCCTTTTCCCTCCGCTGGATTGTCTTGTTTTGTTCACAACGCTTAGTGGTTTTGCACAAACTTGATAAACATCGAGCTAACGCCGCAAGCCGCCTCCAGGCGTATTTCATAAGTGTCTGAAACGGGGGCGTTGGTGCCAGGCTCGTACAAGCGCACAAACCATGTGCCGGCGGTCACCCCGCTGGCATTAATCGGCAAATCCCATGCAGATTCGCCATAACCGGGCACCATCTTGAATTGCGAATTGCCCGAGTTGACCAATTTGTCAATACTGGCGTCGCCCTTGATGTGGATGGTATAGCCCGCCAGATGTTCGCCTTGCAAATCGAACACCGTTCCCATGAGGCCTGCCCAGTTGCATCCAAACGGAGATACCTGGGGCGCAATCTCTGCGGTAAAGGGGAACTTGGAGCGGGTTGGGCTGGGTGTGAGTGAAGGCCCGTAGGTGGGTGAGGGTGTGCGGGTGGGCGGGCGGGTGATAGTTGCACGCACGGTGGGGGTTGGCCCGATTGTGGGGGGCGTGCCGACGACGGGCGTGTTGGTAAAGCGCGGAGTAGGGGTATTGGTCGCCGCCACCGTAGGTGGCAGGGGGGTATTTGATGGTGCGAGAGTGGGCCACCGCACTACTTCAACAGGTGTGGGTGGCGCGAGTGGATTGGTGGGCAGCACCAGCAGGAGTAGATAACACACGCAGACTAGGCCCGTAGCGCCCAGAAAAAGCAACGCCAGGCGATCTAAAAGTTGCGCACCCTTTTTCTTTTCAGCCATCACTACCTCCTAAGGAGTTACCAAGCGTTCGATTTGAGCTTGGGTTTTGACGTCATCTAACCATTGCCTAAAGATTTGCCGCTGCAAAAACATCAGACGCTCCACCGACAGCGGGCGCGAGGCTTCGCGTTCAATCACCTGAACAATCTCATAGACCACTTGGCCCCCAAACTCGCTGCGCACCACGCCGCTGATTTGCCCAGGCTGCAAAGCAAAAGCGGCTTCTTCCATGGCTGGGTCAACCATCCCCCCTTGTGGAAACCAGCCCAAGTCGCCCCCCTGGACACTGGTCACCGAGTCTTTAGAGTATTGCTGGGCCAGGGCGGCAAAATCTGCCCCGGCTTGCAGCATGCCCAAAACCTGATTGGCCTCGTCTTCGGTCAATACCAAGATGTAGCGGGCATGTACCTGCTCAGCGGCAGTGGGCGCACTGGCGGTTACCCGGTCGCGCACGGCGTTGTTGAGCATGGCGGTGTGTTGAGCGGCGCGGTGCTCCTCGATCGACATGCCATTGCTTGTTAGCCAGGCATTAAAGGCTTCTTGCCCGCCAACATTGTTAATGTCTTGCTGAATGACAGCTTCAACATCTGCCTCGGATATGCTGATGCCAAATTGAGCCGCCGCCTGTGCCGTCAGAGCATCTTCAATCAGCGCTTCCAGGGCTTGGGTCCGTACATCTGTGATAATGGCCTGCCCATCGGGTGTATCCAGGTCAAACCCCTGGTCTCTCAGGGCTTGCAGCCGCCGCGCCACTTCGTTTTCAAATATAACCATGTAAATGGGAACGCCGTTGACCCGAGCCGCCACCGGCTCTTCGGGAAGCGGGGCCGTCGTGGCGATTGGTGGGGGCAAGGTTGGCTCTGTTTGGGCCGTAACTGGCTGACTGGCAGATGGAGTAGGCGCGGACTGCGGTTCGAAGGTAGGACTGGCCGAACAGCCTGCCAACAGGGCAACCACAATGCATCCAAAGACAAATTGCTTGATCACTGATACAACTCCTTGTTGAGTTCAGTCTTGACAGCTTACAATTATACCCCAAATGAATGTAAAATGTTGAACCCTATTTTATCATTCCTTTAGCCCGCGTGCAATTTTGCAAATTTGCGCGTCTTGACAACGCCCCCAGCCGATGGTAACATTAACCTCAAGGCAGACAGGCTTGGCCTTTAAAAGAGATCATCAGGTCTATTCCATCCACCCGCTGGTCGGGCGATCAAAGATAGGAGGTTATCGTGCAAGAAAAACGCCGCATCAAATTGACATATCCTTCATCGCTTCAAGATCAGCCAGTTCTTTATCGGCTGATCAAAGATTTTGACCTTGCCACCAATATCCGCCGGGCCAGTGTGGGCGCAGTCGAGGCCTGGTTGATTGTGGATATTGAAGGCGACACCGAAGATATTGACCGTGCTTTAAAGTGGGCAGGCGAGCAGGGCTTGACGATTCAGCCTGCCCCCCATGAATCCTGATTGAAAAACATTGTTGCTGATTGTTATTTGATTGTGCTAGCTGTTGTATCTGGTTGATTGTCAAAGGCGTTGGGTGTCATTGATGACACCCAACGCCTTTTATGTTTATTGCAAACATTCACCAAGCTTTCACTGACAAAGGTTCAAGTTGGGTGTACAATGCTTGCGTATTGGGTGGTGATACACCCGTGATTATTAGGAGGTCAACGTGTCAAATAGTGATTTAGAGCGCAGCCGGCGCGCGCCAGTGTGGCAAGACATCTCTAATGACAAATGGGATGATTGGCGCTGGCAACTGGCAAATCGGCTCAATACGGTCGAGGAACTGGGGCGAGTCATCAATTTGCTTGACGAAGAGGTGCGAGCCCTGGAGGCTAAAGGCTTGTTCCGGGTAGATATAACGCCATACTTTGTTTCGCTTATCCGGCCAGATGATTCCAACGACCCCATCCGTCAGCAAGTGATTCCCAGAGCCAAAGAGTTGGTGCCGTTCACTTCAATGATGGAAGACAGCCTGGCCGAAGATTTGCACAGCCCTGTGCCGGGTCTGGTTCATCGCTATCCAGACCGGGTGCTCATGCTGGTCACAACCCAGTGCGCCAGCTATTGCCGCTACTGCACCCGCAGCCGCATTGTGGGTGACCCGGCAGCCCAGTTTAGCCGCACCGAGTACGAAGAACAGTTGGCCTATATCGAGCGAACTCCCCAGATTCGGGATGTGCTCCTATCGGGTGGCGATCCCTTGGTTTTGCCGCCCAAGATTTTAGACAGTCTCTTGTCTAGTTTGCGCCAGATCAAGCACGTAGAAATCGTGCGCATCGGTTCGCGCGTGCCAGTGTTTATGCCGCAGCGTGTGACGGATGAACTGTGCGATATGCTCCACAAATATCACCCGTTGTGGTTAAATATCCACGTCAATCACCCACAAGAAGTGACGCCAGAATTGCGTCGGGCCTGCGCCAAACTGGCCGACGCAGGTATCCCGTTGGGCAATCAGAGCGTGCTCTTGGCCGGTGTCAACGACTGTGTGCATATTCAACGCGCGCTCGTTCACGAACTGGTCAAGATGCGCGTGCGCCCCTATTATTTGTATCAGTGTGATCTGGTGGAGGGAGCGGGGCATTTTCGCACCCCCATCGCCAAAGGCATCGAAATCATTGAAGGATTGCGCGGCCACACCAGCGGTTACGCTGTGCCGCAATACATCATTGACGCGCCCGGCGGCGGCGGCAAGGTGCCTTTGATGCCCAATTATCAGCTCAGCCAATCCGATCACACCATTGTTTTGCGTAATTTCGAAGGGTTCATCACTACCTACGAGCAGCCGCTGAGCTATACGCCCCACGATTTCGAAAACTGCCCCTTTTGTCAGGACAAGCGGTCTGAACCGGGGCAGGGGGGCATTACGGCCTTGCTTGACCGGGAGGCAATGTTCATCAAGCCAGAGAGCTTTGACAAGATCCATGCGCGGGGCGGCGCCCAACATCGCCTGCGCGGCCAAGACGCTCACAAGTGGCAACCGGTGGGTGTGGGCAGCGAGACCAGCCCCATTATCACCCTGAGCCAGGCAGAGGAAAAACCGAAACCATAACCACAACCACAAACACTACCACAACCATAACTATAAACACAACCATAAACCTATGCGTATTGCCGTACTTTACAATCTAGATAGTGGCCAATTGCCGCAGGATTTTAACGCGCCCGACCGCGATTATGAGCTGGATCATCCCGACAATGTGCAGGCTTATGTGGCGGCGTTGGAGCAAACCGGGCACTCGGTGATTGCCCTGGAGGGCGGCTTGGCCATGGTGACACCCTTGTTGGCCTTCAAGCCAGATTTGTGCTTCAATACCTGTGAAGGCTACCGGGGTGATAGCCGTGAATCTCAGGTGCCGGCCATTTTAGAGGCGCTGGGCATCCCTTACAGCGCGGCCGCTGTGATGGGGGCAGCCGTGACATTGTACAAGCCCATGACCAAGCGGGTATGGCGGGGCTGTAGCTTGCCAACGCCAGATTGGCAAACCTTCTCTCGGGCTGATGAGCCGCTAGACCCAGAGTTGCAATTCCCCTTATTCGTCAAACCCACCCGTGAAGGAACCGGCATGGGTATTGGGCCAGAATCGCTTGTCTATGATGAAGCCGGGTTGCGCCGGCAAGTGGCCTATATCGTTGAAACTTATTGTCAACCTGCTTTGGTCGAAAGGTACATCGAAGGCCGAGATATCACGGCTGGCTTTGTGGGCAACCTTCAAGGCGGGATAGACGCGGTTCACTTTTTCCCGCTTTCAGAGGTGGATTACAGCGTTTATCCGCCAGGCACCGAGCAGTTTTATAGCGCGCGGTTAAAAGTGGATATGGCCGATTTGTATCGCAGCAAGTGCCCAGCGCCGCTGCGCCAGGCGCAGGCAGATGAAATTCGGGCCTTGGCGCTAGAAGCGGCCCGCGTGACGGAATGCTATGACGTGGCAAGGGTAGATTTCCGGCTGGACCGGCATGACAACGAAAAGCCCTACTTGCTAGAAATCAATGGTCTGCCCGGTGTGACGCCCATCAGCGACCTGACCTTGATGGTAGAAGCCGAAGGGGCGACTCACGCCGACCTGATCAACGCCGTGGTCAATGCGGCCGCCCGGCGGCATAGACTGGTTTCACAACCGGGCGCAATTCTGCCCTTGCCGCAGCGCGTGTCAGAGCGGGTGGGCCAGAATATTGAACCTAAAGTTTGAAATCTAGAATTCAGGAGGTCTATGGCCACTGGACTCAATGTTGCAGTCTTGGCGAATCTAAAAAAGAATGCGCCGCACATGCCAGGCGAGGCGGGTGACGTGTGGGCTGACCTTGACTCGGAAGAGACGGTTGAGGCCCTGATGCAGAGCATTCGGCTGGGGGGACACAATGTTGTGTTCCATGAGGGTGATGTCACCCTGGTTGACACATTGCGCGCCGAACGGCCGGATATTTGTTTCAACATCTGCGAGGGACACTGGGGCGACTCGCGCGAGGCCCAAGTGCCGGCGATATTGGAGATGTTGCGCATTCCCTATACGGGCAGCAAATTGCTGTCGCTGTCACTGGCGCTAGATAAATCTATGACCAAACGCATCTTGTCTTGGCACGAGCTGCCTACCCCTACCTGGCAAACTATCGAACGGGTTGGCGAACCGCTGGACGAAGATCTCAAGTTCCCACTGTTTGTCAAACCCAGCCGCGAAGGCACCGGCATGGGGGTGACCGCTCATTCCATTTGCCACAACGAAAGTGAATTGTGGCAGCAGGCGGCAATTATCCACGAAAAGTACAAGCAGCCGGCGCTGGTCGAGCAGTTCATCGAAGGCCGCGAAATCACAGTAGGCATGGTGGGCAATCTGGTAGGCCCAGTGGCCCGCCGCATTCCACACGACGAGGATGATCCGCGTGTGATGTTTGGCTTGCACTTTTTGCCGCCGCTGGAAATTGACCTGACGGGCTTTAAAGAAGAAGGCGGCATCTACAGCAACCGGCTCAAGTCTGAAATCCCAGAGCAGCTCAACTATCTCTGCCCTGCCCCTTTGACGTCCGACCAGGTGAGCCAGCTCAACTGGCTGGCCGCGGCGGTGTTCCGCGTGACCGATTGCCTGGATGTGGGGCGGGTAGATTTTCGCCTGAACAAGCACGAGGGCGACAAGCCCTATATCTTGGAGATTAACCCATTGCCCGGGATCAACCCAGAGATTAGCGATTTGTGCATCGAAGCGCGGGCAGTGGGAATTGGCCATGCCGCCTTGGTGAACATGATCCTTGACGCAGCAATAAAACGCTATGGCGTGCAATCGCTTAGATCGTATCATACCGTATAAGTAACTACTCAGCCTGCACCCTTCGACTACGCGCCGCGCAGCCTGAGCGGAGTGAAACGCAGTCGAAGGAGCGCGGCGCTCCGCTCAAACTGCTGAGTAGTTACCCGTATAAACCGTAAATCATAAATCATAAATCATAAATCACAAATTGTTCCCGACAAACTCTGTTTAGCAAAGAGAAAGGAAATATATCATGTATTCGCATATGACTTCCAATCAGGAGGATTCTGCCGAGCCTCCCAGTCCGGTGCCCGTCCTGGTCATCTACAGCGTGGTGGAAAAGCAAGGGCGTGGTGAAGCGCGAGATGCGGTAACGGACGAAGAAACCCTCTATACAGCCAATTCGATTGCCAAGGGCTTGCGCGCCACAGGTCACCATGTGACCCTGGCCGCCATCCGCAACGAGCAAGACCTCTTGGCAGCTTTGGCGGGGGCAGATCCGCATACAACACTAGTGTTCAACTTGTGCGAGGCCTTTGGCGGCCTGGCCAGCAACGAATCTCAGGTGCCGCGCATGTTAGAGCGGCTGGGGTTTCAATATGCTGGCGCTACCCCAGAAAATCTGGATGCCTGTCTCAATAAAGGCTATGCCAAAGACCTGCTGCTGAAACACAAGGTGCCCACGGCAGCTTTTCAGGTTTTCCGCCACCCAGATGAACCCATGCGCGTGCCCTATCCGGCCATCGTCAAGCCGGTGGCCGAAGATTGCAGCATGGGCATCACGCGCGATTCGGTTGTTCGAGATGAACAATCGCTGCGCCGGCAGGTGAGATATGTTCAGCAAGTTTACAAGCAGCCGGCGCTGGTCGAGATGTTCCTGGATGGGCGAGAGTTTAATGTAGGCGTGTGGGGAAATGGCACGGCGCATGTCTTGCCCGTGTCAGAGATTGATTTCTCGGCGTGGGATGAAAAGACGCTGCGCGTTGTCAACTTTGACGCCAAGTGGAATCCCGACTCGTCTGAATATAATTCCATGCCAGTTCTTTGTCCTGCCCCAGTAGACCGCAAGTTGGAAAAGCGCATCCGCCAGGTGGCGTTGGCCGCATACAAGGCAATGGGCTGTCGTGATTACGCCCGTGTTGATATGCGCGAAAAAGACGGCACCCCCTATGTCTTGGAAGTGAATCCCAACCCGTGCCTGGCGGCCGATGGCGGCTTTGCCAATGCGGCGCGTATGGCTGGTTATGACTATGCCCAGATGGCGCACCAGATTGCCGAATGGGCCTGGTGGCGGCGGAATCACCATAAATAAATCAGATTTCCAATTGCGCATTGATATAACCCAGCCTGAAGAAGCCGCGGCCATCTTGGCTATCTCGCGCGACGTGCAAGTGTTTGACGCCGAAGAAGTAGCCACCGTAGACGAATTGCTGCGCGAATATATTGGCCAGGGCGCCGACAAGAGCGGCTACCACTTTTTGTCTTGTTGGGCAGATGGGCGCGTCGTGGGCTTTGCTTGCTATGGCCCCCGCGCCCTTACCCAAGGCACATTCGACCTTTTTTGGATCGCTACCGACAAGGCCGCCCAAGGGCGCGGGGTAGGGGCGGCGCTCTTGCAGCGTGTTGCCCAAGAGGTGCGCGCACTGGGCGGGCGCTTGATCATTGCCGAAACCTCCAGCCTGCCCCACTATGCCCCAACACGGCGTTTTTATGAAACACATGGCTATGAACGCGCGGCCACTATCGCCGATTTTTATGCCCCCGGAGACCATTTGGTCATTTACGTCCAACGCTTGTGACACTGGCCCTATTTGACTAATCTTTGTCTTGTGGTATCATTTTCTTGTCAGCCGCTAGCGCCGTAAAGCTTTGGAATTTTACGCTGTTGTATGATTTTGGCCTGGTAACTACTCAGCATCCTGAGCGGAGCGCCGCACTCCTTCGACTGCGTTTCACTCCGCTCAGGCTGCGCGGCGCGTAGCCTGCTCTGTCGGCAGACAGGTCGAAGGGCGCCTGCTGAGTAGTTACTTGGCCTGATGCAAAAGGAGACAACGTATGCCCAAATCGCGTACTGAACAGATGGTAGAGCGTTTGCGCGATCTGCAGGCGGGTACACCCGATGTCGAAGCCTCAGCGGTCGTGTCAGTAGATGGCCTCATCATGGCCTCTGCCCTTCCAGCCGATGTTGAAGAAGATCGCGTGTCGGCCATGTCAGCAGCCATGCTCTCACTGGGCGAGCGTATTTCTAGCGAGCTGGGGCGAGGCACCCTCGACCAGGTTTATGTTCGCGGCGCGGATGGGTATGTTATCTTGACCTCGATCGGCGAGGACGCCGTGCTCACTGTCCTGGCGCGTGAACAGGCCAAGCTGGGCCTGATTTTTTTGGACATGCGGCGCGCCGCTGAAGATTTGACCAGGCTCGTTTGACCTCGGCAAAGAACATTTCAAATCTTACCTTGCAACCGTTGCCAACGAGGCGATGCGCACAGCGCGTCGCTTTTTGTTTAAGCTCAAAGCCTGTAACTACTCAGCATCCTGAGCGTCCTTCGACCTTGCTCAGGATGAGCGCCGCGCTCCTTCGACTGCGTTTCACTTCGCTCAGGATGCGCGGCGCGTAGCCTGCTCTGTCGGCAGACAGGTCGAAGGGTGCCGGCTGAGT
>JBGSMF010000357.1:0-13130 GCA_041740315.1 Thermoflexales bacterium
GCGGCACGTCTTGGGTCACCACCGCGCCGGCGGCTACCACCGCGCCTTTTCCCACCCGCACGCCATCGGTAATCACCGCGCCAGAGCCAATCCACACATCGTCCTCAATCACAATTCCCTCAGCCGTAATGCCTTGCTCCACAAAGGGACGCTCGGGGTCATCAAAAACGTGATTGACGGCAATGATCTGCACCAAGGGCGAGGTATAGACTCGATCGCCGATGCTCACCCCACCTTGTCCACGGATGACGTTCAACTCACCCACCAGGCTGTCTTGGCCTATGCTAATGCCCGCCTGAGGCAAATTGCGAAAGTTGTACACGTGCAAAATGCTGCCGTGCATAACCAAGGTGCGCGGGCCTATCGTCACTCCATTGGGGCAAGCGTGAATATAAACTCCCTGGTCAATATAACTGCCGTGCCCCAGCCGGATGCGATTGGCAAAGCTCAGGCGCGCGCCTGACTCGATGGCGGCCCAGCCCTCCATGCGCAAAATCAGCCGATAGCAAATCGCCCTCAGGCCCAGGCCAACGACCGTCGGTATCCAGCCCAACAGCGCCTGGAGCGACTGCTCCAAAATATAGCGGACCAGGTTATCGGCCTGGCGGCGTAAATAGACTTGAACTTGCTCCAATGTTTCTGATGCCTACAAAGAATTGGGTGTGGCCAAAATCAGTTGGCCGGAATCCTCAACTTGTTGAAACGGTTTATCAATTTGTGTGTAAATTGTCGTGGTAGCGACGACCGGCCGGTCGTCGCTACGAAATTAGACCTTATCGGAAATAGCAGGACGGGCATCCCCATGCCAGTCCGCCAACGTATGGGGATACGTTGGCTGCGTTATTTCCGATAAAGTCTATTACACAATTTTTGACACATGGCCCTTGTTGAGGCATACTCGGCCCGGTAATGGACAAACTCGACCAGGTTTGGTCACACCACAAAGAATTGATCGGCTGCAACCAGGCAAGCTCCGCCATTCCGACATCAACCATCATCATCGGCCTGTAAACTAGATTGTAACTTGCTCACCCTCCCGCAGGTTTGAGCGTTTTTGGACAAGCCAGCGCAACTCGACAAGATTGTCAGATCACCCTGGCAGCCAAACCTGCAACCTGCGGGAGGGTAGGCTGAGCAGATACACTAGATTTATCCCTCTTGAACCAGTTCACGTCTCAAACTGTGACTGGCAAACCAGATTACCCTTGCGAAGGTTCAGGGGGTTGGGCACACTTTTAAGGCCCGCCAAACCAGGCATTATACCAAAACTTGGCTTTCTGTCCTAGCCCGCCGACACCTCTAGTTTCAGCGCTTCGGCCATCTCTAGCAGCGCGCTCAACTGCACAGGGTTGAGCATCACCCAATCTAGCTGAACCCGGCGAGCGCGCAGGCGGTCTATGGCCCAACTGGTATCGGCTAATCCCACTAATGGCGCAGAAGAATCAACCAGCGCCTCACGCAGCTTGCCCACAATCGCCTGATCACAATCACCGTGCGCGCCAGTCCCCAGCAAAGCCACCGAGGGACGCGGACCATCGCCGCCCAGGAGCATATCCAAAGCGGTTTTGGCATCTGGCACAGATTGAATGCTGATGCACCTGCCCCACACACATTGTGCTGCTCGCCAGGCAATCCATTCAGCCTCGGGCGTCATATTGATGAACAATATATGAACCATGTGCTGTTTACCGTCTCACACCTGGGGTATAGCCGCGTAGCCCTAAAATGTCAATCCCTAATTTTAGCAAAACTGCATAACAGTACTGTAATAGGCGCAAAGAAGGCTATAACAGAGCTATGATAGCGAGAGCAAGCTTTAGAGGTTTTCAGGAGAAAACCGCAGAGGCCACCCAAGACACAAGGTATCTTTTCAATAATCTGGGGTGAGGGCAGGGCATGCCCTACTCAGCCTGCACCCTTCGACCTGTCTGCCGACAGAGCAGGCTACGCGCCGCGCAGCCTGAGCAAGGCCGAAGGACGCTCAGGCTGCTGAGTAGTTACAAAAATCCTATTTGGCTCTGGCTAGTCCAGGCCAGGATCAAGGTTAGAGGAAAATGTAACCCACCCCCGCCTCGGTCTTGATGAAAAGCGGATGGGTGGGATCAGGCTCAATTTTTTGGCGCAGGCGATACACGGCCGCTCGCAGCACCGTCACATCGTCGCGATATTCCTGCCCCCAAATGGCCGCCAACAAGTCGCAATGCAGCCGAACTTTGCCGGGATGGCGAATAAACTCGGCCAGCAGCTCAAACTCGACCGGCGTCAGGCGCACCGGCTCGCCGTTCAACGTCACCTGCCGCCGGCTCATATCCACACTGAGCGGACCAGACTCAAAGTCAGCCATTTCAGCGGCTGGCGGCGGGGCCGGCCTGTAGCGCCGCAGCACAGCTTCGATGCGCGCTTGCAGCTCTCGTCCGCTAAAAGGCTTGGTCAAGTAATCGTCGGCCCCCAGCCGCAAGCCGGTTACCATGCTGTCTTCATCGTCGCGGGCAGTCAAGATAATCACCGGCACATCAGCCTGGCAGCGCACTCGGCGCAGCACCTCCAGTCCATCCACATCGGGCAGCCCCAGATCGAGCAAGATCAAATCGGGCCAGGCATCCAACATCTTGTCCAATCCCTCTATGCCAGAAGGGACGCCCTGAACCGTATAGCCCGCCAATTGAAGATGCTTTTGCAGAAAACGCAAAATGCGCGGCTCGTCATCAATCACCAAAATGCGAGCGTTAGGCTTGATGGGCATCAACTTTCCTTATAGCGTGGGAGGCTAAAAGAAAAAGTGGCGCCGTGGCCCAACTGGCTGGCAATCTCGATATGCCCCCCCATGGCCTCTACCAGGCCTTTGCAGATTGCCAGCCCCAACCCCCCACCACTGACGCGTATGCCGCATTCTTCCACCCGATAAAAGCGATCAAAGATATGAGCCAGATGTTCGGGAGCAATGCCAGGCCCCTCGTCGCTCACGCTCACCACGACGGCAGAGGGCACAACTTTAGCCCCGATAGTGATGGTCGAGCCGGTCGGCGAGAACTTGACGGCATTGTCGAGCAAATTGCTCACCACCTGCCGCACTCGCCTGGGGTCTGCATGCACCAAAGGCAGCTTGGTTGGCAACTCGGCTGCCACCTGGCGCTCGCCAGCCCGGGCGGCCATCAAGCCAACCGTTTGCAGCACAATGGGGCGCAAATCGGTGACCACCAGTTGCACCCGCAAAGTGCCCGCCTCCAAGCGTGACATGTCTAACAAATGGCCAATCAATTCATCCAGTCGGGCGGCCTCGTCGTCTATAATGCGCAGCGACTCGTTACGGTCCTCAAGCCCAAGCCGATCGGCGTAATCGAGCAGGGTTGAAATTTGCCCGCGAATGGAGGTGAGCGGGGTGCGCAGCTCGTGAGAAACGGTGGAGAACAATTGCGATTTTAATTGGTCGACTTCTTGGGCGCGCCCCAGGGCCACCTGCAGCTCTGCGGTGCGCTCTGTCACTTGCGCTTCCAGGCTCTCGGCGGATCGGCGGAGCGCCTCTTCGCTTGCGCGCAGCGCCTGCTCGGCTTGCTTTCTTTTTGCAATATCTCGGACGACCATTTGCACCATGGGTTTATCGCCCCAGACAAACTGCCCCGCATTGACCTCGACCTGAATGCGCTTGCCTTGCAGGCCAATCATCGTCGTCTCTATCCGTCGAACCAGCCTTGAGACATTGATGCCATCCAGATAAGCCCAGAACTGCTGGGCCTCTCCTGCGTCAATAAAAGTAGAAAGCGAACTCCCAATGACGGCCTCTGCTTCGCCAGCGCCCAGCAGCCCAAGCGCGGTGGAATTGGCCAGGCGAATTTTGCCCTCTGCATCCACCATCATGATGCCATCGGGCGAAAGCTCTATCAGGCTCTCAAACTTGGCTCGCTCGCCAAGCAGCCGGCGGTAGCGATTGAGCCGAGTAATGGCTCGCACGCGCGCCAACAGCACGGTGAGATCAAAAGGCTTGGATATAAAATCATCCACACCGGCCTCGATCCCTCTCAATAACGAATCACGGTCGTTGAGAGCCGTCACCATCACCACCGGCACCTCGGCCAGCACCGGGTCGGCCCGCAATCGTCGGCAAACCTCAAAGCCATCCATTTGGGGCAGCATGGCATCTAGCAAAATCAAATCGGGGGTCAGCTCGGCGGCTTTTTTAAGCGCATTGACGCCATCCTCGGCAAAAGTCACATGATACCCTTGCGAGGTTAGCTGAATTCCCAGCAACTCGCACACATCCAGCTCATCGTCTACAACCAAAATATTACCCGCTTGTTTCATACCCACTTTTGACATCGCCCTCTAAAAACTAGTCCACCCACCAAGATACTCATCCACAAACGCTCCAGCGTCCAACGTTCGGTTGCCTATGCGTGAATAAAAAAGAGCAAAACAAGGTGTTTTACTCTTGAAAACGCCAATGGGCCAGGTCAAAGCGTAACACGGTCCAAAGCCCACAGGCGCGTGAACTGCCGCGCCGCATCTGCTCCCTCCCCTTGCTCCAGCAGGTGGCGATTGGCCACTTCAAAGTCTCGGTGCAGGTCTTCGATCAAAGTCACATGGAGGCGCGCCGGCTCTAGCGAAAAGATAACAAACAAGGTGCTATGCCGCCCCGGCACAAAACACAGCCAGCGCCCTCCCTCGATTTCAGTGCTGCGCAAGCCGCCGCCAAACATTTCGGCTGTGGCCGAGCGAAAGCTGGAAAGCATGGGCACCAACAATGCCGTATCCACCGCAAAGTTTCCCACACTGGCCAAAGGCAAGCTGGTGGCATTGTCGTAAATGGCATAGCTCAACACTTGGGCAGCATTGCGCTGGCGCAGCATGGCCGTTTGGCCCGTCACCACGGCGTTCCGCCAGGAATCTGAGCCGGGCATGTCATACAGCGCTACCTCGATGAGATTGCGCTGCTGTTGGTAATGGGCGTAAATTTCCTGAAACTGTTTGCTATTCACCCTGCCCTGCGCAAACTCTTCAGCCAGGCGCGCCATTTTGCCGCGCAACTGCTGCAAGAAAAGCTGCGCATCTTGAAATGTGGTTGGCGGTTGAATGGGGAGAGTGTCAAACTCGAGCAGCGGCTCTGGAGCTTGACGGGTGGGCGGGACCTTGATCCGCTGAGTGATTGAAGGCATACGCACATCTTGCTGAGACGCAGGCAGCGCAAGAGAGAGCGCAGGTTTGGGGGAGATCTCCTGCACGGGAGGAGATGAAACAGGTTTTGACCGATCGCCTCCCAAGATTTTTCTAAGCTGGTCTCGGGCAGATTCACTCATAGAACGTTTATATTAGATGTTATGTAACTACTCAGCCATACCCTTCGACTGCGCAGCGCGCACCCTGAGCGGAGCGCAGCAAAGTCGAAGGGGCGCGCTGCTCCGCTCAGGATGCTGAGTAGTTACGATGTTATCAAAAATCAGCAGCCAACGCGGATGGGCATAGGGATGCCCATCCTGCTATTTTCGATAGGATCTATTATAGCACAAGTAAAGCATCATTGGGGAGCAGTTTTTTGCAAAAAATCTGATACCACCCAACCCTGCGCGCCATCAGATAAATCGCGCACCGGCCACCACAGATAACTATCGGCCTGGCGGGGATCACCCATAATCTCCAAGCGGGTCCCCTCGGCCACCAGCTTGGCAGTCCCGTACAACGTGCCAGGGCCAGAACGCAGGCGCAAATCTAGTCCGCCGGTGCCGCTTACCTGCACCTGATCACCCGACTCAAACTGCCCCCCCACCACAGGCGTTGCACCAACCTGCGGTATGAGCTGATCCTGCGACGGGGTAACTGTCAACAAAACCGGTGTAGGCCATTCGCTGGAAGTGGACGGCGAACCAGTCAATGTTAGGCCGGCCCAGACCAAGCCTGCCACAACTACCAGCAGCGCTATCATGCTGACAACAGACCACCACGGTGGCGACCAGGTGAAAGATTTATCGGTAGTTTGACTGCTATCTCTCATAATTTCTTCAAGTAACTACTCAGCCCTTACACAAAGATTCACCGAGAACACACAGAGAAGCACAGAGAAGTGAAAGTAAAAACCTCTGTGAATCTTTGTGCTGCCTCTGCGTAGCTCTGTGACCTGAGCAGTTACTTCTTTAATATTATAGGCAAATAAGAATGTTCTGCCACAGTAGCAAAGCCGGCCTCATTGCTGGGCAAAGACACATTTCCGGCGCGGTCAAAGGCCCACACCCGCCAGGTGTGCGCGCCATCGCTCAAGGCAATAGGCAGATTGAAAGTGGTGGTGGCCGCCGAGGTGAAGGGCTGCCCATCTACCTCAATCACATAACCAGCCAGGGCCGTATCGCTGCCGGGGGAATAGATAAAGGTCGTTCCCACGCCAGCGACGGTGATGCCGCCGGTGGGCGTGATGGGCACAGGGGCCGTGGGCGCAAGGGTGTCTAGGTAAAAAGTTGCGCTAGCCGGGGTGGCATCTAGCACACCCGCCGCGCTCCGCGCCTGCGCCAGTGCTGTGTACTCACCATCTGCTAACACACCAGCCAGATTATAGACCCAAGCGGCAGCGCCTGTGGCGGTTACCCACGTTGGGCTGCCGGCCCACCCAGCGCCATCCCAATAGTGCGTGCCAGAGATGATTTGCAGACGAACAGCCGCTATATCCACGGCACACACCTGGCTGGCTGTGCCCACCATCGGCGGGGTAGATTTGAAATACTCGCCATCGCCGGGCGATTGAATCATCGTTTCAGGCGGCAAACGCCAGCCCCAGCCCAAAAAATGAATGATGCGATCCATCACCGCCTGGCGCGTGGAGGCAGGGTAAATCGCCTCGAACGGAAAGCCAAAATGCACCAACCTGGCGCAGCCGGCGCGATCATATTGCAAGCCAGCCGAATAACCCTGACCGCCAATGTACACCAAAGCCGAAGAGGCTCCACCGACAGGGATAAAGTAATCGGGCCAGCCGGCGTCATAGTTGCCCTGCGCGCCATCGTCAAAGTTAAAGCTGGGCAATCCATCAAATAGGCTGCCCATCACCGGCGCTACGGTGTAGGTATCGGCATCATCGCCCCAATAAGCAGCCCGCAAAACGTCCGAATAAAACTCTTGGCCGTGATCTTGGGCCACCAGGTCATAGCCCAACTCGGCGCCGCTGATAAACAGCGCGCCGCCGCCTGCCATATAGCTTTGCAGCGCGGCTTGTTCGGCAGAGCTGAGCGCAATCTCGGGCGCGCCGGGCGGCAGTGGGTCGTTGGACGACTGCTCTTTGCCTGCAATCCAATCCACAATGGCGTAATCGCTGAGCGCAAGCGGCAGCGCCCCCAACGCCAAGCGGTGGGCGCTATCGAACGGGAGCGTGATAGCCATGCCGTGCTCAACAACATAGTCAAAGCTATTGATGCGATCCAGAAACATTCGGGCATTGACACCCAGCGAGCCGCCATCATCTTGCTGAACCAATCCGCGCCGGTCAATGCGGCCAAAACCGTTGACGATGAGCACAGGCGCCGGCCAGCCCACCCGCGCCCCCACCACAGCCGAGGGGAACGACTCGCCGCCTTCATTCACGCCCGTCACGCGCGCCAAGAGCAACTGCGCCGGCAGCAGGCCCGTGAGGGTAAAAGCCGCGCCGGCCACAACGATGCCGTTGCCCCAGCCCAAGCCATCGCTGCTGAGATACACGCGATACGATGTGGCGGCATCGCCCAGCACGCCGCTTGCATCTGTAGGCGAGGGCAACCAATCAAGCCGCGCCGCGCCACCCCCATCAGGCGAGGGGAGGTTGCGCATGGACACGGCCTTGGGCGGCTCGGGCAAAAACACGGCCGGCGCGCCCGCCTGATTGGCAAAATATCTGACAATGCCTTTATAAACCGCGCGCGCGGCCAACTGCTCGAAACGCGGGTCCTTGAGCGCGTTGGCGTCTTTAGCTTCATCGTGAAAAGCAATCTCTAGCAGCACACCAGGCATGGTCGAAAGCAGGCGCACCTCGCCCAGATCCCGCTGTTTCATTCCCCGGTCAGTCCAGGCGGGGTCCCAGCCGGCGCGGATGTCGTCAACCAGGGTTGTGTGAACAAAGGCCTGTAACGCGCCACTGCCTGCCGTCGGATCAAGATAGATATAGCTTTCAGTGCCGCGGATGGCGCCATCGTAGCCATTAGTGTGCCACGAAATGTAAACCGCATCCTCGCCGGGGGGGGTTTCCCACTCGGCATATCTCGGACGCGCGGTGATGTCGTCGCACAAGTCGGTGTAGCCATAACTGCACGAGCCGTCTACCGAATCGTACACCGAAGGCGGCGCGCCCTGGTACTTGGCCCAGTAGCGGGCGGCCTCTTCCCAGCGTGGGCGACCGCTGGTGGTGTAGCCGGGGGGCGTATCACCCGGCAGCACGCCCATGCCGCCGCCAATGCGGATTGCATCGGCAATGACCACCTGTGAACTGCCCGCGTTGGCCGATTGATTGGTCAGCATAACGCGCGCCGGGACGCCGGCAGCAAACGGAAAGGTGCCAATGTAACGCCAGGTGGCTCCATGCACCTGTTGATTGATACGCACCTCGCTCGTGCCGCCGGCATGCTGGACAAGATAGTGCGCATCAGCGGCGCGATTGCTGGCGTGCAGATACCACACATAGACAGCATATTGGCCGCTGGCAGCCGGGGTAAAGCTCCAGGTGGCAGTGGCGGTGGGCGTGGCTGAGACGACGGTATAGCGATAGTTGCCTCCATTGTAACCGGCCTGGGTGCCGGTGATCCATTCGCCCTGCTCGGCATAGCCCGATGAATCGCGGGTGACAATGATCTGGGTGGTATTCATATCGTGCTCGCGGACAGGCCACACGTCGGCCCCGGCATTGCGCAAGTAACGAACGAGATACTGGTTGACCACCTCGGCATTGTTGAAATCTTCGACAAAACCCTCGTATACGCCTCGCTGCGTCAGCCAGGTGCTGGATTGCGACCAATACCAGCCATGCCCGGCGCTGAGGTACACCGTCTTGCCTTCTAGCGCGCCAAACTGGGCGCTGCGAATCGCCACTTGAGAGCTGGCGGCTTGGGGCTTGTGCTCGACTGGCGCTTCAAATATAAAGTACGACAGTGGCCGAAAGGCTCCATCCTGGTCGCGCGCCTGCACGCTCACTGCGCGCATGCCCAGCGGGTCAAGCGTGGCGGCAATTTGGTTGACGACCCTATCCGACGCCACCGGGTCAAAGCCAGCATACAAAAAGCCGGCCGGCAGCGCCAGCCCCACAATCAGGCCGCAGCCGGGGCAATCAACAGCATCGGTAATAGCCACCGCGTACAATTGCGCGCCCTCTGGCAAGGCCGAAGAAAAGCCCTGTGCCCGCTCGCCTTCGGTGGGGCCGGCCAGCAGGGCCTCTAGCAAAATACTCGCATCGGCGCGCGCGTCTTGGCCGCTTGGAGCCTGCGCCACTGCGCGCTGCGCGCAAGCCAGCTCTGGCCCCCGGTAGAAGCAAAGCTCAACCGCAGCATTGGGCGTTTCGGCGGGAACCGCCAACTTGGCCACGCTCGGTAAACTGAAAGCTGAAATCAATGCTGCCAGGGCAAGTGTCACCACCAGCCCCAGCCGGTTGTTATTTTTCATGTCAAGGATTATTTAGCCAGCACTTTGATCAACTCGGCAATGACCATCGGCTCTGGCACGGCTCCTTCAATGTGGATGTCCTCGTCAATAACCGTGCGAGGCACGCCAAAAACCTGGTACTTGTTGGACAAAACAGGAAACTCGGTCGCCTCGACCGCATCGGCCGTGATATAGTCGCTTTCGATGGCGATCTGGTGCGCGAGCAACACGGCTCGCGGGCAGTAGGGTCAGGTAGGCGTGACAAACACTTGCATGCGCACCGGCTTGTTGATCTTGGCAAGCTCGGCCTTGCTGACGTCTGACAAAAGCGACTGGCCCTTGGAGACCTGGATGATGTCTTGAATCAGCGTGCCGAACTCGTAGCCGGATGGAATGCCGTAAAAACGCACCCCGTAATCTTGCGCGCCCACAACAGCCAGGGCGGGGATTTTATCTATCTTGTATTGCTCGGCGGCGGCCTTGTCTGTGACAAAATCGTACACCTCTAATGAGAGCTTGTCTGACAGACCCGCAACTTCTTCGGCCAGCGCGCGCGTCTCGGCGCAAAATTCGCACTCGGGCGAGTCTGCCTGTTGGGTGAACATGATCAGCTTGACCGGGTTGACGATATCGGCCAATGCCTTGAGCACCTCGGCTTTAATTTTGTCATCTAGCAATGGCATAGCTTTTCTCCTTTCTATTTTTGCTTTCCTTCAGCTTTTACGTAATCAAGTAGCGGATGATTTTTCACCACAAAGGACACGAAGGACACTAAGAAAAGGACGAAATATCTTGGTTTCTATGTCTTTTTCTGACGCCTTTGCGGCTAGAGTCACCCATTAAAACACCCGCGTTTTTGTGCTATACTTGCGCTATGAACAGAGAAGAACAGGGTATCCAAATCAGCCGCAATCGCTACCAGGTGATTCCCCGCGTGTTATGCTTTATCACGCACGGGAATGATGTGCTGCTGATCAAAGGCGCGCCCACCAAGCGATTCTGGGCCAACAAATACAATGGCCTCGGCGGGCACGTCGAACGTGACGAAGATGTATACACCGCCGCTCTTCGAGAGATCCGCGAAGAAAGCGGCCTGGCCGTATTCAATATCCGCTTGCGCGGATTGATCAACATTGATGCTGGCGAGCCAAGCGGCATTATGCTATTTGTTTTTACTGCCCAAGCTGCGTCAACTCACGTCCGCCCCTCAACCGAAGGCGCGCTAGAGTGGGTTCCGCAAAACTGCCTGCCTGCCTCTGACCTGGTTCAAGACTTGACGACGCTGCTGCCCCGCGCGCTTGCAATGCGCGAGGGCGACAAACCATTCTTTGCGCATTACACCTACAATGACCAGGATGAATTGGTCATTCGCTTTGCGCCGAGCTAACACCATTTGCCTGGCCGCTTTGAGCTTTCTCCCACAAGTCACGATAGGCTGGCTGCACCGATGCATCCAGCTTGTCTGCCAGGATTAGCGGAAGCTTGAGACGCACAATCAGGTCTTGCACATCGGCCAAATCGCGCAGGCGGTGCGGAGCCGTCATGCCCGAGGCCAATTTCAACTCAATCAACACCTCTAAAGCTATAACGCGAACGCCCTCGATTTCCACTGTCACGCCTGGGGCCGCAGGATCAGGAAAAGCGACCGGCTTGGGCAAACCATCGCCTGGGAATTCTCCCGTCGTCACAATTTCAATGCGCACGCCAGTCTGAGTATCGCGAAACGTCTTTAAAGCTTTACTGAATGCCAAGCGATATCCCCGCCCCACCAAAGTCTGATGAAAACGGGCTAACCCGGCCGGTGTCAAGAGCAAATCAATATCCTCTGTCAGGCGCGGATAGCCATGCTCTGCCAAGGCCAACCCGCCCAACAAAGCATAGGGAATTCCTTCTTCATCAAGTCGTTGCGCTAGGCGGCGCAATGAAGTGTGCAATTGCCCTTTGCGCGCAAAGTAGGCGCTTGCTTCGCGCAGCATCGGCTCACCGCCGCGCTGCAAGAGTTTCTCATAAGCTACTGTCGTTTCATTCTCCACTTGTCCACCTAATGAACCAAGGTGCAAAGCGATCTAAGGATTGGAAATTAAATAACTTGCACAATGACGCCGAAATACAGGCAAAACGAGCTACAGATGAGCAAGTTATTTAATCCTTAGCCTGTTTTTCGCACCCTAGCCTGAGCGATAAAAATGATGCGAGCACATACTGCTTTTGGGTTATCAAGTGGCTCAAAATGCGTCAACAAAGTATTAGCCGCACGCCATTTGACCACATCCAAAGCCAATTGGGCATATTCACACGCTCAAAGTGCGAAATCCAGGCTTAGCCCTAATTATAGCATAGCCCTCAATCACCTGGCCTCTATATAGGCCAGCAGCTTGGCAAGCGGCCAGGCGTTGGCCACCTGGGCGGCAGTGGCCCAGGCGCGGCGAGCGACTGCCACACCATACTCCATCACGTCCAGCCCGGCGGGGTTGTGCGCATCAGAATTGATGGCCAGCACGCAGCCCAATTCTAGCGCGCGCCGGGCGTGGATTTCATCCAGGTCGAGCCGGCTGGGGTGCGCATTGATTTCCAGAATGGTGCGCGTTTCGGCGGCAGCCTGCAAGATGGCCTCGTAATCCAGGTCGGCCCCATCGCGCTCGCCTACCAGCCGCCCAGAAGGATGCGCAATGATATCAACGTGCGGGTTGCGAATGGCCGCCAAGAGGCGTTGGGTGGTCTTGACCTGGCCCTGGCGCAAGCCGGTGTGCAACGCGGCCACCACAATATCCAGCTCGGCCAGCAGTTCGTCGGCATAGTCTAGCGCGCCATCGGCGCGGATTTCAACCTCGGCCCCGTGCAGCACCCGGAATCGTTTCACGCGCTGGTTGACCTGGTCTATCTCGGCGCGCTGTTTGCGCAGCCGCTCTGGCGAAAGCCCATTAGCCACGCCCAGGCTCTGGGTGTGATCGGTGATGGCGATATATTTCAACCCACGCGCTTTGGCGGCGCGAGCCATCTCTTCTATGGAACATTCGCCGTCGCTCCAGGTAGAGTGCATCTGTAAATCGCCCCGAATGTCTTGCCACTCAATTAACGCCGGCAATTCGGCGTCAAACTCGCCGCGGTCTTCGCGCAACTCGGGCGGGATGTAGGGCAACTTGAGCCGCGCGTAAACCTCGTCTTCCTCGGCGCACAAGATTTCTTTGCCCGTTTTGACGCGCGTGATGGCGTATTCAGACAGCGAATAACCCTTCTTTTGGGCAATCTCGCGCAAGCGCACATTGTGGGCCTGGCTGCCGGTGAAATATTGCAAGGCCGTGCCCCATTGCCGCCGCTCCACAACGCGCAAATCGGCCTGGGTGCCATTGCTCAAGCGCGCGCTGGTTTTGGTAGAGCCACGCAGCATAACCTCCGCCACAGGCGGCAGGCCGGCAAAGCGATCCATCACGGCCTGGGGCGATTTGGCCGCCACCAAAAAATCCAGGTCGCCAATCGTCTCGCGCCACCGGCGCAGACTGCCGGCCACCTCGGCGCGCTCCACGCCGGGCGCCGCCCGCAACTCGGCCAAAATG
>JBGSMF010000358.1:0-3795 GCA_041740315.1 Thermoflexales bacterium
TGCACTGCGCGCAGGCGCAGGTTTCACGAATTAGCACGAAAAAGACAGAGCAAATTAGTGGAATTCGTGCAATTCGTGGCTAAAAATCTCGGCATTGTTCTCGCAGAATTCACTCCGGGCAGAAAGTGTACGGTAGAGAAACCCGGTATAAAAAAAGCTCATGTCAAATTTCTCGCCAGTTGAGCCCTCAACCAAGCCAGCCGCCAACGTCGAACGTTGGGGCTGGTATTCGATTGCTGTAAACATTGTCCTGGCGGCGATCAACCTGGTCATCGTCACTGCCTCCGGCAGCCTGGCCGTGGGAGCGGAAATGATCCACAACCTGGTGGATCTTTTGACGGCAGTGGCTGTATTGATTAGCCTGAAACTTGCGATGCGGAAATCGAGAGACTTTCCCTACGGCTTGTACAAGCTGGAGAACGTGATGGCCGTGGTCCTGGCCGGCATGATCTTTGTCACGGCCTACGAGATTGCGCGCGAAGCCATCTTTGCCTCGACGCGCCAGACGACGGTGGCAGTGTGGATGCTGGGCGGCGTGATCGTGGCGGCAGTCATTCCCCTCGTCTTTAGCCACTTTGAGCTGCGCGCGGGCCGGGAGGCCAACTCGCCGGCCCTCATCGCCGACGCCAAAGAGTACCGCGCTCACGTCTTTACCACCGGGCTTGTCCTGGCCGCGCTCCTGGGCCAGTGGTTCAATATCCCGCTGGACCGCGTGGCTGCGCTGATTATCGTTGTCGTCATTGGTAAAACTGGATGGGAACTGCTGGTTGACGGGATACGCGTGCTGTTGGATGCCTCGCTGGACGCCGAAACTCTCTTGCAGGTATGGGAAATCATCGCCGCCGAGCCGGCGGTCGCTGAACCCAAGTGGGTCACCGGGCGCAATGCCGGGCGCTTTCGCTTCATAGAGGCCGAGCTTAGCTTGCGCGTGCACAACCTGGAGAAAGCAGAAGCTGTTACACGACGCATCCAAGACAAGATTCGCCAGGTTGTGCCCTATGTGGAGCGTGTGTTGATCCACGCCGAGCCGATGGAGCGCGCTTACTTGCGCTATGCTGTGCCCCTGGCTGATTCCGAGGGAGCTCTCAGCGAGCATTTTGGCGAAGCGCCATATTTTGCCCTGGTCACGGTGAACCTGGGCGACAATGCCATCGAGGAACAGCAAATCCTCGACAACCCTTACTGGCAAGAAGAAAAGGCAAAAGGCATCAACGTAGCCGAGTGGCTGGTGACTCATAAAGTGGACGTGGTGCTATTAAAAGAGGCTCTGCGCGGCAAGGGGCCAATGTACGTTTTTGGCGATGCCGGGGTAGAGATGCACCAAGTCGCTGCCGCAACACTGCCAGAAGCCTTGAAGGTAGGCTCACGCACTAGTCAAAATATGGAACAATAAAGGAAGATCTGAAATGCAGCGTCGAGGACAGCAACGCACTACCCCAGGCTCAGGGGATCTAAAACCATTAGGCAATCTGTCGGCAGGCATGCGCGGCATCGTGCGCCAACTGCGCGGCGGCGAGGACTTTGCCAGTCGCGCGGCTGCGCTAGGTTTTACAATTGGCGTCGAGGCAACCGTCACCCAAAACTATGGACAGGGGCCGATCATTGTGATGGTGGGCGGCGCGCGCGTGGCCCTGGGACGCGGCGAAGCAGCCAAGATACAGGTACAAGTGTTGAGCGGTTCTACGTTCAACCCTAGGTAGGGCAGTCTCAGCGTGATCGCCATCAGCGTGGCCACCCTGAGGCTTGTATCAACTGTGTCAGATTACCAATCCAGCCGCTTGCGCAGCACGCGCGCCTGCGCCCGGCTCAATTCGACCTCCGCGCCGGTGGTCAAGCGCAGTTTGTGGCTGCCCTTGAACCACGGGATGATTTCACTTACCCGGTCGAGGTTGACGATGGCAGAGCGGTGAGCGCGGAAAAAGCGGGCCGGGTCGAGCCGCGCCTCCAAGTCGGCCAGCGTTCGCGGAACGGGATAGGCCACATCTCCGACGTGGACATAGACTTGCTCATCCTCGACGCTGATCCAGTCTACCTCGTTCGCATCCAACACGCGAATGTGGTCGCGCTCGCGCGCGGCCAGCCGGGTCAGGTAACGCCCCTGGGCAGTCAAACCATCCAGCAGTGGGGCAAAGCGAGCAGACAGGTCGTGTTCTTTGGCCAGTTCCTCCTGGGCGCGGCAGATAGCCTTCTCCAGCCGCTCCCGGCTAAAGGGCTTGAGCAGATAATCCAGCGCGTTGACCTCAAAGGCGCGGATAGCGTGCTCGTCGTAGGCGGTGACAAAGATGACCGGCGGCGGGTCCTCCAAGGCTTCAATGACGCCAAAGCCATCCAGTCCCGGCATCTGGATGTCGAGCAGCACCAGGTCGGGCTGCTTTTGCTCGATCAACTCTAGTGCCCGGATGCCGTCGTCGGCTTGCCCAATAATTTCTACGCCCTCAATGTCTTCCAGGAACCGCTTGAGGCGTTCTCTGGCCAGGTCCTCGTCGTCAACGATCAGGATGCGCATCGCTCCTCCTGGGGATTCTCACCATCACCACCGCTCCCCTCGACTCATTCCTCTCCACCTCCAAACCACACCCATAGGTCTTTTGCAGTCGTTCGTCCACATTGCGCAAGCCACGGCCGGGACCGCTGCCGATTTTATAGCCCGGCGGTATGCCTGGCCCACGGTCTGCGATGGCAATCCGTATCTCGTTCCCTTGAAGCAAGGCGCGGATGGTCAGGTCTATGCTGCCGTCATCTCCCTGACCGTGCCGGACGGCATTCTCCACCAGCGGCTGGAGGATCAGGCTGGGCACAGTTACTTGGAGCGCCTCTGGCGCGATTTCGCGCGTGACGCGCAGCCGGTGGCCAAAGCGGGCTTGCTCTATCTCCAGGTAACTGTCAACGAAAGCCAGTTCCGCTGCCAATGGCGACATCCCCCTCTCGGTGCTGGCCAGCACATAGCGCAGCATCTCTGCCAGCCGTTCGACCATCGTTTCGGCCAGCGCTGGGTCAGTGTGAATCAGCGCGGCGATGGTGTTGAGCGTGTTGAACAAAAAGTGAGGGTTGATCTGGGCCTTGAGCGCCCTTAGTTCCGCCTGCGTTGCCAGTGACTGCAGATCTTGTTCCGCGCGCTCCTTCTCTCGCAGTTGGCGGTAATAGTCCACTGCCATCTCTGCGCCGTGGAGGATAGGAAAGACCATCATGATGCCGACCAGGAGCAACCACGAGGTTGTGGGCGCGACCTCAAAGCCAAAGACATAGCCGCAGGCGACCAACGCCAGCAGCGCGCCCAGGAGGTGCCCGGCAACAGAGACAAACATCTCTGTCTCCATCCGCAGCCAATCCTGGGGGATGCGCTGGATGTGCGGGTAGATGAAAGCGCGATCCAGTTTCCAGAAAAGCGCCAATGTGCCCGTTATCGCCAAGCCGGTGCCGACTGCGCTCAGATTCCATCGTCCGGTTGCATAGGCAACGGCGAAGGTAGAGCCGAGGAAGGGTGTAACAACGTTGTGCACGAGCCGTGCGCCAAGTTTGCTGCTGTCAACTGGTCGTTTTTTCTCTGCCATGGTGGCTTTTCTCCGGCGGGCCTTGACCTACTGCCCTTCGGGCATGTAAAGGAACGCTTGCGGGAATTTTTGTATATGATTCTGCGCTGAAATGTTCCTTTAGCTATGTGCTAACCGACAGCGCATGCCTGACACTTAACCGACAGCGCATGCCTGACATGAATGTCGCTTAGTACCGACAGCGCATAGCTGACATGTCTGTCGGTTGGAAATGACTTTCCTGCAAGAATAAACTATGTTGTCA
>JBGSMF010000359.1:0-19499 GCA_041740315.1 Thermoflexales bacterium
CTTGGCCCCCTTCCCTACGAGGGAAGGGGGAACACGCTCCCCTCTCCGCTTCGGGGAGGGGCTGGGGGAGGGGTCCACCACGGCAACTCCCAAAGAATCTCAAATTCTGACTTGCCCTGCAATCTAGGAGTGTATGTGACCGATGTGATGATTCTAGATGACACCGTACTCGGCCCCGGCGAGCCTTTTGTCAAGACCTGGCGCATTCAAAACGGCGGTAGGTGTAACTGGACACCAGAGTATTGGATGGCGTTTGCCGGCGGCGACCGCATGGGTGCGCCGCTTGCCATTCCCCTGACAGAGCGGGCGATTGCGCCGAATGAGGAATTGCAAGTGTCGGTGAGCATGACAGCTCCCCTCCAAGCGGGGCAGTACAAAGGGCAATGGACGCTATGCGATGCAGAGCGAACCAGCTTTGGTTTTGGGTACGGGCGCGGGCAGATTTTGACGGTTTGGGTAAAGATTCAAGTCGTGGATGATCTGACCCCAACTGTGGCAAGCCCCTGATCTAAAGAGATGGCTTTTTCATCACAGGCGACCGGGCCAATGGCAGCCTAGCTATCACCTTGGCATGACACCTATAGGACTAGGAGCTTGTCGGAGAGGGCCGTTCGTAGTGCGCGCTTTAGCGCGCTGAAGCGCGCACTACGAGCCTACCAGTCCGCTCTCCGACAGCCTGCTAGGCCGCCGCGAATATATCCCACGAGAAAACCCCATAACTCCGAGTAACTTGGCTAAATGCAACCCTTGACAAGTGGACACAAATCGTTTATGATGCAAGCAATCACTTACTTGCATCATAATCCTGGTAACGAGGGTAACTACTCAGCCGTGTAAGCATCCTGAGCGGAGCGCCGCACCCCTTCGACTACGTTTCACTCCGCTCAGGCTGCACGGCGCGTAGTCGAAGGATGCGGCCTGAGTAGTTAATAACGAGTTATGTTATGCCAACATCAGATCAGGAAACTTTTAGCGAAGGTACTCGACAACGCATTCTCAAAACTGCAGCACGGGTCTTTGCCGAAAATGGCTATGCCCGCGCCACCACTCGCCTCCTGGCAAAGGCAGCGGGCGTCAACGAGGTTACCCTATTCCGGCACTTTGAGAACAAGCACAAGCTCTTTGCGGCAGTTGTCGAACAATTCGGAGGCCCTGCCGTGACCGCCGCAATCGAAGCGCAGCTCACCGGTGACTATCGGCAGGATTTGATGCGCATTGGACAATACTTTATGGCGCTCATGATGGAGCGGCGTGACATTGTGCGTCTAGCGCTGTGTGAAGCCAGCCACTTTCCCGAGTTGGCCGATGTGCTGGCGCAGAATCCGCGCGTGCTACGACAAACGCTGGCGGGTTACCTCCAGAAACAGATTGACCGGGGCCTTGTGCGGCCCATCAATGTCGAAGCGGCGGCTCAGGCTTTTTGGGGCATGTTTTTCACCTATGGCCTGGCACACGATATATACGCCGATCAGATAAAGGGGGTGAGGCCAGAAGAATTGGTCAACCATTTCGTAGACCTTTTTGTGCAAGGGACAATTCGAGTGGAGTAAGGCCATGGAATCTGCTATTTCCCTCAAGAACGTCTCCCGCCGCTATGGCAAGCTCACCGTAGTAGATAATCTGAGCCTGGAAGTAGCGCGCGGCGAAATCTTTGGTTTGCTTGGGCCTAATGGCGCAGGCAAGACCACTGCCATCAACCTGATTGTGGGCCTGTTGCGGCGCGACGGCGGCGACCTACAAGTTTTGGGCTTTGACCCACAGGCTCAGCCAAAGCCCGTGCGCCAATGCACGGGTCTGGTGCCGCAGGACACGAACGTTTACGACGACCTGAGCGCGCTGGACAACCTATGGCATCACGCTGCATTATACTGCCAAGATTTAAAGACCGTGCCGGGGCGTATCGAGATGCTGTTGCGCCTAATGGAATTGTGGGAGCGTCGTAACGATCCGCTGCGCGCCTATTCAGGCGGGATGAAGCGCCGCCTGGCGCTGGCGCGCGCCCTGTTGCACGATCCACAGATTATCTTTTTCGACGAGCCAACCTTGGGTGTGGATGTGCAGGGCCGCCACGCCCTGTGGGCGCACATCAAGGCGCTCAAGGCACAGGGCAAAACATTCATCATCTCTACCAATGACATGCAAGAAGCCGATGCCCTGTGTGATCGGTTGGTGATTATCGACCATGGTCGCACCATCGCCCTGGATACACCCGAACAGCTCAAGGCCAGCCTGGGCCGTGACATTGTCACTCTGCATACTATCCCTGCCATTAAAGACGCCGCGCATCTGTTTGCCGGGCTGAACATACAAACCATCTCTAGCCCCGAGCCGGGCTGGTTACGCATCGAGATAGCCAATGCCGAGGCCCAGGTGGGCGAGTTCGTCAGCCGGCTGTCCACCCACTATCGGCTAGAGTCGCTGCGGGTGGCGCGCCCCACCCTCGACGACGTGTTTCTCCATCACACCGGCCGCGCGCTGCGAGAGTAACCCAGAAGGAGGTGCGTCATGCGGCGATTTCTATTGCTGATTCTCAACGAATTCAAGTTGGCGCGCACAGCCATCCCTATCCACATTGTCGCAATGATCGAGCCAGTGGTCATGTATGTCCTGCTGACGGTGATCCTGGTTCATCCAACTTTTGACGTTCACGTAACCCGTCCCACAACCGAGATCGGCCAGGCGCTGATCGCCGCCATGCGGGAAATTGGGTCGCCGATTGGCCTGCCTTACATCCATCCAGTGCTGGTGAACATCACCGAGCCGCGTGATGTGCGCCAGGTAATCACCATCGAAGAGCAAAATGGCCGCGCTACCGCCGTGCAGCGCTACAACCTGATTGATAACAACCTGGTCAAAAACTATCGCAACCGGCTGACAGCCGCAGCGCTGCGCTTGTGGGATATGGAACTGGGCAACCGTGCGGTCACTATTGTCGAACGCCCTACCCTGCCACGTGATATCCCGTACAACGTCTACTTTGGCATGGCCATGTTGCCATTGACCGCCTTTTTAGCAGCTGTGACCATCGGCAGCGTGCTGACCGCCCAGGAATTCGAGCTGCACACCATACTCGAATATCGCCTGGCAACTGCCCCGCTAGAGTGGGTGCTGGCGGCGCGGCTGACGCGCCTGGTGCTTTCCGCATTGATTGCGGCGGGGGCATTGTTGCTGGCCATTGGCCAGATCAATAATTATTGGCCCACCGCAATTGGGCTGGTCGGGTTAATTTTACTTCCGGTGGCAATCATCGCCGGCTGCCTGGGAATCATCGCCGGATTGCTGCTCCGCCGCACGTTGCCGGCTTTCCTGGTAGGGCTGGTTTCTTCGTTCGTTGCCTGGATCCTGGGGGATGCCTTCAAGCCAGCAGTAGGCTTTGGCGGTTGGTACGAGATCGTCAGCCGGTTCACCCCCAACACCTATGCGGTCGAATTGCTGCTCCCGCGCTTTTATGGGATCGAGATCCACGCCACACCCGTGGCGGCGCTCGTGCTCAGCCTGGCAGCCGTTGGAATGATAACCTTGACAACCCTTGTTTACCGTCGGCGATTCGCGGCGCAGTAACAGGAGCTGACAATGTACAGACTGTGGATTATCTTGCGAACAGAGATCAAAGCCTGGCGGGCCGACCCAATTACGGCCTTTGGCGGGCTGCTCCCTCCCTTTTTCATCCTGCTCGCTTTTAGCTTGATGTTTGGCGAGCGCCCCACGTTAAAAATCGCCCTTGTCAATCACGACTCAGGCTCAGCCGGGGCGATCTTGCGCCAGGCCCTCAACGAGACGCTCTCTCCCTTTGGGTATCCGTATTACGACCTATCGCCGCTCTCAGAAGTTGAGGCCTGGCAAGCCTTCCACGCCTATCAGTTGGACGGGGTGTGGGTGATTCCTGAGGGTTTTTCGCAGCGGGTGACAACGGGGACAAATCCACAGATCGAGATGCACTTTGGCAATTACATTGACGACCTGGCCAAGAATCACCGCATCTACCAGGCCGAGGTATTGTGGCGCTTTTACGAAAAGATAGGCCAGCCGGCCCCGCCGCTGACGATGCGCGAAGAATATCCCCTGCCCGAAATGGTTGATTGGCTGCCGATCATCGGGGTGGGGTTAGCGTTAATGAGCTTTGTCCTGGGGGGAATGATGAACATCATGGTGCTGACCTACAAGGAACACATCTCGAATGTAACGCTCGAGTTTGGGCTATCTCCCCGCTCACTGGGCTGGGTGTTCTTGCCCAAAATACTGCTGGCTTTGGGGATGAGCCTGTTGACTGGCACTATCTTCTTTGGAATCTTGTATATCCTGACCGGCGCATGGCCAGGGCGTTTTCTGGGCGCAGCGTGGGTTTTGGCGGGCTTGGTCGCCCTGTTCTGGATTGCCGCCATGCTGCTGGTGGGGCTACGCGCCCGGCACTTTATGGGAGCGGCCATCGGTGTCATTCTAACTGGCATGACAGTCTTTTTTGTTGGGGGCGGGCTGGGCATGGTGCGCAACAACGCCGCCAATGTGCCATGGTTTTCGTGGCTGTTCCCCAACACCCACGCGGTAGACCCGCTGCGTGACCTGATCTTGTTCCATACCTGGCCAGTGGATTGGAACATCGCAATCCTCAAGCTAGCCGGGTTCGCGCTGGCCGGCGTGAGCCTTGGGGTGCTTTTGGCTGCCCGTCAGTTGCGAAAAATAGGCTGAATGGCACCCCAATTGCATTACCAAAGTAGCCCATGCACAAGGTGCTAACGTTTCACAGACCGGGCACGAGTCGCCTGGGCAGATATAGCTCCTGGCGCAACTGAGCGCAAAGCACCCGCGGCTAAACTTTTTTGCGGTCGTGATAGTTTTTCAAAGGATAAGTTTTGCTGTGATTGATTCCTATCCACCAGCGGCAAGTAAAGCTTGTAGCCTATCTGGTTGATGGTGATGCGAATTGTTTCCCAGTCATCCAGTTCGAGCGAGCCGTCATCTGTCACGCGGACGGTGACGGTGTAAATGCCTGCCTCGCTGGGCGTCCAGGTGAACAACCCCGTGCTGGCATCAAGGCTGGCCCCACTTGGCGCGCCGGCATCCAGCGAAAAGCTGAGCGTGTTGGCAGGCACATCCAGGTCAGTTGCCATGACGGTAAAGCTGAGCAGGCTGCCTGCATCTACCGATTTATCGCCTATCGCGCCCAGCACCGGAGCCTGATTGACTTCGTTAACTGTGATGGTAATGGTTTCAAAATCATCCAGCGTTGGGGTACCATTATCAGTGACGCGAATAGTTACTGTGTACACGCTTGGACCCTGCGTTTCATCCGGCGTCCAGGTAAACACACCACCAGATGAGATACTCGCCCCAGTCGGCACGCCTGCGCCCAGGCTAAAGGCCAGCGCGTTAGCTGGAAGGTCGCTATCACTGGCGGTGACTGTGAACGTGAGTAGCTTGGCTTCATCCACATTCTTGTCGCCAATCGCATCCAACACCGGCGCGTCATTCACTGCCAACACGGTAATACTCACAACTGCCGGGTTAGAGGCCGTCAGGCCGTCGCTGACGACAAAGGTAAAGGCGTCGGCGCCATAATAGCCGGCCGTCGGCGTGTAGGTCAGGTTGGGCGCTGCACCACTCAGCATCCCATAGCTCGGGCTCGATACGACGCTATAGATGAGCGGATCGCCGTCCGGGTCGGAGCCAGTCAAGATGATGCCGAGGGCGGTGTCCTCGGCGGTGGACACAGACTGCGGGTCGGCCACCGGCGCGTCGCTCACTGCCAGCACCGTAATATCCACAACCGCCGGATCCGAGGCAGCCAGGCCGTCGTTGACGACAAAGGCAAAAGCGTCGGGGCCGTTATAGTCAGCCGTCGGCGTGTAGGTCAGGTTGGGCGCCACACCGCTCAACGTCCCGTGATTCGGGCCTGATACGACACTGTAGGTGAGCGGATCGTCGTCTGGGTCGGAACCGGTCAGGGTGATGTCGAGGGCGGTGTCCTCGGCGGTAGATACGGACTGCGGGTCGGCTGTCGGGGCATAGTTCACCGACCGCACAGTAATGTGCACAATTGCCGGATTCGAGACCGCCAGGCCGTCACTGACAGCAAAGGTAAAGGCGTCGGGGCCGTAATAGCCGGCCGTCGGCGTAAAAGTGAGGTTGGGCACTACACCGCTCAGCATCCCGTGGCTTGGGCTCGATACGACGCTATAGGTGAGGGTAGTATTGCAGTCTGGATCAGAGCCGGTCAAGACGATGTTGAGGGCGGTGTCCTCGTTGGTGGACACAGACTGTGGGGTCGCCGTCGGAGGACGGTTGGTAACCGTGTAGGTGTATGGCTGGCTGGCCAAGTTGCCGGCATAGTCACGCACCGTCGCCTGGACCCCGTGCTCCCCTACGCTGCAAGGAAACTCGAACTGCGAATCGGGGATGAAACCCAGATCAATGTAATAATCCCGGCACTCATAGTCTCCGCACGTTGGTGGAACCACGTAAAAGTCGTTCAAGTAGGCGTATTCGTCGGCGCCACCCGGCAGCGTATCAAAGCGCCAAGTAGTCTGCTCCGGCCCGCCATCCACGGAAAAGGTGATTTCAAAGGGCGGAAGGTAATAGACATCGTCCAATATCAGATCGCGCGCGCGGATGTACAGGCTGTAGCTGCCCACGATGTCGTTCCCAGGATGGATCTGGCCGTTCTGCAGCAGCCCAACGGCTTGGATTTGGGGGCCAACCGTGTCGGACAGCGCGTTGTGGAACTCGAATCCGTTGACGAACACCCCCCCAGCTCCCAGAATGTTCAAGTGGATGTGGTTGAACTGCTTGCCAAACGACCACACCGGCCATTCGATGATATCGCCGATGTAGGTATCGGGGAGGACAAAGCCGCCGTTCACCGGATCAACCTGGTACTCGTCCCACTTGTCCCAGATGAACTGCGGGATGGTGGGCTCGTCAATGTGATGGTACTGCCAGATGTAGCCGTCCGGGTCCAGGATTGCTACCTCCCAGTACAGGTTCCAGCCGGGCCGGTAGTTTTCCACGTTGATCACCTGGCCCCCGGACCGGTTAAAGACCTCCGTGCCGTACACTTTCATCATGTCCATCCCATGATGAAAGTAGGGAGTGCCTCCATAATCCTGGTACGACTGCATGCTCCACCCGATCGAGTCAAGCGCGAACGGCCAGGCATAGACACCATGGTCGGTGAGCAGGTTCGGATCGCCGGTAGCCAGTTCCAAGTAATCCGGCTGCCATGCATGCTCGATCTCGTGATCCTGGTACCATGTGGCGGGGTCTATTTCCTGCTCGAACTGGACCGGGCCCTGGGCGCGCGCCGTCGGCGAGGGAGATGGGCCGGCCAGCGCGGCAGCCAGGAATGCGGCAATCAAGAAGAGAGTAAGCAGGCGGCGCCCACAGCTCGATCCTCCAGCAGTGTTATTCATAGTCAACTCTTTCAAAACTAGAATTCAATAGGGTGTGACCAAAATCAGTTGGCCGGAATCCTCAACTTGTTGAGGCATACTCACGCCGAACAAGTTCGGCAATCCGGTAGTGGACAAGCTCAACAAGTTTGGTCACACCCAATTCAACAACCTCCTCATTCTATCATCAAGAGGCTTTTCTATGCAACCGCGCCGCGCCCCCAGTATGCCTCACCTAGCGCCAATCCAACCTTGCCGCCCCTCTCTCAAACACACCTTTTCCCCAGTCTTTAGCATGGTACAAGTGTTGTGATAAAATGGAAGCGATTGCCGAGAATATCAATATTTTGATCTATTTGGAGAGAATCCTGTGAAAACGATGATGATACTGGCAAATGGTGAAGGCGGCGTTGGAATGCAGGCCTCGATGGATGCATTGTCGCAGGCCAAGTCGGCGCTAGATGCCGTTGAAGCAGGCATCAGGCTGGTTGAGCTTGATCCAAATGTGCGAACTGTGGGGGTGGGTGGCGCTCCCAATATTCTGGGAAAAGTAGAATGCGATGCCGCCATCATGTGCGGCACAACGCTGCGCACCGGCGCAGTGGGGGCGCTCCAGGGTTACCTGCACCCCATCTCTGTTGCCCGGCAGGTTATGGAGAAAAGCCCACACGTGATGATTGTGGGCCAAGGCGCGGCCAGGTTCGCCCAAGAAATCGGCGCTGAAAAAGGCGCTTTGCTCACCGAGGCAGCCAGGGCCAATTATGCCAACTGGCTTGGCGACCACGCAGTGCCAGAAAGTGAGATCACTCAGGCCGATGCGGAGCTTGTCCCTGTTGTCTGGCTCACAACCCAAACCCACGCGACACACGGAACAACTGTTTTTCTGGCGCGTGACAGCCAGGGGCACTTGGCCGGGGGAACCAGCACCTCGGGCTGGGCTTTCAAGTATCCGGGACGCCTGGGAGATTCACCCATCATTGGCGCTGGGCTGTATGTTGACGACCGCTACGGAGCGGCAGCCTGCACCCACACAGGCGAGATGACAATTCGGGCCGGCACGGCGCGGGCCATGCTTGCGTATATGAAAAAGGGGGCCACAGTTCAGGCCGCGTGCCACGAAGCATTTCAAGATCTGAGAGCTCTGCAAGGTGGCTACTTGGGGCCGGTGGTGCTCCATGCCCTCGATGCAAATGGCACGCCGTATGTTTTGAGCACTGGCAGTGACGATAACGTGTCATATTGGTGGTGGGCAAAAGGGATGCAACAACCTGAATGTCGAAAGCCAATCACAGAGGCGCTGTGATTCTATATGCCGCTTGTCTATCTGGCTAGATGTCTATATAGGTCAAAACCTATGCAAATGAGTCAACTTTTACCGTTAGGGCTGCCCGCCGGGTGCAGTTTCGGGTCGCGCAGCGACCCGCCTAGTTATTGAGCCGCATTTTTATCATTGTGAGGATGAAATCAGGGGGCATTTTTTGCCAGCATTGCCCCAAGCCTTTCAGCTTGTAGCGTATCTCCCACCTGTTCCAAAATTCCCAACGCCCGCCCCAGTTCGGCGCGGGCTTGGACCGTGTTACCCTGGCAGGTGTGTAGCTCGGCCAGCGCGATGAGCGTCTGCGCCAGTTCATCCTGGCTGTCCAATTCCTCTAAAATGGCATAACTGGCTTGTAAATGTTCGGCAGCATGGGTTGCTTCACTTTGGGCGCAGGCCACCTGGCCCAGGACTCGGTGGGTGATGGCTTCTTCCAGGCGGTTGCCTGTTTTGCAAGCATAGTCGAGCGCATGTTCGCCATGTTGGCACGCTGTGGATAAATCGTGGGCAGCCAGATACGTTGCAGCCAACTGGCGATACACTTCTGGCAAGCTTTCTGCTGCGCCCAACTCTTTTAGAGCCTCGCGGCTTTGGGTCAAATAATCAATGGCTACATTCAGATCACCCGTCTTGCATGCCAACTCGCCCAAATTAGACTGGCAGCGAGCTGCTTCTAGCGCATGCCCCACTGCCAGGTGCAATTGCAGGCTTTTCAGGTAATATTCACGCGCCTGATCGTACCGGCCGGCCCGCGCGCACGCGCCGCCCAAGTTGTTGTAAATGGTGGCAATGGCCTCGACGTCACCAACATGTTCGAGCGATTCCAGCCCGCGTTTAAAGTAGCTGATGGCTTGATCAAAACGGGCATGGCGCGCGGCAATAGAGCCCAGGTTGCTTGACAGACGTCCAACCTCGCGCCGATCGCCTGTGCGCTCGGCCAACGTCAGGCTATGTTGCCAGTGGTCTGCGGCCAAGGTCCAATTACTTTGCAGATATGCCACATAGCCCAGCGCCTTGTAGGCCAGGGCGGCCTCGCGCGGGGCGCGTTTTTCATTGACCATGCTCAAAGCCTGTTGCGCCGCCTGCTCAGCCAGGTCAAGTTGCCCTTGACGAATGTGCACCCAGCCCAAGGTTGCCAGCAGCCGGGGCAAGGCGTATGAGCGGCGGGGGCCTTGCGCCAAAGCTTGGCCTGTTTCCAATGCCTTGAGCGCCTCTTCGTAGCGGCCCTGCTTTTCGTACACGGTGCCAATGTTCCATAATCTATCGGCGCGGGACTTGGCCGTCCCGCCATGACCCAAGGCTTGTTCATAATCGGCCAAGGCTTCTTGATACTTGCCAATCAGCGCGTACACTTGGCCTCGCGCAGTAAGGGCCGCGGCGCGCTGTGTTGAGAAAAAGCTAGCCTTCACTGTTGGGTAGGCGGCTTTGTCTTCCAGCAAACTGATGGGGCCTCGTTCCCATTGGGCCATAACCTCTAGCGCGCAGGTCAAGTGTTCGACGGCTTCAGCATTGGCATAGACGCGCTGCGCCCACTGCCCGGCTTTCATGCGATACTCTAGTGCGCGCGGCCATAATGCCCCGCGCTCATAGTGAAAGGCCAGCACGTCCAGTCGGCTATCGAGTCTATGGGGGTATTGTTCTTCGATCGCAGCGGCGACGGCCCGGTGCAATTCGCGGCGGCGGGCCACCAACATATTGTGATAGGTCACTTCTTGGCCCAATAGATGTTTGAAGCGAAATTCACCCTCGCCCACTGCTACAATCAACTCTGCCTCTGCCAGCTCATCCAGGCGCGCGGCAACCTGGTCGGGCGTATCGGCAATTGCGCTCACCTGCCGGGCGCGAAAGTGCGGCCCAATGATTGCCGCCAATTCCAGCACGCGGCGCGCCTCGATGGGCAAGGCGTCAATCCGCGCCATCGTCACATCACGCAGCGTATCCGGCACACGCAGGCCGGCCTCAGTATCGGCCAGTTGCCAAACGTCCTTGTGTTGAACGATGACGCCAGACTCGATCAGCGATTTGAGCAGTTCTTCGACATAGAGGGGATTGCCGGCAGCTTGGCGCACAATGGCCTGCTTGAGCTGCAAGGGCAATTCTTCAGCGCCTAGCAAATGTCCAACCAACGCATACCCTTGCGCTTCTGAAAGCGGTGGAAGGTTGATGGCTAGGCACGGCAGCGCCGGCAACTCTAGCTTGCCTGCCTCGGAGCGGCGCAAACTGCACACTAACACCCGCTGCTCGGCCAGCAGCGGCAACACGTCTCTGAGCAAGTTGAGCGAAGTCGGGTCAGCCCAGTGCATATCTTCGCAAACCAAAATCAGCGGGCGATTGGCAGCCGCGCGCGCCAGCAAGCGCCCCACCGCGCGGTGAATTTCAGTCTGCAAATCTTGGGGCGCTAACGCTTTCCACTGCGCCCCATCTATAGAGAGGCCGAACAAGAGTCCGATCAGTGGCGCGTCGTCGCCGGCTGTGGCAAGAATGGCGGGCGCATCTGGCTCGCCACCTGGGTTGAGCAAACGCCCCAACAGCTCGCGCACCAGGCCATAGGCGTTCGGGTGGTTGTAGGGCAGGTTGCGCACCTTTAGGTAAGTGACTTGATCCAGCCGGCCTTCCCGCCGCAATAGGCTTTCAAACTCGGCCAACAAACGGCTCTTGCCAATGCCAGCCTCGCCAATCAATTCAACCAGGTGACAGTTGCCCTGTCGGGTCAGTTCAAATTCTCTCATCAACAGGGCCAGCTCGGCCTGGCGGCCCAACATTGGCGCGTCGAGGCCAGGCAGGCCGCGCCGTCTTTCGCGTTTTGCCTTGTGGCCTTTGACTTCATAGACTTGCACCGGCGCACTTTTGCCTTTTATCTGTAATGGGCCCATCGATTTAAACTCAAAGGCATAGCTGGCTTGTTGGTAGGTTGTCTCATGCACCCAGACTGCCCCTGGCCGCCCGGCATGCTCCAGCCGGCTGGCCAGGTTGACCGCATCGCCCATCACGGTATAGTTGCGCTCGCAGGGCGACCCAATCCAACCAGCTAACACCGGCCCGGTATTGATGCCGATGCGCATTTGCAGCGTTTGCCCCATGCGCTGCCCCAGCTTGGCGCTGAATCGTTCCAATTGCGCCTGCATGCCCAGGGCCGCCATAATCGCTCGTTCGGGGTCGTTTTCGTGCGCGCGCGGCGCGCCAAACAGCGCCATGACGGCGTCACCCATAAATTTGTCAATGATGCCGCCGACCTGTTCAATCTCGCCTGCCAGCAAGGCAAAACACTCGTTGATGACCTGGGTTACTTGTTCGGGGCCGAGCTTTTCTGACAGCGAAGTAAAGCCACGGATATCGGCGAACAACACCGTCACCGTGCGCAGCTCGCTTTCGGCGCGCGCCAGCACTGCGCCACATGTGCTGCAGCGAGTGGCCTCGAAAGAGTTTTCAGTTTGACAGCGGGGACAATCCATAGGCTTTTCTATCCTCAACTGCCAGCTCGGCTTACTCGTTTCTAAAAACTAGCGTAACTGCTCAGCCCGCCCCTTCGACTGCGCGCCGCGCATCTTGAGCGGAACGCAGTGAAGTCGAAGGAGCGCGGCGCTCCGCTCAGGGTGCTGAGTAGTTACAAACTAGCGGCAAAAAAATTTGATGCAACCCAAGTTCTTTAACCCTTGGGACACTCAAAATGCCAAAGTTGGTAAAGTGGTCAACTTGCATCGAGATCATGTTGGCGTCGGTGTCTACCGCATAGCCTGCGGGAATGGTCCAGCGGCGAGTGGTGGTAGAGTAATAAGCTGGCGCCAGGGTGTCTTCATTCACCGCGTCTCGGATCAGGTCGGCCTCGGTGTAGTGGAAGGTGATGATCACATTTTGGTTAAAGGGGCCGCTGAGGACATTGCCCAAGCTGTCGGTGGCGATCAGCGCCCAGCCGTAGGTAAAGGGACGGGCGTGCCGCTGGTTGGGCAGGTTGGCGATGGGGACAGCTTGCACAATCACCGTGCCCTCGATGGCCAAGGCGCCCGCCGGGACATGGACAAGAGCGCCATCGGGCAACTCTAAAAGCTGCAAAGTTGTGGCATCAAAGGCAAACACCTTTTGCTCCGGCAGCGCGAAAGGCCCTTGCAGCACCAAGTTGTGTTGAATGGGTGTAGCGGTTACTGTCACCACGCCTGTGGTCGCGTAAAAGCAATTGGGCGCGCCAGGCCCGCCACATTCTATAGGCTCGTGGACTGCCCGCAGATGCCAAACGGTGTTGCTGACCACAGGCAAGGCGTACAAGCCGAGTGAATTGGAGATAAGGGTCGTGGCTTCCACGCCGCCGCCATCCACACTCCACGCCGAGACATGCGCGGGGCCAGACAATTCCGGTGTCACTGCGCCCAGCGTGCCGGTGATGAACACATCGGGTTGTTGGAATTGCAGCGCCAGGCCAGAGACCGGCGCTGTGACTATTTGAAGGGGGGAGGCAATGAGGATACTGCTCGTGTAAAGATAGCTGGCGCCGACGCGATAGACCGGAACCGTGATCCAGCGTGGAACCATGATCGGGTCTACCATCGGCACACGGGTGGGCACGGTCAGGGTAAATGCGCCACTGGCATTGCTAAAGGTCTGGCGTTTCACCCAGCCATTGCCATTGCCAGCGCCCTCGGCCCACACCAGCACTTGCACCAGTTTGCCCCCGTTGCTATCCAAGACCTGTCCGGTGATGACTGCATCGGCCTTGGCCAGGGCCAGGGGGACGGTGACGGTTTGATTCGCCGGCGCGGCGATAGCGGTCTGCGGCGCTCGGATCACATAGTCTTGCTCATACTCTGGCCTGAGGCGCGCGCCAATGCGCCACAAACCGCCAACCACGTCAATATCTGCAGAGCGTTCCAGCGGCCCAAAGGCATCGGTCTGGTTCGCCAGGTGATTCCACACCATGACCTCGCCTTCCACAAGCTCGCCTGGCATGCCATAGATCAACGCCCGGATGTGCGAGGTCTTGGGGAGGGCGGGGATGTCAATAAAAGCTGTGTGGGTGACGACATTGACCATGAATGTGTCGGTGACGATATAGCGGCTATCGGGCGGGAGAAAGACTTTGACAGCATAGCTGCCTGACACAGCTTTCAGGAAGAATAATCCATTGGCCACCCGCCCCTCGGTGTCGAATATGTGAGAGCCACTAAAGCGGCCAAAGGCCTGCCCATCGGCATCAGACACGGGGACGCCATTGGGCAACACCAGGCGGCCCAAAATGCGGGCCGTGGCTGTAATGGCATTAAAGTTCACGTCAGTGATCCATACCCCGTGCGTTACTGTGACATTCTTGACCTCGGTGTGGGGCAGATAGGGCGAAGCCGAGTCTGGGATAGCGGTCACATCCCAGTTGCCGAGGGTCAACCCAAGTAGATATTGCCCATCCTTGCGACTGCGAATATTGAAATTTCGTTCTCCATAGCGTTGCCATGCCACCACGAGGGCCTGCTCCAGTTCTATTCCATCCATGCTCTTGACTGTGCCCATGATGCCGCCGTCGCGGGCTTGCAGGTAAATGGGTCCGGTGTTGGTGACAGTCAAGACCAGGTAGGTGGGCAAGGGCGGCGCAACCAGGTAGGGATTGTTGGGCGTAATGTGCAAGTAGTAACGATCAGGACGCAGGGGCATGGTAAAGGTGACTTGGTTTGAGCCGTTAGGCGGGTTGATGGAAATATCGTTGCCGCGGCCCTCGTCGTTACGGGCTTTGATGTACAGCCGATCCTTCGACGTAAAACTGTACCCTGGCGGGGTGACGATGCGCCCCTCCAACCGGGCTATGGCCGGCGAAACGTCAAGGTTGGCCTGGCGTGTTTCTGGAGTTGGTTTGAGATTAAACTTTATCAAACGCGGCGGCAAGACTGGAATCCAGTTGGCGTGAGTGGTGGGCTTGATGGCAATCCACCACCGGCCGCCCGTCAGGCGCATAGTATAGGTGCCAGGCACCGTGGCCGTGATGGTGAAAAAACCGGTGCCCGCTTCACGCGAGGCGATGATGAGAGCCTCCCCCTGCGGCGTAAAAGGCTCTTTTAACATAATCTCGCCGTTGATGACCTTGAGCCCAGGCCGCAATTCCAAGAGGCCAACATTGGTGATGGGATCGGCTGCATCCAGGTTGAAGGAGATGCTCACGGATGGATCGAGGTCTTGGCGATAAGCCGGGGGAAAAGCCTCCAGCTTATAGTCGCCGGCATAGTTGGGCCACAAGTCAAAAGCAAACGTGCCGCTAACATCGGTGTAGGCGGTGAGCAAGAAATGGTGATTGTTCGCTTTACCCAGGCGCAGCTCGGCCCCCGGAATGGGCACATTGACTGCTTCCACCCGGCCAAAGATGTTGGCGCTGCGTATAATCAGATTCTTGAGGGTGGGGGTTATGTCAGGCGTTACATTGACTACAAAGCGCTCAGAAGAAATCCACGGTGTGCCTGCTATGCGGCCAGCTTCAACCCAGTACGAGCCTGGCGAGATGCCCCCCAACTTGTAAAAGCCGTTGGCCTGGCTCCAATCGCGGGCCAGCACTCGCCCACTGGCATCAAACAGGGTCACCGGCGAGCCGGCGACAGGGGTGGCGCCATTTGGCGCAAAAACTTGGCCAACAACCTCTGGATAGGTCAGACGCACCTGCCCCAGGGAGATGGGCGCCAAGAGCACAGACAGGTAGTGAAGATACGAGCAGGTATAGCTGATATCCATGCTGGTGTCCAGTATGGGATAGGCGATGAGGGTGTAATTGCCCGGCGGTAGTGAGCCCAGCATAAACGTGCCGGTCAGCGAGGTTTGCGCCTCGCCCCAGACCGAATCATCCGAATTGTAAATCTTGACGATGGCTGGCTCGTATACAAGAGAGCCATCGGGCCGGGTCACCTGCCCATCAATGAACCCGGCCGGGGCGTTTGGCGTGGCCCAGCTCAGGTTGTCCATTAACAAGACTGCCATCAGCGCAGCGGCCAAGCTTGCGCCGGCCATGAGAAATCGAACCGTTTTATTCTTCATGGTTTATTGCCTCCGTATTTTTCGCTCGGCGTTGATAACGACTGCGAGCCGCGCCAAGCCAGTTCATGACAACAACTCTGACTGCAGTAGAATTTCCGCGCGATATCCCTGGCAGGGGCGCCCGCTCGATACAGTTGCGCAGCGGCTCGACGCTGTTGAGCCTCTGCCCGATCCGAGCGCGTCATTGACACTTGTAGCATACCTCCAAATGCGCCGGCTGTCATCGGCGCAACGTGGATTTCTAGCTCCACATCAAGCTCCCCCAGCTGTGAGCGTGCTCCGCTTTACGTGGAAAGGGGTCTAGGTTAATTATAGGGTCAATTCGATGCGCTTTGCCCCACGCGGGCTTGGGCGGACGTTATCAGCTAAGGATTGGAAATTAAATAACTTGCCCACAGTGACGCCGAAATACGGGCAAAACGAGCTATAGATGAGCAAGTTATTTAATAGACCTTATCGGAAATAGCAGGACGGGCATCCCCATGCCAGTCCGCCAACGTATGGGGATACGTTGGCTGCGTTATTTCCGATAAACTCTAATCCATAGTCCTAAGGAGCGGGCGAGCCGGGCGGCGACGAAACAGGTAGAGCGACAATAATCAGGCGATGTGAATTGCCATTGGGCGGCCAACACGTCACCAGCGTCAACCGTTCATCCATTGTGGGGGCAATGTGCTGCGCATTGGCCTGGCGCACTTTGAGCGGCTGCCCGGCTTCTGCCAGGATCAACTTTTGGGCCACGCGATAGGTGCGCTCCTGGCCGGCTGCATAAAGTGTGATGGCGTCTTCCACTTTAACATTGACCAGGTCTTTGAACACTTGGCCGTAAATGTTGTGATGGCCGTCCAGCACGGTGTTTCCGGCCACACCCAGGGGCGCCGAGGTTTTGAGCCAGCCGACAGCAAAATGATTGGGCGCGTCCATTACATTGGCGGGTTGGCCATTTTGGGTTTCAGCCTGCCAGCCCACCGGCTCTACCGGCGCATCTAGCCCAATGGCCTGAATAACAATGCGCGTTGGCGTTCTATCCTCTTGCGGCTGAGGGCCGTCTGGCTGAGGGCCGTCTGGAGGTTCTGTGATCAGACCCGGTCTTGAGCCCACGGTCATTCTGGCGGCAGTCGGAGTAGGAGCGAGCGCCTGCGGCATTCCGGTTGCCAATGGGGCCGCGGATACCGTAGGCGAGGCCGGCAGGGATGCAGGCTCAGATGGAGAAACACAGCCTACGCCCACTATCACCCAAAATAGCCCAGCCAGAAAGTATCTAGCCCAGCGCAAATTCTCTAGTTCCTAATAACGATAGGCAGGTAGGTCCGGCTGGCCCACGGGACGATGGTCCGGTCTAGCCTCAGGGCCGGGTCTCCCAAAAGCGTAAAGGTATCCAGCAAGTCGAGATGCTGGCCGGCAGCCGCCAGGGACAATTTCCCGGCCAAGGCAGCCTGCCCCAGCGTGCTCACCGTGTCGCTAAAAACGGCCCGAAAGAAACCATCGCCCAGGCTGCTGTGGCCGGTGCTTACTCCCAGCCCGGTCGCGCCCCAGGCAGCCACAGCGCCGCCGCTATTCAGTGTGAGTAATCCCGCGTCCAAAGTTGGCTCCGGCCTTTGAAACGCGCCGGTAAAGCAAGTCAGCTCAATCACAATCGGCCGGCGGCGGTCGTTGCGCAACGTGGACAGGTCGTCCAGGTGAAGAAAACGCTCGGCGGCCCACTGTTGCCACGATGAATGGCCGGTGTACTGGATAATCAATGCGCCGGCATTCCAATGCTTCAACACAGCCTGCTGTGTGGTTGTAATTGTTGTGGCCGGCGGCGTAAAGTAAATTCGCTGCGGCGTGAAAGGCGCGGTCACGGATGTAGCCGCCGCCTCTGACGCAGCCGCATAGTCTCCCGCCTCATCCGCGTTGTCGGCCACCAAAGCCACATTCTCATTCCAGCCGCCGGGAAAGGGCTGGGTCTCGTACTGCACGATTTTATCCACCACGGTTTGCGTCTCGGTCAATGTTTTGACCGGCAGGCGTCCAATCAGCATATCTGGCAAACTATCCGCCCCGTCCAATGTGACGTAGCGATTATCGGCGGCCGTTTCACCGGCCCACGGATCTATATCGGCCAGGTAAGGGGGGATAAACGTGGGCGGCGAACCGGCGCGATAGCGTTTGGGGTCAAAGCTCCCAGCGCCGACCAGCAGTGCGTAGGTGGGACGCGGCGTCCAGGTGGCATAAGCGTGCGCCAGGTAAGCGCGGATGGCGGCGGGGTCAGGCCGTCCGTCCCCATAGGCAGCATAGATAGCTTGCACGTTTTCGACGGCAACCGTCAGACCCTGAGAGCGGCGCAGCGTGATCAAATTGCCCAGAGCTGGGATAAAGTCGCTCGGCGCGATCATCACATAGTCGGCGCCGCCGCTCGTTTGCAGCGGTTGTGCCGGGCGCACCGAAACGGGGAATAACAAGCCACTGTCCGTCGTCAGCGCGTAGCGGTGTGAACCGCCTGCCGGCGGATCGCTTAACGAGCTAGTGTATCCGCCCGTAATCACGCCGGTCAAGCGGAGCGGACGATCAGGATTCGTTACGTCGTAAGCGCGGAGGCCCAGCGTGGAACTGAGCGCGAGCGTATAGGTGCGCGCCGTTGGCTGACCGGTAAAGCTGAGCGCGTGGCCCAAGGGCGCGCTTCCGCGCGCATAGCGGATTGAAAAGGCATCCAGCCACGCGCCTTCAATGCCGACGCCGGGCAGGCCGGGCAAGGTCAGAGTTATGGTGTTGGTGGTGCGCAAAAGCCAGGGGGGGATTGATAGTGTGGCGGTGATAGCCTGCCGCCCGTTCCATTCGACGTTTCCCAGGAGCGCATTGTTGAGGCCCGCTTCCACGCGATGATCGGGGGTGACGGCAGAAATATCGGTATAGCCGATCAACCACACGGTCAACGTGGCCGGCTGCGTCGCGTCCACCGTTGGCAGGTTGATCGAATACGAGGCGCTTGAATGGCCTGGGCGTTTCAAATCATCCCACGTCCAGCGGTCGCCGTCGCGGCCTGGAGGGAGCGTCCCGCAAAAGCAATCGGGGGTATACAACTGATTGACCTCAACCGTTGCATCGGCCCAGGCCGCCCCCAGGGGTTGACCGGCTGGGGCAGCCGGACGGGTTTGCATGCGCAGGCCCGGCGTGCTTACATCTGACCCAAGGAGGTAAACGTCGGTTGACGTCCACCGGCTAAAGCGCGGTTCGGCGTAAAAAAGCAGGCGTTCGCCCGGCTCAAAGCTGGCATTCTCATTGCCGTCCCATTCGGCGGCGATTTCCTGCGCAGAGCCGGCGCGCGCCAGGTGCAGAGTATGCGGGTCAACGTTTCCTACGAGAAAGCCGCTCTCAGCCAGGGCTTGATACGTGATAGCGGTCAGGCCGGGCGTACTGACCTCAAGCAGCCAGGCCGAGCCGGCGTCGTTTAAACTTGGGTTGGCAAGTTCGTCCGGCGGATTTGGGATGGTAAACGTTGAAGGCAGAACCTGCTCTGGATTGATGACCGCCGAGCGCAGGGCGGCTAACAAGGGATCGGGCGCTGAGGCGCCGCCTAGCTGCCCTGTAAAAGTGAGAGAGACGCGCGCGTGGGTCGTCACGCGCAGGCGCGCCTGGGGGTACCTCCCTATCGGGCGGGCCGGGTAGAACACCAGCCGCGCCAGGCGCACGCCGCGCACCACGCCGGCCGGCTCGAGCACGACAGGTTCACCTTCGTTGCTTTGAGCCAGTTGTACCGGCCAAGCCGGCGCAAACTTGCCGCCAATGAGCTGGCCGGCCGCATCACGTTGGACGCCTTGGGG
>JBGSMF010000360.1:0-3488 GCA_041740315.1 Thermoflexales bacterium
CTGCATGCGCCAGGCCTGCGCGGCGGCGATGGGGGCGGTCAGCCCGGCGGCAATTGCCACAGGCAAGGGCAACCCAGCCCATGCCAACAGCGGCAGCAAAGCGTAAGCTGTCAGCAGCAGCAAGTTGTGCAGGCGCGCGGCGCTTGCCCCGCCCAGGCAAACAACCAGCGTGCGTTTGCCTACCTGGGCATCGCTGGCGGCGTCTGGCAAGCCCACTGTCAGCATCGAGGCCACTTGCAGGCAGATCAAGGGCGCTATAGCCAGCAGGGGCAGCGCGGCCAACCGCCCGGCCTGGAGGTAAAACCCGGCCAGCGGCGTCAGTCCCGTCACAATGACACCTACCGTCAGCTCGCCCCAGCCACGATAAGCCAACCTGAGCGGTGGCGCGGTATAGCCCCAAGCCAATACCGCTGCCAGCAGCAAGATGGGCGCGGCGAGTGGACCGGGCCGCACCACTGCAATGGCGCCCAATATTGCTGCCAGCGAGAGCAAGCTGGTCAAGATCACCGTGATGCTTGCGCTGGATGCAGGCAACGTGCCTTCTGGCAATACGCGGCTGCCGCCAGCCCAGGTGGTGGGTGTGCTGTTTAGCTGATCGGCGGCCTGGTCGAAATATTCGTTGGTATAGTGAGTCATCAACTGTGTAGCGGTTACGGCTGCCTGGCCCCAAATGAGCGCCGGCAGGTTGAGCGGCGCGCCGGTGTGAAAGGCCATCGCCGCGCCCAGGGCGTGCATTAAAAATCCGCCCGCCAGGAAAAGCGGCCGCCCCATGCGGACAAAGGCAATGATTTGGATGGGCCAGGAGGTGATTATCATAGGATCTGGACCGCAGAGCCAACGTATGGGGATACGTTGGCTACTGGTCTCGATAGAATTTATTTTATGACCTCGTAGATGGTCACCGAGTTGTTCTGGTAGGCCACGCGCAATTGGCCCGCGGTAACCATCTGGTCAAATTTGGCCAGGCCGGTAGGCGGGTAGTAGAGAATTTCGGGATAGCCAGCCATAATGTAGCGTATGTTGTAACGGCGGATGATGCGCATGGCCTGGTTGGAATCGGGGGTGGAATATAATTCGTTTGTGTCTGTCACGCGCCAATCAATGACCTGGCCGGGCAAGATGGAGCGCTGCTGGCGCTGGTGCCAGTTGTAGCCGATGAGCGTCGGCAGGCCGGTGTAGGTGGTCACCCGGTTGCGCAGGCTGCGGTATTCCGGGGCGGTGGCCGATTCGGCTACCACAGGCGTGCCCTGGATGTTGTCTTGCATCCAGATCAGCGCGGCGTACTCGTCGGCAAAGGCATAGTCTTGCCCTTGCTCATTGGCGCGCGCCACAGTCATGAACTGCATTGCATCCAGCGTAGGCCCCAGACTGGGGTTGAAGCGGTCGCTGATCTTGGCGCGCGTGGCAAAAAAGGTGTACATCAGCCCGCTAAAGATCAGCGCGACCATGATAATGCGCCAGCCAAACCACGTGTCGGGGTGCCATCGCCGCGCCAGGCGGCCTAGCCAGCCAAGCATGGCCGCGCCGACGATGCCTAGGATGATCCACGCTTGCAAATAGAATTTGAACACGGTGTTCATCCGGCCGATATCGCCGCGCAGCACAATGACTTCGACGGCAAAGGTGATGGCAACGGCTATCAGTGCCAGCAGCAGGGCATATCGCTGCGCAAGCGGCTGACGTGGGCGGATGAGCAACACTGCCGCCAGCACCATGAGCGGCCCCACGATCAAAATCACCGGATAGCCCAGTAGGGCCAGCGCCAGCACGATGATGACGAGGATCAGCGCAAAAACGGCAATCGCTTCCCGCCAAATTCGGCTGACCTTGACTGCGGCCGCAAACCAGCGCCAGCCCAGCCGGCGCAGTTGGGCGATGAGAAAAGTGACCAGGGGGAATAGCAAGATGCCTTGAGTCAGGATATAGGCGTTGAGGGGCGAGCGCGCTCCTTTCCACGGCTCGATGCTAGAGTAGGCTGTAGCGTACTGTTTGACGTAGGGATAAAAGTATAAAATTGACAATCCCATGAGGGCGATATAGGCCACGTCAATCCAGCGCCAGGCGGTGAAACCTTGTGAGAGGTCTGAGCCTTGGCAAGCTTGTTTTTCTAGCAAGCGGTGTACTAGCTGGCCGCCGACAAAGAGCAGTATGGCGAGCATTGCAAAAGTGGGCAGGTCGTTGATGCCCCCCATCGCCCACGCGGCTGCAAACAGCGCCAGGCCCAAGCCGCCGCTGATTAACGCGCTGTAGGTGAACGTGGCCCGCTGTTTGGTTTGCAGGCCGCTGGCAGCCTGAAGACCACCAGCGAACAGGCCAAGGAATGCAATGACCAGGTAGGTGGGATAGTCCCACGTGTTATTGGCGCGAGCGGCCCCCACGACCAACGCCCCAACCAACAAGCTGATGGCTGCGTCGGCCGAGTTCCACTTGCGCCGCAATGCCCATCCCAGGCCAATGCCCAGCATCAACACGGTCAGGGGAAAGGCGATCATGTGCGCGTGCAAGTCGCTGTACAAGAAGGTGAAAAGTGGAAATTCGTTAATCTCGCCGTTGGTCATGATGCGGCTGGGATTCCAATACCACCAGTCCAGATTGACAGGCAATGGCTGGCCGCGCAGCAGCACAAACAGGCCGCGTATCCAACTGATGGTATAAGCCAGGCCGGGGATGGTGGTCCGAAAGCCCGATTGGCCCAATTGCGCCAGCGCGTCGAAAATTACCTTGATTTCGCCCAGGTTACCCATAAAGACGACAAAGAGCGCGGCGAGGAGGCCCACGAGAATTCCATATTTAAGATTCAAGATTTCAGATTGGGGGTTAGAGGTTGGAATTTGGAATTTGGAATTTGCCTGCCCTGGCGGACAGGCCAGGGGAATCTGGAATTTGGAACCTGGGGTCTGGAACAGGTTAAAGGCGACTGAAAAAGCTCCAGTGGCTGTCAATGCGGCCAGCATCGGCAGGACAAGGTTGTAGGCCAGAGCGGGCACTATGCCCAGCAGCTTGATGGGCACCGAGACCAGCACAAAGCCAAAGTAGTAATAGTTCATTTGCCCGCCGGCATACCAGGGATCGTAGGGCGGAAAGTAAACCGACTTGAGCACAGCGTTGAGGTAGGCAAAATCCATGGGGCGCTCGCCGCCCAGGTAAAAGTGCCACAGGTCGCCGTTGCCATAGCGGATGAGTAAAAAGATGATAAAGGTAAAGGTAAAGACGGCTTCTTCGATGAGCAAGAGCCGCCAAGGAATTTTGAATGGTGAATGGTTAATGGTTAATTGCGAACCTGGCACAATATGTTTTCGACGGAATATGAAAAAGCAGGCTGCGCTCATTGCCGCCAACAGCGCCATCGCTGCCAAGAGCGTGCCGCGCCCAAAGGTCATCACGCGCAGGCTGGCGGCCAGCCAACTGAGGTAGCCCACCACGAGCAAGCCAAGCGTGCGCGCCAGCCCCCAGCCGCGGTCGGGCAAGGCCGGCCAGGCGCAGGCGAT
>JBGSMF010000361.1:0-50597 GCA_041740315.1 Thermoflexales bacterium
GGGCGGTTTGACCGCCCCGCCCCACCCTCCCGCTGGCTGGCGCGGCCAGGCGGGCCTGTAACGACCAGGTTGGTCAGGCTGGTTAGGTTGGCTAGATTGATTAGGCTGATTCGGTTGATTAGGTAAATTAGATAGTTGATTACTCATAGCGTCTCACTTTCACTTACAAGACGCGCGCTCTGCCGTCCAGGTTTCACATGCCGCAACGCAAGCGATTATAACACGGTGCGACAAGCCAAGTCAAACCGCCCTTTTCAGCCATGCCGGAGTATGCTACAATATAACCCAGGAGCAAGGGGTCGGTCTTTTATGACGAGGCAACTATGTTATTAGAAGAGCTTATTGCCAGCCTGCGCACTATACCATTATTCACCGATTTGGACGAAGATGATCTGGCCTTTGTAGCCGACTTGGTCGAGCCGGAACACCTGGCGCCCGACGACATTGTCTTTGAGCAAGGCGACGAGAGCGACAAGTTTTACATTATCGTCAAGGGCCAGGTGGCTGTTTCGGTGCACGACAAGGCCGGCGTCGAGACCGAGTTGACTCGCTTTGGCCCCGGCGAGTTTTTTGGCGAAGCGGGGTTATTGAAAGACGAACCTCGCAATGCCAAGATAACGGCAGTTGCAGATACTATTCTGTACTCTTTTACCCAAGAAAATTTCACCCAACTGCTGCAACATTTCCCCAAGATTAGAAAGCTGGTCATCCATCGCGCCGGCACGCGCACCGGCGGCGGCTTGGAGCGATACCCTTGGGAAATAGAAGATGAGGTAACTCTACTCGTCGCTCGCCGACACCCCTTTTCGCTGGTCAAGGTTCTGCCACAGATTATAGGAGCCACCCTTCTTCTGGTTGCCATCATCTGGGTGAGCGCCAGTTTCTTTGCTGTCCCCTTGGCGTGGATCGTGAGTATCCTGGTAACCATAATCTGGGCGCTGATTATCGGCTGGTATGTCTTGGACTGGCAGAATGATTATCTCATCATCACCAACCGGCGCGTGGTTCATATAGAACGCGTCATGTTCTTTAGCGAAACACGCGCCGAGCTGCCTATGGAAGCGGTGCAAGACGTGGTCATAGACCGCAAAAGCCCCATCGCCGCGTGGCTCAATTATGCCCACTTGCGCATTCAAACCGCGGGCGGCGGCGGCTATATTGCCTTTAGCTTCCTGGCCAACCCCGAAGCCGCCCAGCAACAAATTCTCCAGCAGCGGTCGAGGCTGATTAGCGAAGGGCGCGAAGAAAAAGAAGCCGCCATTCGCTATACGCTTCAAAAAGTCGTCAGCCCGCCGGGCACCCCAATCAAGCCGCCGCAGGCCAAGCGGCCCATCTTGGCGCCGGTGCCCACCGCGGCCCCAGAGTCTTCCTTTTTGCAGCGCCTGAGCGAAATTGCCCGCGTGCGCATTGAGCGCCAGGGGGAAATCATCTGGCGCAAACACTGGCTGGTCTTGCTCTCGCAGATCGCCCGGCCCACGCTTGTCATCGCGGCCAGCTTGGGCATATCTGCTCTGGAAGGCAGCTACTTTCACCAACCTTGCCTTGCCACTATCGCGCTGCTGGCAGCGATTGGAGGCAGTCTGTGGTTTATGTGGGAATGGGCCGACTGGGGCAACGATTTGTATATTCTCACTCCTGCCAACATTATTGATATTGACCGCCTGCCCCTCAAATTGAGGGAAAAGCGGCGCGAAGGCGGGCTGGATCGCATCCAAGACATTGAGGTGGTGCTGCCTACCCTTTGGTCAAACATCTTTAATATCGGCAACGTTCGCATCAAAACCGCCGCCGCCGGCGGCGATTTCTCCTTTGACAAAGTCTTTGACCCTCGCGGCGTGCAGCGCGACATTTTCCACCAACTGGCGCTCTTTCGCCGCCAGCAAGAACTGCAACAGCGCCAGCGCCAGTTTGACGATATAGCGCAGTGGTTTTCGATTTACAATGATATGGCAGGTCGGCCTGCCCGCCCTCCGGCTGAGACGCAGGATATAGAATAAAAAGAGAAAAGTAATGGCTGTGCGCGAGATTATTGGAACAGACAACCCGGTCTTGAGGCGTAAAGGGAAAAAAATTCAAAAAATCACTCCGGAAACAACCAGGCTCATTGACGATATGGTAGAAACCATGCGACAAGCGCCCGGCGTGGGGCTGGCCGCCCCCCAAGTGGCGCAGTCGGTGCGGCTGTTTGTGGCCGAACTGGAACAAGACCCCGAACTGCCCGGCAGTGGCAAGCTGTATGTGGTGATCAACCCTGAATACTTGTACAAATCTGAAGAGATGACAAGCGGGGTAGAAGGCTGCCTGTCTGTTCCTGGCTATGCCGGCGAGGTCGAACGCCACACCAAGGTAGCCATCAAGGGGCTAGACCCGCGTGGCCGCAAAATCAAGCTGGAAGCAGAAGGGTGGTTGGCGCGGGTTTTTCAACACGAGATTGACCACCTGGATGGTGTGCTTTTTACCGACCATATCAGCGACCCGGCCCAAGTATGGCGGGTGCAAGAGGGCGAAGAAGAGCTGGCTGAAGTTCAAGCCGAGCGCAAAAAACACGCCCTGGCCGTTTGAAATGCAAAAGGAATCCTCGCGCCCGCTCTGGCGCTCACTGCCGCGTACTGTTTGGGTGGTCACCCTGACCAGCTTTCTCACCGACATTTCCAGCGAGATGATCATCCACCTGTTGCCGCTGTTCCTGTCTGAAGTATTGGGCGTCAAGCGGAACATCATCGGCATCATTGAAAGCACCGCCGAAACGACATCCAGTTTGCTCAAGATATTTTCCGGTTGGCTTTCGGATAAACTGGGCGCGCGCAAATGGCCAACGGTGGCAGGCTACAGCTTGTCGGCCCTGGCAAAACCGTTCTTGTATTTTGCCACATCGTGGTGGTGGGTGCTGGCCGTGCGCTTTGCCGACCGGGTGGGCAAAGGCATCCGCACCGCGCCACGCGACGCGCTGGTGGCCGACAGTGTTGACGAGAAGCATCGCGGGCTGGCCTTTGGGTTGCACCGCGCCGGCGACACGGCAGGCGCACTCGTGGGCGTTCTGATCGCGATGGCCGTAATCGCCGCCACTCAACGCAACGCAATCGCTCTAACGCGCGAGGCATTTCAGATCGTCGTGCTTCTCAGCATCATTCCGGCGGTGCTGGCCGTGTTAATATTGGCGCTGATGGCGCGCGATGTGTCCATCGGCCAAAAGAGCCAGGCCCCCTTGCTATCGCTGCGCGGGTTCGATGCGCGCTTCAAGGCCTTTCTGCTCATCGTGGTGCTTTTTACACTGGGCAACTCGTCTGACGCCTTTTTGGTTTTGCGCGCCAACGAGCGCGGACTGAATGTGTTGGGGGTGCTGGGAGCGACAGCCACATTCAACCTTGTCTATGCGCTGGTTTCAAGCCCGGCGGGGGCGCTTTCGGACCGCATCGGGCGCAAGCGGCTGCTCATCGGCGGCTGGCTGGCCTATGGGTTGATTTACCTGGGCTTGGCGTTGGCCCAAGCCGGCTGGCACGTGTGGGCGCTGTACGCGCTGTACGGCGTGTATTATGGTTTGACGGAAGGCGCAGCCAAGGCGCTGGTAGCCGATGTGGTGCGCCCCGAACAACGCGGCACAGCTTACGGCGTGTACAACGCGGCAATTGGGCTGGCGGCGCTTCCGGCCAGCGTCATTGCGGGCGTGCTGTGGGATGGCGCGTTTGGGTGGAGCGGATTTGGCCCCAGCGCGCCGTTTCTCTTTGGCGCAGCCTTGGCGCTGGCAGCCGCCGGCTTGATGGTTGTGTGGCTGCCGCGCGTAAAGGCCAAGTCAGCTTGAGCACAACTCACCAGCCCAAACGCCTGATTATTGGCATCGCCGGAGCCAGCGGAGCCATGCTGGGCATCCGATTGCTACAAGCCGTCCGTCAGGCCGGCCTAGCCGAAACACACCTGGTCATCAGCGCAGCGGCGCGCGCCACCATCACGCAAGAGACCGACTGGCCCGTGACCGGGGTGGAGGCGCTGGCCAACGCCACCTATGCCCCCGACAACATCGGCGCGGCCATCGCCAGCGGCTCGTTCGTTACAGGCGGCATGGTCATTATCCCTTGCTCCATCAAAACGCTGAGCGCCGTAGCCAATTCTTATACCGCCGACCTCGTCTCACGCGCCGCCGATGTCACGCTGAAAGAAGGCCGGCAATTGCTGCTGGTGGTGCGCGAAGCGCCCTTGCACACCGGCCACCTCCGCCTGATGACCCAGGCAGCCCAAAACGGCGCAACAATCTTTCCGCCAGTGCCAGCCTTTTACGCCCGGCCTCAAAGTGTTGACGAGTTGATCGATGGCATCGTCGGGCGTGTGCTGCTGCGGCTGGGCTTTGAAAACGAGCTTTACCGCCAGTGGGATGGCGCACACGCTTAGGTTGTTTTTCGCACCCCGCAGGCTTGCATCCCCATGCTGCTCACTGGCGCACACCCTGGACTGCCCCGTCCAGGGTGCAGGTGTGGGGATGCGCAAACTGCGAAATCCAGGCTTAGGTTGCCCACAGGCATTTGACCGACCGATGAGCAGGGATTATAATCATATCTGTGTCAAGATGGGCCTGGTTGCCAGAGCGCCAAATTGAGGAGCAAGCGCAATGAGCGAACAAGATGACTATTTTGCAGATGCCGAGTTGATTACAATTGTCGAAGGCCCGCCACCCGAGTTTCAGCCGCCGCGCGAAACGTGGGCGTTTTCGGTTCACGAAAGACCCCAGCCCAGCACACTGGCCTATTGCCGAATGCGCACCTTCAACGGCCCCAAGATGTTGGAACGCTGCCAGAATGCCTGGAAAGAAGATCGGTCCGTAAAGCTAGATTTTCCCGATCAGATGGGCATGCGCCAGCAGGCCGAAATCATTGCCGCGCGCTGGAATGAAGCCGACGAAGGCCACCTGCTTCACTTGTGGGTGCGCTTGCCTTTTCAACCCCAACAAAAGGACGATAATGACCTCGCAACCTTCTAGATTTCGCGCCCGTAGGCTTGCATCCCCATGCAAGCCGATTGTCGGGAATATTGTATCTTTTCAATAATCCGGGGTGAGGGCAGAGCATGCCCTGCCCAGACAGAGTAATTGTCCCTCACATTTTGAGATGTTACGGAATATTTGCGCACAGACATGGGATAAAATGCCAACACTAGTCGTAGCCGCCATTCAAATGGATCCTCACATCGGTTTGGTGAGCGAAAACCTCCAGTGCAGCTTGCGCCTACTGCGCCAGGCTGCCGGCATGGGCGCCGGGCTGATTGTCTTCCCCGAAGCGGCGCTCTCTGGTTATTGTTTCAGCGCCTTGGCTGAAGCGCGCCTAGCCGCCGAGCCGCTAGCGGGACCTTCGACGCAGGCCCTTGCCCAGGTGTGCAAGGAACTGGAGGTGCACACCGTCATTGGCATGCTCGAAGATGCAGGCGACCGGCTTTACAACGTGGCGGTGCTCATCGGGCCGCAAGGTATCATTGGCTGCTACCGCAAATCGCACTTGCCTTTTTTGGGTGTAGACAAGCTCGCCGACAGGGGCGATAGCGGCTTTCAGGTCTATGATACACCCGTGGGGCGAATCGGCATGATCATCTGTTATGACCTGCGCTTTCCCGAAGCCGCCCGCAGCCTGGCGCTGCGTGGGGCCGATATCATCGTCCTGCCTACCAACTGGCCCCAAGGCTCCGAGTCGTCGCCCAACTTTATTGCTCTCACCCGCGCGCTGGAAAATCGCGTTTTCCTGGTGGCGTGCAATCGCTGCGGCCAAGAGCGCGGCTTTGGCTTTATTGGACAGAGCACCATCGTTGACCCTTCTGGCAAGCGGCTGGCGCAGGCCGGCGCAGGCGAAGAAATCATCACCGCCCGCTTTAACCCCGCCGCGGCGCGCCAAAAACGCCTGGTTATCCGCCCTGGTGAATTTGAGATGGACACCGTGGGAGATCGCCGGCCAGAGCTGTATACAGCGATTGTCAAACAAACCCATTGAGCCGCCAACCTGTCCTGCCCGCTATGCGCTAGGCAGGAGGACGCCAAGCATCGTTTGAACCTTTGTGTTCTGTGGTGAAATAAAGCCGAACTAGGTCAGGCTCTCCCGTTAAACCTGGGAGAGCCATTTTTGTTGCTCTAGATGGTTGGACTTGCCACATTGACAGCCCTTGACTGTGCGGGTATAATGGTCAACCGTGTATTATGACAGGAAGGTGAAAAATGGATGAGGTAAAACAAACTGCTGTGCCAACCCCCACGAGGGAATTAAAACCCAAAATGCGCTTTGAAGGCACGGTGGTCAAAATTGATCTTTCGGGCGCGCTGATTGACATTGGCGCAGAACGGCCGGGCCTGCTGCACATCTCGCAGATGCTGATCGAGGGCCAGCCGCGCATCAACCGCGTGGCCGACGTGTTCAGCGTGGGCAGCAAGGTGACTGTATGGGTCAGAAATGTAGACGTGGACAAAAAACTCATCAGCTTGACCATGTTCGAGCCGCCGCTCTATGACTGGAACGACTTGAAGCAAGCTATGCAAGTGAGCGGCCACGTGACCCGCGTGGCAGACTTTGGCGCGTTTGTTGATTTCAAAGGCCCGCGTGAAGGCTTGATTCCGGCAGGCAATCTTTCTCGCGAACGGATCAACAAGCCCTCAGACGTGATTTCGGAAGGTCAAGAAGTTAATGCCTGGGTGGTTAGCGTGGAACGCAAGCGGGAACGGATCGGGTTGTCTTTGCTCGAACCGCCGGCCCTGTCGTGGGAGCAGGTGAAAAAAGGCCACACGTACAAAGGCAAGATCACCCGCCTGGAACGTTTTGGCGCCTTTGTTGACATTGGAGCCGAGCGTGATGGCTTGGTTCATGTGAGTGAATTGGCGCCGGGGTTCATCCAGGATCCGTCTGAACTGGTTCAGGTAGGTGAAGAAGTTGATGTCAAAGTGCTAGAGGTTGACCGCCGCAAACGGCAGATTCAACTCAGCATGAAAGACCTTATCGCCGAAAAGCTCCAAGAAGACGAGGCAGGGGAAGAAGCACTGCCCACCTCCTTTGAGCAGGCCTTTCGCTCTGCCCAAAAACCAGCCGAGTCGCCTAGAGCAGAACGCGCTCCATCGCCTGTGCTCAAACAAGAAGAAAAAAAGCGCCAACTGCAAGAAGAGATCATGCGGCGCACCATCGAACAACATCAATCTCAACGCTAGCGGACTGTTGGAGAGCTTGGCGCATAAAGCACAACATAAGGCGTCTCTCCAACGAGCGGTTAGTATTTTCCGGCAGGGTAAATTGGCCAAAGCATATTGGCCGGTTGAACAACTTTTCTTTCTACAAACGATACGCAGGCATTAGATGCCTGCGTATCGTTTGGCAAACTAGGCCCATGCCCGCCACACAAGCGAGCCAGCAAGCAGTCATGCGCGCTCGACCGCTCGGGAAAAGCTAACTGGGGGCGCTACCAATCGTTATCTTCTTCGTCGTCCAGATCGTCCTCGTCCAGACCCTCAAAATCCTCCAATTCTTCTTCGTCTTCTTCTTCTTCTTCAAGAGCTTCTTCGTCCCAATCTTCTTCGTCTGACACGTCCTCTTCTTGCGTAAATGTCAGACAGCCCATTTCTGGATCTAACTGGATCGCTTCTGCGCCGCAATAGCCAGATTCGAGATTGATACAACCCTCATAGTGACACCGTATACGGGGCATTGTCGCTCTCTCCTTGCTAAATTTTAAACTATTCAACACTCGCCTGCCGCCAATCCAGTACGGCAAGCGCGAAATAGATCGTCATCAAAATGGCCGAGCACACACACCAGGGGCACCAGGCCTTGATGACAAATGCTTCCAAGTATGTCAAGTACGCGCTATACAGCACGCCGATCAGTGAGACGCCCAGCGCCGCCAAGGGCAGATAACTATCCAAATCGGGCGATAACCTTCCCCTCGCCAGGCGCAAGGCTAAAAGGACAATGTACCCCACCACTCCCAGCAGCGCCACCGGTATAGGACCTATGAAAGCATATCCGCTCGATTGGACATCGCTGCAACCACCCACCCCGGTGCACAACGGCTTGACATCGCTATAGTCAATGATCGTCAAATAGCTTGCCACGATCACGCCAGCCACGCCAATGACCAACTGAGCCATTGCCAGCCAATTCCGCTTTGGGGTCAGGCGCTCAGTCATGGGTTTGCTCCGGCCAGGGCCTGCTCAATCTTTGCGCTAAAATCCTCAAAAGGTAACGCGCCTTCAATCTTTTCACCGTTAATGAAAAATGTAGGAGTGGCATTGACTCCAGCCGCATAAGCCAGGTTGGTTGATTTTTGAACCTTAATCTTGCTGTCACTCGACTGCAAACATTTGTTAAAGGCAGTCATATCCAGGCCCACCTGGCTGGCCCAAGAAGCCAAGTTGCCGGTTGTTAATGTAGCCTGATTGGCAAACAAAGTTCTATTGAATTGCGCATAGTTGTTTTGTTCTGCCGCGCACACCGCTGCCGCGGCAACCACTTGCGTCTCGGCGCTGAAACCGAAATAATGCCAGACAAGTTTGACCTTACCCGTTGCCACATAGTTTTGCTCAATCAACGGCTCGGTTTCCAAAGCGAAATCTTTGCAGTGACTACAGCCGTAATCCGAATAGATATCAATCGTCACCGGCGCATTCTCATCGCCCTCGTATGGAAACCCATCTGGCGTGAGTTTCGTCGCCGCGCCCTCTCCTGAAACAGCCGGCTTGTTTGCCTCGCCCGTCAGCAAAACCAATCCAACCACAACCAAGATTGCAAAACCAATCACCGCCAGCACCACCGGCGTTGAGGGCATCTTGCGGCCTGGCGAATAAACAACTTTACGTCGTGCCTTTGACAACTAATCCTCTCCTATCAAAAACCCGTTTTCTCAAAAAACCCTTATTAATTGCCTCATACTCTCATTGACGCGGGCGAATATACCACAATTTTGTGAGGTGTGCAATGTCCGTTCAGCTTTTTAGAAACGTGGGGAAAAATAAAATGTCCCACTAGATGATTTGCCTGCGGCCATCTATAGCGCCGTGGTCAAGAGCTACTTTTGCGTGATCCTCGCCATGACACAAAAATAACCACCAACAAAACCAACCAAGCGATGCCGCTCAATGCCAGGCCAATTGTCCACAAAGTGGGGTAAAAAGCCAGGCGCACCTGATGCGCGCCCGCTTTTAGATAAACAGCCCTCAAGGCAAAGTTGGCCGGATACACCGGCGCAGGCTCGCCATCTACCCAAGCCTGCCAGCCAGGATAGTATATCTCGCTGAGCACCAGGTAACCCGGCGCATCGCTCGCTACAGAGAGCCGCATATCGTTGATGCCATAGTGCTCGATGGAAGGTGGCGCGCCGCTAAGCGGCAGAGTGCCATCCAACGCAACACCGCCCTCAACCACCACCGTCGTAGCGGGATCAAACCCTGGCGCGTGGATGGCCTCCCAGGCTTGCTCGCCGCTTAAAACCACCACACTGCGCGCCACCAACCATGCCCGCGGCAATGCGGCTGTATTGAGGTACACGTCAATTTTGGGGTTGCTGTCCAAAACCGGCACAAAACGTTCATCGCCGGGTGGCTTGTTCTTGTCGGCCAAAACATATTTGACATTCAAGGCATTGTACAACGGGCTGCCCCTGTCTCCCATGCCACCCACGTAGGTCTGATAAGCCGCCAGGCTAAGCGGGTTATAGATGCCTCCCACATCATACATGCCATGCAGCATCGCCGCATCGGGCTGCCACAAGCCCGTTGTGGCCTGAATGCGAAACAGGTTGTCTTGCCCTTGCAAGAAAGACACTATCTCTGGATATTTAAAGCCCACCGCGGGGTCATTTCGCTCAATATCCACCGACGACCCCAGCGTGAAAAGATCAAAAGCGATCAAAACAAGCGCCACCGCCCCCACCGCGCGCGGCGCAAGCCAATGGCGGGCGCGCGCCAACATTAACACCGCGCTTGCGCCAATCAGGCCAATCGCCACCACAATGCCATTGAATACCATGACATTGCGATTGATCAACCCGGCGTCTCCGCGCGCCATGGTCACCATGAAAAAAGCCAACGGCAGCCCGACGGCGGCTATTCCCACACCCAGCCAGGCTAACCCTCTGGATACAATCGTCAAGGCGCGGCGCGCCTGCCGCGACAGCGCCCCCATCCACGCATCCAATGCCAGGCCAGCCAGCAACGCTACGCCAAAATCAAATAACATAATAATGCGGGCCGGGGCGCGCAGTTGATTGAACCCCGGCACAAAGCGATACACCCAGCCATGCAAGGCGCTATACCCACCCAGCGCCAAGATCAACGCTGCCACCGCAGCAATAGCCAAAAAGACTGTCTCAGCTCGCCAGGGTTTGCGCCGTCCAAGCGCCAAGGCTTGCGCGGCCAGCGCCAGTGGCATGATGCCAAGATAGCCCACCTCCACCCGGTCCCAGGCCGGCAAAGCGCCCGCGCCACGCCCAAACAATGCGGGAATAATCAACCCTAGCAGACCCGCCGGGGGCAGCGAATAACGCGCCGCCTCAGTGTAGGCCAAGGCCGCGCGGCCGGTGTAGCGCGCCATCTCGTAAGCAGGCACGAGCATGAGCGCCGCGAAACCAAACATGCTAACACCCGCCAACAGCGCCAAACCAAGCGGTTTGAGCATACCTGGCGCGAACTTGCGCTCCATTCGCCAGGCCAGCCCAAGCTGATACAGCGTGTATCCACCCAGCCACAGCCCGATGAACAATGTGATTTGCATATGCCCGGCCAGCGCGGCTATGCCCCACAACGCGCCAGAGGCCAGCGCCCACTTGGAGCCATCCTGCTTGCTGGTGAGCGCCCGACGAAAGGTGACAAAGACCCACGGCAGCCAGGCCGCCACGGCAATCAGGTTGGTATTGCCAAAGTGGGTAACGAACAAATCAGAAAACATGAACGCCAGCGCGCCCGCCAGGGCCGGCCCACGCCGCGCCTTTATGCTGCGGAGCAAGATAAAAGTTCCAACCCCCGCCCACCACACGTGAAAGACAGACAACAACTCTACCGTTTCGTAGGTGACCGTTGGAACAAGAACAAACACCAGCAAATTGATGGGGTAAAACAGGCCCGCCTGATTATCGGCGGCAAAAGGCGCGCCCGCATAGAGATATGGGTTCCACAAGGGCAACACACCAGCCTTTAGGCTGCGCGCGGCAAAGCTGTACATGGGCCATAGGAATGAAGCCATGTCGCCGCCGCCGGGGGGCATCCATGCGCCATTGAAGAAAATCTGCCAGTAAAATCCCAGGCAGGCCAACGCCAAAAGGCCAATGGCCGCCACATCCATGTGAAGCGCGCGCCGCCTGGCAATGAGAAACGCCGCCAGCCAGAGGACGAACACTAGAAACAATTGGCCCCAAGAAAGCAACATAGTCGTTCGTCGTCAGTCCTTGGGTGCTATTTCAATTGGCCCAATTTCCACGGCATCAGAAGCCGGATTGCCCGCTGCATCAATCACGCTAACATTTTGGATATCGGGAAAAGTGTACATGCCAACGCGCATCGTATAGCTGCCCGGGGCGGCATCGGCCGCGATAGGCACATCAAACCAGGTAAGCACAGTGTCACCCACCCGCCAACTGCGCGCGGGAAAACCAACGCCATCCATTTGGCCTACCCGTTTGCCGTCTGCGTCAACTAGGTGATTGAACCAGTGATAGTCCGCGCCGGCAGGCGGAGCAGAGTTCACGCGCCACAGCACTTGCCACCGAAAGGCGCCGCCGGGGACCAAATCACCCGTAGCCTGCGCAGCCAGCAATTGCACCCCATTGGCCCACCCATCAGGCCCCGTGGGCGCAAGGCCATCTAGTTCAACCGGCATTAGCCTGGCCACACGATATTCTCCCTCAGAAGGGCGCAGCGGCAGCCCGACAAAACTGTCCATCCGCCAGGGAAAGGTTGGATGTGGCGCATAGGCAGCCACCGCCGGCGACGCCGGAGAAAGCGCCGCATGCCGCCTGTCTACCACGCGCGGCGCAAAACTGGGGTCAACCAACACATCCCAAATCGAAGCGACCTCGTCTGCTTCTACATTATCACCATCAGCATACACTACAATGGCGCTGTTGGTGGCGCGCGCCATCCCTTCGGCTTTGCCAACAGCGCGAAGCGTCAGGCCCACCGGCGTGCCATAGCCTCCTGGCGTGTAGCGATTGGCGACAAAATCCATAATCGCCGCATAGCCATAAATCTGCGCCAGGGCAATGATAATGATCAATGCCCCGCCCCACCATTCCACGCGCCAACGGGGGCGCTGCTCCATCAACCAACTCGCCAACAACCCAACCAACACATACGGCCACGGATAGACCAAGATTAAATAGTGAGGATAGACCGGCGTGCTGTGCCACACAAACAATAACACCGGGAATATCATCGCCATGGCTACCACAAATCCTGCCCTGGCCTGGTTATCGCGCCAGGCGCGAGCAAAACGCCACAGCGCCCAGCCCAACGCCGCCATCACCAGCGCGCCCAGCGCGGTGAACAGCGGCGTGACAGGCGCGCTGCCATTCAAAAAATTGCGAAACTCTTGCGGCCCGGCCAGGCTGTGCAGATCGTGGCCGGTGATCATGATCCACGCCACATGAAACGCGGTCGTATCTACCGTCGCCTTGCGATATAGCACCGTTTGCAAAATGCGCGTGACATTGGGAAAAGCGTGCATCTGCCCTGTTAGGGGGTCTGGCGCAACCGTCACTGCATCGAGGTAGAGAAACGGCCCAAAACTGAGCAGCCCCACCACTGCCGCCGCCAGCAGCGCCTTCCAAGGCCACTTGCGCCACCAAAAAACCAAAATATAAAACGCGCTCAAGAACACCATCGTCAAGGCGCTATAATGCAACTGGATGCACGCTGACAGCGCCAGCACGTGAACGAGCAACCACCACGGCTTTTTCTCTATAAAAGCCAGGTGCGCTGCCCACACATAAGCGATCACAAACGGCGGCAGCAAGTCTTGCGCCCACAGCTTGCGGCTATTGATCACCGCCCAGGGCGCAACCGCAAATAACAAGGCTGCCACCAGGGCCGCCTTGGGTCCGGCCAGCTTGCGCGTAAAGACATAGGTCATAACAACCGCCAGCACGTTGACCGCAGCCACAAAAGCGGTTGCCACCAGTGGGCTAGAAGAAAGCGCGTAGGGAATTGCCAGCAGCCATTCGGAAAGCGCGCCATTGTAAATGCCCACCGATGACCCCAGGCCCCACACCGGCACCTGCCCATGGCGCGCCATATTCAACGCCAGGCGCGAGATGTTGGCCTCGTCCAGCTTGTACTCGGTCCAATCCAGGTGATAAAAGCGCAACAAGACCGCCAGCAACAGCACAATAATGAACAACGAATGTCGGCTGGCAAACGCCAGCACGGCTTGCATTCTAGGCGGCTGCATAGATTGCAAATTAGGTGGAGCCGCCTGGCCGGTGGTCACTTGGGTCATAATTCACTCCCAGCAGGAAACGCAAAATTTGAGTTAATCCATAGGGCGGCTATGGCCGCAGGAATTTTCTTTTTATCCACAAAGGATAAAGGCGCACAAAGGAAAAATCAGTGTTTCTTCGCGTTCTTTGTGGATAACCAGAGGAACCAAAACTCAGGCGCGCACCCAGCGATGCCCAGCTTCGCTGCCCGGCGATTCTTGTAACAAAGCAATGGCATGGGACAAGACCGGCAAAACGACATTCAGGCTCTCGCGCGCGGCCTTGGGCGAGCCGGGCAAATTGATGATCAGCGTTTGACCCCTCAGGCCGCACACGGCGCGGCTGAGCATGGCATGGGGCGTCACGCGCAAACTCTCGGCGCGCATCGCCTCGGCCAGGCCGGGAGCCTCTCGCTCGATGACGGCCCGAGTGGCTTCGGGCGTTACATCGCGCGGGGCAAAGCCAGTGCCCCCCGTGGTCAAGACCAAATCGAGTTTGGCTTCATCTGCCCACTGAACCAATTGGCGCTTGATGGCTTCCAGATCATCTGGCAAAATCGCCTGCGCCTCAACCAGAGCGCCCAACTGCGCCGAGACCATCTGTGCGATGAGCGGCCCGCTTTCATCTGGCCGCTCACCCTGCGCGCTGCGATCGCTCAACGTCAAAACACCGACTCGAATCGCCATTACTCTTCCAACCCCGCCACTTTTCTCCACTCGCCGTCAATGCCGTCCTCGGTCACGCCGTAATACACGCGCAGGTCGCCGCTTGGAAAGCGCTGCACCAAGTCATAACGCACCTTGCCGGCGCGTTCAGAATGAGTCAACGCCCCCAGCTCGCCCACCCAGCTCGCCTTGGCGGCATCCACAGGCTGCTTTTCGTGCTGTTCAACGGCATACCCCCACAACTTGCGGGCCGACTTGCGGGTAACATTTCTAACCACGCTGCCATTCCGCAGGTCGCGCATGGCATAGTATTTGACGCCGTCCCGCTCTTCAACGTCAATGATCTCTACACCTGTGCGAGGAGGAGCATGAACAACCGCCAGAGTTGTGTCAGCCTCGGCGGCCGGCTCCGAGAGCGCCTCGGGCGCGCGAAGCTCAACCAGGCTCAAGCCGCGCCTGACCAGTTGCACAATCTCATCTCGAACCGCCAGGCTCGTTTCAGCCTCGGTGCGCACGTAAATTTTGTTGTCGTCAATGGCATACGGCGAGGCATCGCCGCGCGGCACCCGCAAGCGGATGATTTTTGCCCCTTCGCTTTCGTGCGCGTCAATCTCCACATCGAGCTGCGGGGTGATCATGCGTTGAATCGCTGTCCGCAATGCAGCGCTTGCCTGGTCAATGTTGCCTACGCCCGGAGCGCGCTTTTTGGCGTCATCTGGCGCGCCCACGTAAATCATTCCGCCGTTGGTATTGGCAAATGCGCACACGTCAGCAATAACGGCATACAGCCTTCCGCCGCGCTGGGTAAACTCTTCGTGAAAGGCCTGCACAATATTGGGGCCTTCTTCACGGGCCGCGCGGATGAAATCGAACGGCGCTTGGGTGGGGCGGTACGGCCGGCTGCGCGCATAGTCGCCGCCAAGGAACAAGTCTTTTAATGCGGCAAAACTGACTTCTGGCAGCAGCAGCTCGGTGATTCGCTCGGCCACCCCCAAATTTTTAGAGTTTTTAGGGTCGCGCGTCAGCCGGTGCGAATCTGAGCCTTGAATGCAGTGCATCCGCCGGGGATATTCTGGCTTGGAGCCATCAAAAAACTTGGCGGTGGTGCGGCGGCCCTTGCTTTCCAGGTCGGTCACTTCAAGCGCATGCAAATGCAGGTCCTGAGTATAGGCAATCTTGGTCTGGCCCGAAAATGCCCCCACCGTGACCACCCCGTGGGTTGAGTTGGCGTGCGCGGCAATTACCAGGCCACCCGCTTCGTCAATCACCTGGTAAGCGGTCAACACATCCGTCGTCGCGCCTACTTCAGATGAACCCTGATCCAGCTTGTCGGCCGGCACGTTCAGCGAGAGCAAGATATGCTCCATCTCGCGCACCAGGGTGTCTTCGGGAAAGATGGCCATCACATGAAACCCAAAAGTGGCTGTAAACTCAAAGCCGGGCAACACGACCAATTTTTGCAGTGCCCGCCGATAGTCTTCCAGACGCTGTTTTTCTTCGGGGCGCAAGCGCTGCAATCGCTCTAGCAATTCTAGTTGTTCAATCTCTTCCAACATGTGGGCATAGCCCGCCACACTGTTGTGATCGGTAAAAGCGATAATGTCCAGGCCGCGCTCTTGAGCCTTTTGCAACACGTCCAAAATGGTTACGTCCGGCTCCTGATAATCTGAAGAGGCGGGTGTGTGCACGTGCAAATCCACCCGCCTCCATTGTCGTTGTAAATCTTTGATCTTCTTGGCTGACAAGAGAACCTCTTTTAATGAACTAGAAAAAAGATGGCAAAATAAACAGGCGACTCTTTGGCCTACCTATTTTGCGCCTCACACATAGATCACTCTCTGGCAATGTGTTTTTTGATGACGTTGAGCAAATCAGCCGGTTTGAACGGCTTTTGCACAAAAGCATTGGCGCCGGCTTTCAAGCACTGGTCGCCGCGATCTATGCCAGAGAGCATAACCACCGGGATCGCCTCGAGCTCGGCGTCTGCCCGAATATCTTTGAGCACGTCCAGGCTCTCTACATCTCCAAGGTGAAAATCCATCAAGATCAAATCGGGCTGTTGGTCTTGGGCGGTTGGCAAGACGTTTTCTGGGCGGGGGCAAATAATACTGGCATACCCTTCAATTTGGAACAACGTCTGAAGCAGAGTAGACGTAGCGCGATCATCATCCACAATCAATATAGTCTTGTTCACGATTTTTTCTTCCGTTGTTTCGCTTTACTGGTCCTCGCTCCAGCTTTGGAGCGAGGTTTGGCCGGGGAGCTAGCCTCAGGCTCGCCATTGCGCAACGCGGCTTCAAATACCTGCTGGACACAATCGGCCAGGATGAATTGCATCGAGTTGCGCACTTCTTCGGGAATATCATCCAAGTCTTTTTCGTTACGCTTGGGCAAAATGATGGTTTTTAATCCAACCCGGTGCGCGGCCAGCACCTTTTCCTTAACGCCGCCAATCGGCAAAACCTGCCCGCGCAAGGTAATTTCACCCGTCATGGCCACATCGTCACGCACCAGCCGCCCGCTCAAGAGCGAAGCCAGGGCCGTGGCCATGGTAACGCCCGCCGAGGGCCCGTCTTTGGGCACCGAGCCCGCGGGCACATGCACATGAATATCGTGTTTTTCAAAAAAGTCTTGCGCGATGCTCAGTTCAGTAGCCTTGGAACGCACATAGCTCAGCGCAGCCTGGGCGCTTTCGCGCATCACTTCGCCCAGTTGGCCTGTCATAGTAAAACCCTTGCCGCCAGGCATCTTGGTAGCCTCGATAAACGTAATGTCTCCACCGACCGGTGTCACCACCAGCCCAATGGCCACACCCGGAATGGTGGTGCGCTCGGCCATCTCGCTGTAATAGTGCGGCTTGCCCAAAAATTCTTCCAAATCACCCGCGTCCACCGCCACCTGCGTGACTTTGCCTTCGGTGATGCGCGTGGCCACCCGCCGGCAGACCTTGCCAATCTCGCGCTCCAGGCTGCGCACGCCCGCCTCACGGGTATAATCGCGCACGAGTTGCAGCAAGGCCGCCTCGGTCAGGCTCACCTCATCTGGCTTTAAACCATTCTCTTTGATCTGGCGCGGAATTAGATAGCCCTGGGCAATATGCAGTTTTTCATTCTCGGTATAACCCGATAGGCTGATGATTTCCATCCGGTCGCGCAGTGGGGCGGGGATAGGTTCGAGCATGTTGGCCGTGCAAACAAACATCACCTGCGATAGATCAAAAGGCACATCCAGGTAATGATCGCGGAACTCGCGGTTTTGCTCTGGGTCGAGCACTTCCAGCAAGGCCGAGGCCGGGTCACCCCTGAAATCCATGCCCAGCTTGTCTACCTCATCCAACATAAAAATGGGGTTCTTGGTCTCGATGCGGCGCAGAGCCTGCAAAACCCGCCCTGGCATCGAACCGATATAGGTGCGGCGAAAGCCCCGAATCTCGGCCTCGTCGCGCACCCCGCCCAGCGATTGGCGGATAAACTTGCGGCCCATGGCGCGCGCAATAGATTGTCCCAGGCTGGTCTTGCCCACGCCGGGCGGCCCAACAAAGCATAGAATCACGCCCTCGCGCTCGCGGCGAATATGATCTATTGTCCCCGCCGGCGAATCAGGCTGATCGCTTTGGGCGCGCTCCGATTTCAATTTGCGCACGGCCAGGTACTCTAGGATGCGCTCTTTGATATCCTTCAGGTCATAATGGTCCTCGTCCAAAACAGCGCGCGCATGCGCCACATCCAGGTTGTCGGATGTCACCTTGCTCCAGGGCAAACTGACCATCCAATCTAAATAGGTGCGAATCACGCCATATTCGGCTGCCGCCGTGGGCAGCTTGGACAAGCGATCCAATTCGCGCCGGGCCTCTTTTAGCGCTTCTTCAGGCATGCCGGCAGCCTCGATCTTGGTCCGGAATTCCTCCACCTCAATCTGCTGCTCGTCTTGCTCGCCCAGCTCTTTGCGGATTGCCTTGAGCTGCTCGCGCAAATAGTATTCGCGCTGGACCTTTTCCATCTCGGTATGGGCCTCGGTCTGAATTTTTCGGCCCAACTCTAGCACTTCGAGTTCCTTGGACAACAGCACAATAACCTTGCGCAGTTTGTCGGTCACATCATCAATTTCCAGCAAATCTTGCGCATCGGCCAGGTCAATCCGGATATAGGTGGCAATGGCATAAACTAGTTGGCGCGCGTCTTCAATGCTGGCCGCCATCGCCCCCAGTTCATCTGGAATGCCAGGGATCAATTCGACCATGCGGCCAAACAGCTCAATCACCCGCCGCCGCAGCGCTTCCAGTTCTGCATCCTCTTCTTGGGTTTCTGGCGCCCGAGACACCCTCGCCTTGAGATAAGGAGTCAGGCTGGCATAGTCTTCAACCCTGATGCGCTCCAATCCCGTTACAATCAGCCGGATAGTGCCGTCTGGCATGCGCAGCAATCGCTGGATAGAAGCCAGCGTTCCAACCCGGTAGCAATCATCTGGGGTTGGCTCTTCCAACTCTGGATTCTTGCTTGCCACCAGGCCAATGACTTTCTTTTCCAAAATGGCGTCATCAACCAGCCGTATCGAGCGGGGCTGCCCCACCGTCAGCGGCACCGACGTGAGCGGATAGACCACCACGCCGCGCAACGGCAAGATGGACAACTCGTCGGGAATCTCGACGGGCGTGTCATTCAAAGATTCTTCAGGCAACGGTTCGCTCACCGCCACATTCACCGTTTCAGGCCGGAAGAGATGCAGCCCATCCATCTGAAATTCTAGTTCATCCATAATTACCTGGCCTCGTTCCTCGCGCTCGCTTTACCGCACATTGAGTTTCATTCCCCGCAAGGATCGGGACACTCTTAACCTGTTCTATCGCAATATGTCCGGCTCAATAACGTTCAGCTTGTGCGCCTGGGCCCTGGGCAGATTGACCTGCAAAAAGCCATTCACATATTGCGCCGCAATGCTGTCTTGATCCACCGCCCAATGAAGATAAACCTCAACCCTAAACTCGCCGTAGCGAATTTCCATTTGGTGATAAACCACCTTGGGTGAAGGATCTTGGCGCATGCCGCTAATCACCAACAAACGCCCATGCAACTCGACGCTAAAGTCGGCCTCGCGCATCCCGGCCACTTCCACCCGCACCACAATTGCATCACCCATCTCGTACACGTCGGTGGGCGGGCGCCATGTGTGCGTGTGGCGCATAACCACCCAGCGCGCCGGCGCAATCATATCTTGATACATCCGGTCAATTTCTGCCTGCGCCCGGTTCGCTGTTCCTCTCATCGGTTCTTGTTCATCCATTAGCTACTCCTGTTTGCGCACAACTAGCTTTGATGGTTTGCTGGTGACTACTCAGCACCCTGAGCGGAGCGCCGCGCTCCTTCGACTTCACTACGTTCCGCTCAGGCTACGCGGCGCGCAGTCGAAGGACTGTGTAGTTACGCTTGCTGATTCAATCAACAGCAACCCACATAGCTGTCGAGTAACCCTTGAGCATGATTCTACCACAATTCGCAAACGATTGCTAGAGTTTCCAGGCGCTGGCAAAACCCCGGCCAACGCGCCCAAACGCACTTGACACGCGCCAATAGATATGATAACTTGAGTTAATCCGTGGGACGGCTCTGGCCGTAGGAATTTCCTTTTTCACCACAAAGGGCACAAAGGCACACAAAGGAAAAAGGAAACTTGGTGTCCCTTTGCCTGCCCTGCCGGTCAGGCCAGGGTGTACTTGGTGGTTAACTTGAATGTCAGCTTTCGGCTCATCATGGCCTGGGGCCTAGCGCCCGCTCTACCTGGACAAAGCACTTGCGCAGGGGGGAGAAGCTGAAGGCTGATGGCTAATCGCTGAACGCTTGAACAAGCAGGAGGTGAAGCATGCCCAACAAAGAAAATTCCCTTTTCTCTGTAACCGGCCAAGAGCCAGCCGCTCTTTCTGCTGGCAAGCTGACGCCGCGTTCCACACTGGCCGAGGCAATGGGCGAATTTAAACAACACTTGCAGCGCCGCAACCTGTCTGAAAATACGATCAAATCCTTCCACTACGATCTGAACATCCTGGCGCAGTACCTTGGCAAACGGCGCTTGCTGGGCCAGGTTGCCCTGCGCGACCTGACCCAATTTGTAGACTGGCTGCAGCACGAGCGCGGCGTGCCATGCAATGCCAAATCACTGGCCCGCCGCATCACCACGCTCAAAGTCTTTTTTGGCTGGCTGGCCGAAAGCGGCGTTCTAGCCCAAGACCCGGCCGCGCCGCTGATTCAGGTGCAAGTGAGCACCCCCCTGCCCGACATCCTGTACGATGACCAGGTAGAACAGCTATTGGCAACTACTACCATGCTTCGTCATACTGACCCGCAGGACCCCACCGGCAAAAAGCCAGACGCCAGGCCTCACCTGCTCGTATCTTTGCTGCTGACCACGGGCATCAAAAAGGGTGAGTGTATGAATATCGTGCTCAATCATCTGGATTTTTCAGACAAAACACAGCCGGCGGTGTGGATTCGCTATGCCAACCCGCGCTACCGGTTAAAGGAGCGCAAACTCAGGTTAGACCCGGCCTGGGTCATGCTAGTGGAAGAATACAAAGCTCAGTACAAAATCCGCGACAAGCTCTTTCCTTGCACAGCGCGCAATCTGGAATATGTGCTGGCCGATGTGGGGAGATTAGCCGCTTTGCCCAAGCAGCTTTCTTTCGAGATGCTGCGCTGGACCTGCGCCGTGCGCGACTCTAGGACAGGCATGTCACCCGGCGAACTGCGCCGCAAGTTGGGTCTTTCAGAGGTAACCTGGCACGAGGCCGGCGAAAAGATTGCCCGGCTGGCTGCGCCGGCGCTATAACCATCAAGCCAAAGCCAGATAAAGCGTCCTGATGCTCAAGACTATGATCAACACCCCCACCATCACCATCAATGCCCGCGTGGGCAACTTTTTGCAGGCAATAGCCGCCAGAGGAGCAGCAATCACCCCCCCTAACAGCAAGCCCAAGATAACTTGCCAATGCTGCGAAACAAGACCTGGGATGGTGATGACAAATGTGATGGCCTGGGCAAAGGTCACAAAAAACTCGGTAGCATTGACCGACCCCACAGTAAGGCGCGGGCTATGCCCACCCGCTACCACAGTTGTGGTAACAATAGGCCCCCATCCTCCGCCGCCAATGGCATCCATAAATCCGCCAAAAAGGCCCAGCGGCACAAGGAAACGGGTCACTTGCCTTTCTTGGACTTGTTGCGCCGCCTTCCAGAGAATGACCACTCCCATAATGAGCAAATAGCCCGATACAATTGGCTTGATGATATCGCCTTCCTTGTCAAGCGTCAGAATATAAGCGCCTACAATGCCGCCCAATACCCCTGGGATGACCAATTTTAAAAACAGATTCTTGTCAATATTCCCCAACCGCAAATGCGACAAGCCAGACACCGCCGTAGTGAAAACTTCGGCTGTGTGAACGCTGGCACTGGCAATGACCGGAGACACACCGATGGTTAACAGAAATGTGGTCGAACTTACGCCATAGGCCATTCCCAAAGCGCCGTCAATCATTTGAGCGACGAACCCCACTACAATAAAAACCAGGATGTTTTGCTCCAACATTTATTTCTTCTCCTTTGCTTTTCGGCTGGTAGAGAACGATTTCCCCCGCGTCACAGCATCGGCCAGCGAAGTGTTATCTACCACTGCCACAATCGCTTCTCGCACCCGGCTCATCACTGCCTTCAAAGGGCAGGCGCTCTCATCCGGGCAATTGCACGGTTCGTAGGCAATTTTGCTGATGCAACTCACCGGCGCCAGCGTGCCATCCAGCACGCGGATCACCTCGCCCAAGGTAATATCCCGGGCTGATCGGGCCAATGTATACCCCCCATGCGCGCCTACTTGGCTGCGCACAATGCCAGCATTGCGGAGCGTTAAAAAGATTTGCTCCAAGAATTTGGGCGGAATGTTGTTGCGCCGGGCCAAGTCTTTTAAACGCACCGGGGCATCCTCGGTCTGTTTTGCCATATCCATTAAAGCGCGCAACCCATACTTGCTTCGTGTAGAAAGTTTCACAATAAATGCCTATAATACCTAGCGGATTAGTAGGAATTGTAATCATCTATGTGATTTTGTCAAGCCAACAAAAAGAGACCGGCACCTTGAAGGTGCCGGTCTCTTGAACTCTACCGGCTGATTTTTCTCTTACCTGGGGCGCAGTTTTGGGTCGGCTGCGCCAACCCACCTAGTTACCAGAGCCGCTTTGGAGCGGCAAAAATATTTTAATAGGAAAAGGGCTGTAGGCAAGGTTGACCGACAAATGGGACTGCCCATCCCAGCCCCCCACAGCGTAAATATCTACCCCAACACTTGTTGCGGCCAGGTTGCGCCACTGGCCGGTCAGGGGTGTATCAACCGCAATCCATGTGTCCGAATCTGGGTTATATCGTTCGCCAAATGCCAGGTAACCATTCCATCCACCACCGATGGTATACAATTTGTTGGCAGACGCCACCAATCCCAAACCACCCCGCCCCACCGCCAGTGGCGCGCAGGCTTCCCATCGGTCTGCCGCCGGATAATATCGTTCACACACTGCCAAATCGCGCAAACCATCATAGCCGCCTACCACATAAATGGCCTCTCCAACAACAGCAGCAGCCGCAAATCCACGCGCCGTGGGCAGGGGCATTATAGCTGTCCAGCGATCAGCCTGCGGATCATACACATAGCTGGCAGAGGTGTAGGTCCGCCCATTAGAGCCGCCAAACAAATACAACTTTTGCTGGTACTCTACTAGGGCATAAGCGCACACAGGCGCTGGCAAGCCTGCCACAGCCGATGACCACTGATCTTGTTCAGAATCATACACTTCTACTACACTGGTGGGCGTGCCAGAAGCATTACACCCCCCTGGCACATAAATGCGCGCACCCAAGACCCCAGCCGCAATGTTAGCCACCGGCAATGGCTTGCTAGACGCCGAAGCCCACAGATTAGTGCGTAAATCGTAAACTTCGACTATGCCCGTCACACCCGTCAATGTATCGCCGCCAATAGCATACAATTTGCCACTCACCGCCGCTAACGCCAGCCGACCGCGTGAGGTGGGCATTTGCGCGCCCGTCTGCCAGCTTGACCCGCTGGCGCCTGTTGCAATGGGGGCTTTGCAATCAGGCGAGTTGATAAACTCGCAACTTTGGCCAGTGCCGGCGCTTTCAGAGCGCGGCCAGGTGAGCGCCAGCCCCAGCGCCACACCTAGCACAATCACAATCAGCGCAATGCGCTTGGCCCACGGCAAGGGAGGAGTGATGACCACACGGGGCGCCATTTCAGGCGCAACGGGAGCCGATGCGCCTCCCTCTACAGGCGATTCTTCGGCTGTCCCAACTACCGCTTGGGGAATAGTTACCCAGCCCTGGGTAACCGCATACATCGTGGCTTCGGTGCGGCTTTGCGCGCCAATTTTGGCAAAGATATTGCGCAGGTGCACCTTGACCGTATTGACGCTCAGGAACAAACGGCTGGCGACCTCTTTATTGCTCAGGCCAGTAGCAACCAGGCGGAGGATTTCCAGTTCACGTTCGCTCAGTTGGGCATTTTGATTTTCAGGGCCTTCAACTTCCCAGCTATCCTCTTTCAATTCGTTACCATCCACCTGCCTAAACTGGCCGCCTGAGATACACCGGCCGGCTCAGCACATCCATAATCGAATCATCTTTGCGGATAATATAAGAGGGAATGCCGCCCTGAATCAAGTGAGCGGAAATGTCGGCTATGCCCGCCTGCCCGCCAAATGATCCCGGGTCTATCAAAATAGCCACCACCTGCAAGCCCGAACGGTCAAGATGGCGGGCCACCCTGGCCCATTCAACCCTGGTAGACGGCGTGACAATAATGACCGTTGTGCCTCTGGCAAAGCTGACCGTTTCTGCCGCCAATACTTCGTGCAAAGCAAACTCGCCTCGCGCTCGCAACACGGCCAGCGTCTCCATGATCCGGTTCAGTTGCCGTTCGCCCCGGTCTGGCTGCACCACCTCGCGCCGATGCCCGCATGCCACCAAGCCCAAGGCGCGGTCGCCCCGCAAAAAGTACTGTGAAATCGAGGCCGCCACTGTAACGGCATATTCCTCGGTGCTGGGGGGCAAGGTCAATTGAGGCCGGCGCGCCCACGGCATGAGACGATCCATCTCTTGGATGCGCTGCCGCCATTCCTGCACACCGGCATCGCAATGCACATAACGGGCCATATCCAGCACCAGCCACACATCCGACAAGGGGTCGAGTTCAAATTCTTTCACAATCAAGCGATCGCGCCGCGCGGTAGACAGCCAGTGAATGCGGCTAAAGCTGTCGCCGGGGGCATAATCTCGCACGCTAGAGGCATTGGTCGTCACATAGTGGGTGCGGCGGCGCAGCGCGTCGCCCCCAGAAATCTGCCCCATGGGCAAAGGAAAGACCCGCAAATCCACAGCCGCCGGGTAGACCACAATCGAGCTCGTTTCGGGCAAAGTGTGCTGGAGGCGAAACAACCCAAACGGGTCGCCGCTGGCAACCGTCACCGGGCCAATCGTAAACCGTCCGCGCTCCAGGCAAGTGGAAAATACATTCCACATGTACTCGGTCCCAGAACGCAAGTTGCTGACTGCAAAACTGGCATGGTGCCCCGGCAGGGTAGAATCGTCTCTCACCTCAAGCCACAGCTTGGTGAACATGCCGGTATTGCGCACAAACATGCGCTCTTCCACCGAACGCCCCACCTGGGCGCGGCGCGCCCGCATTTGGCGGCGCAAGTTGAGCCAGCGCACCCCGCTCCACGTCCACCCAAATGACAAAACAATGATGAGCGCCAGCATGTAAAACAGGCTGTAAAAAATCGAGCGCCCGCTGACCAGCGCGCCGGCCAGGCTGAGAGCCGTGAGAGCCAAGACAATTCGCAAGCGTGTCATTCAAGATTCCAAAATTCAGAATTTGAAACGCGGCTACTGGGGCCTTCCCGCCACTGCGCCCGGCACCGGGATGCTCTTGAGGATTTCACCGACGACGGTTTCAGCCGTGATGTCCTTGATGCGCGCCGAGGGGCTGACGATCATGCGGTGGGCCAGGCAGGCCGGCGCCAGATATTTAACATCATCGGGGAGCACATAGTCGCGCAGCGCGATGGCCGCGCGCGCTTGCGCTGTGCGATACATGACCAGCGAGCCGCGCGGGCTGGCGCCCAGGTACACATCGGCATGCTTGCGGGTTGCGTTGGACAGTTCGACGATGTACGTTTTGACCTTTTCATCCACATAGATGCTCTTGATGGCCTCTTGGACCTCTAGCAATTCTTGTATTTCAACCACCTGGCCGATTTCTTCCAGCGGGTGGCGATACTGCTGAGAATCCATGATTGTCATCTCCTGTTGAAGGCTGGGATAGCCCAGGCGAATCCGCAACATAAAGCGGTCAAGCTGCGCCTCGGGCAGCGGAAAGGTGCCTTCATATTCAATGGGGTTTTGGGTAGCCAGCACCAAGAACGGATCAGCCAGTCCGCGTGTTACGCCATCTACCGTCACCTGGCGCTCTTCCATCGCCTCTAGCAAAGCGGCCTGAGTCTTGGGCGTGGCACGATTGATTTCATCGGTCAGCACAATTTGAGCAAAGATGGGCCCTTCGCGAAACTCGAATTCGCGCGTCTTTTGATTGAACAGCGACACCCCCGTCACATCACTGGGCAGCATATCGGGCGTGAACTGTATGCGCCGAAAGCTGCACCCGATGGACTTGGCGATAGACTTGGCTAAAACTGTCTTGCCTGTGCCTGGCACATCTTCAATCAACAAATGTCCCCGGCACAGCAAGCTGATGGCAGACAGCTCCACCGCTTCTCGCTTGCCCACAATGACCTTTTCCACATTTTCAATCAGTCGAGTGGCAACCTCTGCAACAGAAACCATGATGACCTCCCTGCAGCGTTCTAGTTTCCCGCAAGTATACACCGAAATTCAAAATCCTGCCGCCTGCCCGCTAGTGCTATAATAGACTTTATCGGAAATAACGCAGCCAACGTATCCCCACACCCTGTCTGCGCCAGGCAGGCTGCACTCCCGAAGGGGCCAAGCGCAGCGCAGCCTGCCTGGCGCAGACAGGGTGCAAGCCTGCCCTGGACGGGCAGTCCAGGGTGTACGTTGGCGGACTGGCATGGGGATGCCCGTCCTGCTATTTCCGATAAGGCCTAATACTTAAGAAAGGAGCCCATGAATACCATTCGTGCCTTTATTGCCATCGAGCTTACACCTGCCGTCTTGACACAATTAGCCCACATTCAGGAACAATTCAAGGCCAGCCTGCCGCGGGGATGCGTGCGTTGGGTGCGCACCGAGGGGATTCACCTCACTTTAAAATTCTTGGGCGATGTGCCCCAGTCGCAAGTTGACACCATTCAATTAACGCTAGCCAGCGCAGTCAAAGACATCCCTGCATTTAGCTTTAGGGTGGGACAAGCTGGCTGTTTTCCCAATGCGCGCCGGCCGCGCGTGCTGTGGATTGGCATTCAAGAGCCAGGTGGGGTATTGAGCCGGCTTGAACGCGCCGTCGAAACGGCAATTGCCCCGCTGGGTTACCCCGCCGAAGAACGCGATTTTCACCCCCACCTCACACTGGGCCGCGTGGCGCGCAACGTCAACGCCAGCGATCTGCGCCAGGTGGGCGATGCGCTCGCCTCGGCCAATATCGGCGACCTGGGGCAGGTTGAAGCGCGCCAGGTCGCCCTGGTCAAAAGCGAGCTCAAGCCCACCGGCGCAGAGTATACTATTCTCTTTTGTGCCCCGCTGGCTTGAAATGAGCCGGCCAATTTCAACCCCCGGCCCACATTTGCTGATTGCCGTCATTGGTGGGAGCGCCTGCTCCCCGCGCGAGGCCGAATGGGCCGAGGCGGCCGGGCAATTGTTGGCCCAGGCTGGCGCTACTTTGATCTGCGGCGGGCGAGGCGGTGTGATGCAAGCCGCCAGCCGAGGCGCAAGCGCGGCCGGCGGGTTGGTGGTGGGAGTTTTGCCGGGCGTGTCTGCCACTGACGCCAACCCCTTTGTCCATATCCCCATCGTCAGCGGCATGGGTGAAGCGCGCAATGCCATCGTCATTCGTAGCGCGCGCGCCGCCATTGCCATCGGCGGCGAGTATGGCACACTGAGCGAGATTGCGTTTGCGCTGAACTGGGGCGTGCCCGTAATTTGCCTGGGTTCATGGGCGCTAACACGCCCCGATGGACAGCCTGCGCCGCTGCACTATGCCACCTCGCCAGAAGAGGCAGTGCGCCTGGCACTGGCGCTGGCGCGCCAAGACCAGCTTAAACTTGAACCTTGAGACGGCCGGTCCAAATAAAGGCAGCAAAACACTTAGCGGCTGCCGCTGCGCGCCACCCGCAAAATGCCAAACAATATCCCCGCCGACAGCAGCGCCAAAACCACAATGGCCGCCAGCTCGATCAACTGCGCCGTAAGCTGGCCTGGGTCGGCCATGAACCCAGGCGGCACGAGCATGCCTGTCACCCCCTGCCCCACCACAGCCAAATACTCGCCTGAGCCAACGCCGTTCCAGCCCGCGCCCCAATTGCCATCGGCCAGCACACCCGGCATGAGCACCGCCAGCAGGCCAATCAATCCACACATGGTCAGGGCGGCCGTCGAATCGTCGCGGCGCAACCCGCGCTCGATCATGAACAAACCCAGCGGCACCCAAATGCCGGCCAACGCCCCCAACACCAGCGCCGTCCAGGTAGGGATGAATGGAGCGCCAGCGCTGACAATGATCCACCCGGCCACCCAACCGCGCGCCGCCATCAAGGGGTCAGCCTGCGACGTGGCAAACCAGCTATAGGCTTGTGAAACCAGGGTAGCCATCATGGCCGCCGCCAGCCCATTGACCATTGCCAGCGAAAGATTCAAGGTCGAATCTGAACCATAAAGTGGATTGCTGCTCACCCACGCCATCCAACCCAGGCCATACAGCGCCGCCCCAGCCACCGCCAACAATGGGAAATGCGCCGGGGGCAAGTCAGGCGACTCTTCAGGGGCAACCCTGGGGCCAGGCCCAAACAACACCAGGCCCACCAAGGTCATCAACCCACCCAGCGCATAAACCGGCCCGGCGCCGGCCAAGTCTACCACCCCATGCCCCAATTGCGCCTGCACACCCAGGCTAGACAACCACCCCCCTAGCGAAACCCAATGACCCGCCAATGGATAAATGACCCCAGCCACAAACAGCGCCACCAGCCCCAGCGCAAGATTGTGCAAGCGCCCGGCCAGGGCCAGCGCGGGGATCATGGCCGCCGTGATCACCAGGGGCAAATGATGCAGAAACAAGGTAGCCACCTCGGGGCTGGCCGCACTGCCATCTAAAAAGAATCCGCGCAAACCCACCAGCCCCCCAGCTCCGCCGGAAGCATCTAGCGGAGCATACACGCCGCGCAGGCTCTCGTAACCAGGCAAAGCCACTGCAAAACCCAGGCCGCCAAACTGAAACGCGAACCCGCATGCCATATAAGCTACCATCGCCAAACCCGCCACCATCAGGCCGGTGCTGGCCGCAGCGCGAGCTCGATTAGGCGGCAAGCCTCCCCAGGCCACCAACAAAAACCCAATTGGGATAAAATATGCTAGAATAGTACCAGCCATGTTCATTGTTGGCTCCTTTCACTCGTTTCGCCATTGTTGCAAGAAAGCCAAGTTTTACACCATGAAAAACCTAGAGAGCGGCATGACAACTGCAAGCCAATCATACCAGAGAGCGCCCAATCATTCAAGCGGGCCTGGCCCCAGGTTGTTGGACAAACTGTATCATAGTTGAACGAAAAAATCACTTGTGTTAGAATATCATTATGCGACAGCACAGCTTGTGCAACAGCATAGCTTGTGCGACAACGCAACATAACCCCAATAATGGAGGCAAGCTACAACGCTACATGAGTCAACAGCACAAAACTACTCAGGCCACGCCGGACCCGCTAGAACTGGCCCAGGGGCTGGTGGCCGCCATCGCCGACAAAAAAGGCGAAGACATTGTTCTGATGGACATGCGCGGGCACGCCCTGTTTGCAGACTATTTCGTCATTTGCAGCGGCACAAGCGACCGCCAGCTCAAAGCGATTACCGACGCCATTGTCCAAGCCGCCCGCAAGCAATTCCGCGCGCATGTGCGCCACGTCGAAGGCGAGGCGCAATCGGGGTGGGTTTTGATGGATATGGATGATGTCATCGTCCACATCTTCACCCCCTCCCAACGCCGTTTCTACAACCTAGAGGGATTGTGGAAAGAGGCTCAGATCATTTTGCAAGTGCAGTAAAAAACCGTCTCGCTAAGGAATGAGAAGGGAATAACTTGCCCATTGGCCAAGTTGTCTGCGCCCTCGAAATAAGATGTTATCTAATCCTTAGCCCTAATTGCACAATTCATGGCCCTCTAAATCCTAAACCCATCTGGCCGACAGCGTATCCTTTCAGGGTCAGGCGCGGTATAACAAGTAGCACACGGTTGACAAATTCACTTGCTACAAAGGAAGAGGCCGTGCGCCCGAAAGAAGAAAAATCATTAATTGAACTGGCCAAGCGCCGTGATTCGGAAGCCATTAGCGAGCTATATAACCGAAACGTAGATGCCATTTACCGCTATATATTTTTCCGAGTCAACGACAGCGTCACGGCAGAAGATTTAACAGCAGATGTTTTTCTAAAAGCATTGGAAAGCATCGATAGATACACCGACATCGGGTTGCCCTTTTCGGCCTGGCTGTTCAAAATTGCGCATGCGCGTGTGATAGATCACTGGCGCAAGGGGCAGCGCCGCCCACAGGTAGAGCTAGACGAGAGCCTGCCGAGCAAAGACACTGGCTTGCCAGCGCCCGGGGCAGACATGGACAATGCGGCCCTCAAGCAGGCCATCCGCCTGCTCAATGCCGAGCAGCAACAAGTGGTGACGCTCAAATTTCACATGGGCTTGAGCAACGAAGAAATTTCGCACATTATGGACAAAACCGAAGGGGCCATCAAAGCATTGCAACATCGGGCCTTGGCATCGCTAGCCCGCATCCTGGAGAAGCAAACATGAGTCATCAAGCGACATCTTGGGAAACGACATTGGAAGCCTGCCTGACAGACCTGCAAGCGGGTCGCGCCACGTTAGACGAATGCCTGGCCAAGTATCCTAACCATGCCGCCGAATTAGAGCCGCTCTTGCGCGTGGCGGCCAGGCTGCAGCAAGCGCCCTCGCCAACCCTCAGGCCAGAAGCGCGCCTGCACATAAAAGCGCGCCTGCAAGACCGCGCCCGCCAACTGCCCAGCCGCCCACAACACCGTCAATCGGCCCCCGCGCTCAATGTGCTGCGATGGGCTTTTACCGTCGGGCTCACTGTGCTCATTTTGTCGGTTGTGACCAGCGGCGCTATTCGCGCCTCAGGCAGCTTGCCCGGCGAGCCTCTTTACTCAGTCAAGACCATCAATGAACAATTTGAAAGCTGGTTCACCTCTGCCCCCCAGCGCCCCGAAATGCACCTGAAATTTGCCCAGCGCCGGCTAGACGAGATTATGGCGATGGGACACCTGGGCATTGTGGATGATCTGGCTATCATCAAGATGGAAAGCGAAATGCGCCAAGCCATAGAATTGCTGCCCACCCTACCCAACAGTCACAAACAGCAAGTAATCCAAAAACTCTTGGAGCAAAGCCAGCGCCAGCAAATAGTGTTATCCTCTATCCTGAATTATACCTCTCCGCTCAGCCAGGCAGGTTTGGACTGGGGCATAGACACTGCCAAGCGGCGGGCGGAAATGCTGGCATCCCTGATCGAATAAATGAGGTTCTCCCGACTTGGGAAAAACGCCCTGAGCGGAGCGCCGCAGGCACATAATCAAAGGGTGCTTTCTCGTTGAATCCCGGAGAGCCATAAATGACAAAAAAACAGGCTGACTAGGATGTCAGCCTGCGCCAGAAACTGCTTTGAGCTATATAGATATCTAGCGTTTTTTGTCAGAGGACGCTTGATCATTAACTTGCGGCTCGGGTGGCAGCGCCGCTGAGCGGCGGCGAATAACCCCCACCAAGATGAGCAGCCCAATTCCAACCAACCCCGCGCCTGCCAAATAGGCTACCCGCGCGCCTGTATTGGGCAAAGCCCCCGTTGCGCGCTTGGCGCCGGGCTGAACAGCAGGAGCAGCGCCCCCCGCCGCGCACTTTTCGTTTGTCTTTTCTACATTGTCGCCCACTCCCCAGCCTTCTGTGCCCTCATCCGCGCGAAACTTCCACCACCACAATTCATCCGCGCGAACCGGCCCCTCTAGCACGCACACGCGGCTGCCCTGGCTCAACGTCTGGAGATGTGGGGCCGCAAAGCCCGGCGCGCTGCTCAGGCTGAGTTCTGGCCTGACCACAATGGCATACCATCCCAGCATATCGGGAGGCGGCGCAGTTGGGAGAGGGCCCCCAGGCGGTTCGGGGGGAGACGGCGGCTCATTTGTAGGAGTTATGGGAACCGGTGTTTGAGGCGTGCTAGACGGTGTAGCAGCGGGGGTAATAGGCGTCTCTGTTGGAGTAGGCTGGGGAGTATCGGTAAGAAACGGCGTAGGCGTTAGAGTGGGGGGCGTAATTTGGTAAACGGACCAATCAGCCTGGGCCTTGCCCGACAATATTGCCAGGCTGCCCACGCCCGCCAGCAACACCACGCAAAACACGCCCCACGCCAAGACGAAAGCTGATTTTCGTTTCATAGGTTTCCCTCGCTTGAGAAAAAAAAAGCCACCAGCCCACCAAAGCGCCTATCCTAAAATCCGTAGAGCGGCATCCCCATTCCGCGTACTGGCGCATAGCGCAAAGCGTGCGCCAGTTACGGCATTCTAGCAGGCTGTCGGAGAGCAGGCTGGTAGGCTCGTAGTGCGCGCTTCAGCGCGCTAAAGCGCGCACTACGAACGGCCCTCTCCGACAAGCTCCTAGGATAGCCTAAAAAGGTATTGTAATCCACTTTTGTTGTTAATGCAAAACGATAGCCGCGCTAATGCTGCTTGTAAACGATTGGCAAGTAAACTTTGATCGGCTCTACCTCAAAAGTGCCCACGTACACGATATTATTGTATTCGTCCGCCTCTTGCACGCGGCCAAAATCCTTGTCAATAACAATGTCGCCAACGTCAACCTGCAGATATAATTCGTAATTGCCTAGCTGCGTAAAAACTGGCTCAAATGACAAGCTGGTGGATTGCCCGGGGCTCAAAGGATAGATGGGCGTAAAAACAAACCTCAGATAATCCTCCTGTGGGCGGGGAGAAACGCAAGCCGAATCAGGACACAAGCCGCCAACATGATCTTTGGGGCCACTGGGCGGGCCGGCCGGCACAAAACCTGCCGGCTTGGCATAAAACTCAACCATCATCCAGCGGTTATTTGTCCCATCATCATTCCACGCAATGGCTGCCGCCAGGCCCTCGTTGGCAACCTTGAACTGAATATTCATCGGCGTGTTTTGATAGACGCGCGCCGGCGCATGTAGATTGCTAATCTCCAGGTCTGGGCCGCGCAATGCGTCGCTATCAATGTACTTTTCGTTAAACGTATTCCAATCGCCTTGTCCCTTTTTGCTGTGTCCAATTACGACCTGATTGCGGGCGCTCAACACCGGGTCGCCAGGCAAAGGATTCACCACCTGCACCACCACGTTGATGTGTCCGCTCTGGTTGGGGGCCAGCGTTCCCACGTTGAGCACCCGCCTGGTCGAAGAGACGACCTGCCAGCCCGGCGTCGAGACAAAACCCAGCGTGGCGGGTGTGAGTATATCATCGGTGATGATGACATTGGTCAAAGTCACCACGCCCTGGGGAACAAGATGAGTGTATGCCACCGTATAGGTCAACACCTGGCCCGCTTCGGCCCTGCGCGCGCCATCATCTTTAGTAATCACCAAGTCATACGGCACAACCAGCTTGTGACTGGTTTCGTTGCTCCAGGTGGACCCCGTTCCAAAATCAAATTCCGCCTTGTTGGTTATCAGCGTTCCATCTACGCCCCCAAGCACCTGGGCTGTAAAGGCAAGCTGGCCCGATTGGCCGGGGTTGACTGTGCCCAGCGTCCATGTCAGCTTCTTCCCAGCCACCTGGCACGTCGGCGAGCACGACCCAGCCCACTTTAACTCCGCCGGCAGCGTATCGTTCACCTGCGCGTTTTGCAGCGGAGCATCGCCATTGTTGGTATAGACCAGGGTGTAATTAATCAGGGTACCAGGCGCCACCTGCGCCCCGCTGGGTGGAGAGGCCCGCTTGTCCAAAATCGCCAGCCAATCCTTTGCTGTGTGGATAACGGCATTGCTGGCGGCCACGCTGGTGTGCGCATTGGCGCTGCTGACGCTGCCAGCGATGTAACCCCTATTTAAAATTTGCGTTCCGCTGACAACCGTTCCGGCCACCTCCACATCAAATCGAATGGGGCCCGTGCCCAGGGGGCCAAGGGTGGGCAGATTCCATTGCAGCAAGTTGCCGTTGACGGCGCAAGCCGGCTGGCACGAACCCGCCACCAGCGCAGTGTTGGCCGGCACCCGGTCGGTGATGACGACGTGATCAAGCGTTATATTGTTGGGGTTCGAAAACGTCAGGGTGTACGCAATTTGCCGCCCTCCCCACACCGGCTCGCCGCTGGGCGGATCGGCGGTCTTGGTCAAAACCGGCGAGAGCAATTGAGACACATAATGATGCGTGTAAGCATTGGCGTCGGCTTCGAACGAGCGGAACTTGACCGTGTTCATCAAATCGCCCATCGGGGCGGTGGGGCTGACCATGGTCAAAAAAGATATCTGGCCCGACGTGCCGGCCATAAAGGTGCCGATGTGGCAAAACAGGCTCCGCGCCACCGGGTCATAGCTCACACTCAGGCCGCCCGGCGTCACCGAGAGCAGGTTCATGTACACCAGGCCGTTGGGCAGCAAATCCTCTATCGTGGCGGCAGTGATATTGCTGAGCGGGTTGGGGTTGGTGAACACGATCGTATAGGTAATCAATTGATTTTGGAGCACCCCTTCGCCCGAAGCCGGGCTGGCCTCTTTCCAGAATTGAGGCGGCTCGACCACGTCGTATTCCAGCCAGAAGCGTTGAAAGACCGGCGTGTACGACATTTGCTTGGTGGTCGTCATTTGAACCATGTATTGGAATTGCAGCCCAGTTTGGGTAAAGGGCACGTTGGTGGTCACCAGGCCGGTTGTAGCCGGGGCAATCCCGCTCGACCAGCCCCCCCACACCCCTTGCATCGAGCGCATGCGATGCCGCAGCCTGAGCTGGGTATCGGCGGTGGGCAAAAGGCTGGTCCACTCGAAAAACATTGGCTTGATATTGCGCCCCAGGTCAATCGGCGGGCCGACATACCAGCCTTTGGGCGCATAGCCCGAGGTGCCGGCCACGCCAGAGGTTGCGCCCACGCACAAGATGTTTTGATTCAGCGGAATGCCATCAGTGCCGCTTGTCCCGCCCAGCAAGTACACGTGTTGATCAGGCCCGACCACAGCGGTGTGATAATAGCGCGCCGGCGCTATTGCCGGCGCCTCGAACCACGCCACCACATTACCACCGCCCAGATCGAAAGTAATAATTTGCCCGGTGTAAATATCTAGCAGCGCCGCGTTCGTTTCACTTATGATGCTTCCCGCCGGGTAATTTTTCCACCCACCGACAGTGAGTAATTGGCCATTGATCTCCATCGCCGCGCCGGCCAGGACATTGTTTTGCATGATTGCGGTAGAAATCCAGCCGCCGGCCTGAATATCGCCCGTCGCGGCCGAAGGGGCGGCGAAATATACATCAAAGAGGGGCATCTGGATTGGGGTTGTTATGTTTACCTTGTAATACCCCCCGATCGCATACAAGAGATCGGGGTAATCAATCCGGTCAAACGTAGCGGCCATCGGCCCATACACCGGCTTGGGCAAGCGGCCTGTGGCCGTGAGCCATTCCGCAATGTCGCCATCGGCGGCGGGCCGGGCATACCAGACAGTATCTGTAACGGTGCCGCCGCTTTCGGGCTGCCCGCCAATCACATACACAAAGCCGTTCAACTCAACCACCGGCGCGCGCCCGCGTGGGGCGGGCAAAAAAGTGGCTTCATTCCACGCCGTCTCCACCGTCCCACTCAGCGTCCCATCGGGCTTGATTTTCGCGTACACCACTATATCGCTTGGCTCTTCAAAAGCACTCTCGCCGCTCAGCACATAGAGATAATCACCCACCACTACGGCCGCGTGTTTGTATATGCCGTCGGGATACAACCAGTATGGCAATTCGATGGTGCGGGTGAACGGCTTGAGCGAGTGGGTGAGGGTGTTGACCTGCGCAAAGTACACGCTGCGCGTCAATATACTATTGTCAAATATGTCCTTCCCTACCTGCCCACCGATCACATACACATAGCCATTGTGCTCCACCGAGGCGTGCCCAAACACCGGCATCAGGCCGGTGACAGGCGGGGTCGTCCACACGCCGGCCAGGCCGATGGACATTAGCGCCACTTCGCCGCCCTCCTGGTTCAACATACCCGTGAGGTAAAACGAGCCTGGATTGAAATCATTGTACGTGGTATGGGTAGTGTGGCTGATATAAGCCCAGGCGGGCAAGGTGATCAACAAATATATCGCCAGACCCACCGCCGCCACAACGCCTGCCAACACCCACAATCGTTGCCGTTTCACACGCCACCTCCTGTTTCTGGTCCTCCCTACTTGGGGAAACTGTCCTGCGCGCCATCCCCGGCAAAGCTTGGTCCTGCAACCCAGCCCAGAGTAGTTCTTTATAGGTAAGCGTTCAGCTATTAGCCGTCAGCTTTCAGCTTTTCTCTGCTGCGCAAGCGCTTTGTCCAGGTAGAGGGAGCGATTGGACCCCAGGCCATGATGAGCCAAAAGTCAGAGCTGATGGCTGAAAGCTGACAACTGAACGCTTACCTTTATAGTATACCACCGTTCCCATCAAAATCAACAAGGTGCAGCCTGCCCAGACAGGGTAATAGCAAGGACTAGTCCAAATACTGTTCAAATAACCCCACTGGCGTATGGGCAGGTCTGAGACCTGCCCCCACGAATAACACCTTATTTGAACAGCATTGGGATTACCCCCACATTTTAAGATGTTAAAAGACCGCGCCATCGAGCTGCAATGGCGCGGTCAGTAGGACGGACGAGAAATCAGGTTTTTTCCAAAAAACCTGATTTCTTTTAACTTAGGGCATCGGCACCAGCTTGACGCTCCACAGCCCCGTATCAGCCGTGCACGGAACAGCTCCCCACTGACCGTTGGGCAGCACCCATCTCTTGAACTTGCCCTCAACCCATTTATCGTTTGGAGCTCCGGTGTGGATACAGTTCCCATAGATTTGGCCGTTGTTAAGATGATAACACTCCATCTCAAAAGCGGCAAAAGCCGCCACGCGGAATTTGGCGTTGACACCCTGGCCATCATAGGTATCATAGAGCGGGATGATGATGGTTTCATTGGTGAGAATGAGGTTTTCCAATTCTGGCCTGACCGCGACAAGGTTACCTGGCTTGCCACGCACCCACTTGCCGGTGGCGATGACGTGGTCGTTGGGGTTGGCATCGTTCCAGTTGTTTTCCAGCGTGCCGGGGTTTTCATAGAGATAGCTGTTGCCGGGCGGCGTCAGTGAAGCTACCAGCGCCGGCACGCCGCCGTTGGCCTGGGGCCAGCGCAGCCAGCCAAAGTTGCCGGGTGTTTCAGACTGCCAGTTTTCGGTGACGCGAATCTGGACCTGCTGGTTGTAGACAAGGTTAGGATCGTAGCGGCGCGTGATGGGATAGACACCTGTATTGAAAGCCTCAATCGTGCCATAGCTGGCCCGCGCTGCGGCCTTGGCCTGCAGGCTCTGTTGGCCCAGGAAACCGGCCAAAAAGCTGTCGGTCACGCCGGTGACATTCACCTCGACGCCCGTGTAGCGGTTGGGGCAGCCGCACACCACCGACAGACAAGAGCCAATGGCGCAAGCCGACTTGGTGCCATTTTCAAAGGTGAAATACGCCAAGGGGGTGGCGCCGGGATCGTTGATCTGCACCATTTCGATGATTGCCTGGCGAATGTTGCTTTCATTTTGCCCGGTTGTCTTGGCGCACTCTAGCGCCAACTGCCGCGCGCCGGCCAGGGCGGCCGCATCGGCGGCGTTCTGCGCCTCTCGCTTTTGGGTATAGGCGTTGCCGCCATCAATCGCCAGGGCCACAAAACCCAACAAAACTACCAACATCAATGCGATTAGAACTATAGCTTGACCACCTTCTTTTTTAAACATTTTGACCTCCTGTTAAATTTCCAACTGTTTGGCAACTATCTCCTGCCTGCGCAAGCCACAAGCCAGCCTGATAGTTACGATTATGATTATTCGCCCCAATTATTCACTCATAATACCGCTCTGGGCCGCATAAAGATACGGCCCGCAGCCGCGACTTTGACAATTGCTCGCCCTCCTGCAGGTTTTCACTACCGTACACTTTTTCATTCTGCCACGAATTTCACGAATTAGCGCGAAAAAGACAGAGCAAATTGGTGGAATTCGTGCAATTCGTGGCTAAAAATCTCGGCATTGTTCTCGCAGAATTCACTCCGGGCAGAAAGTGTGCGGCAGAGAATGCAGGTTTAGACGCTTTGGGGTAAACAAGCGCAACCCGGCCAGGGCCACATTTGCGCCCTGCGGGAGGGTCAGATGAGCAGCTACCCTCAGCCTGGATTTCGCAGTTCGCGCATAGGGATGCGCGAACATTGCCAACAACTGGCTTGCATGGGGATACAAGCCTACGGGCGCGAAAAATAGGCTCAGTGGGTTTTTCGCCCTGCGAAATGGGGGAAAATTGGAGGAGGCAAAAAAAACGCCGGGGTGGCCCCGGCGCAAGCATAGAAAAGCGCGCATTACTGGATCGGCTGGGCAGCCGACGCGCCAATGCGCAGCAGGTCGTTTCCTACTATCGCAGAAATGAACGGTGTTATCAACTGAAAGTCATACTCCACCGTCACAGTGATGACGCTGCCCGATATCAAGCCCTGCGGGCTGACAATGGTTCCCACCGTCACATTGTTCCAGTCAACCAACCCGTTCTCGCTGGCGTGCCGGACGCGATAATCCACATTGTCAGGGTCGGCGCACGCGCCCCAGCCTGTATCGTAAATGCAATTGGGAGAATAAGCGGCAAACGCCGCCCCCTCGCCAGCAGCATCGGTGATGGCAATCTTGGTAAAGTACGCCCGCCCCAAATCAATCAGCCCGGCCAGGGTCAAGGCGATCAGCACGCTGGCCAGGGCAAACTCTACCAGGCTCTGGCCCCACTCGCGCTTTGGGCCGCACTTGATTCTCTCATTATCCATTCTGCCATACCTCCTTAGGGTTCGTAAAAGAACAATTTCCTTCATGGAGCGCAGACTTGGTCTGCTTAGGCGGCCTGCCCCGTCCCGCGCTTTGCGCGAGCGGGGTTGCGAGAAAGGCCACACTCTTGCGGAAAGTCATATTTTTACGGCCCCTTACAAGAACACCTATCCTGGGGCAGATTGCCCTGCCCCAGGATAGATTGTTATATTGCTGCTAGATCGCTAATTTGCTGTTAGGGTACAACGCACACTGGGACAAGCACCGTCAGGAACACATCCTGAGTAGCATCGCCCTGCAGGTTGATCGTTACCGTTGTAGGAGCCCCTCCCACGCCATTCGTCGTCACTTCGTAGGTGGTGCCATTATAGACGCCGTTGCCGCTCACAGTATAGGTGCCGTTCGGGATGTTGTAAAAGGCAAAGTGGCCCGCGTCATCGGCGATGGTCGTAAAGATGTGGCCTTGCCCATCATTCAGCGTTATCCTGGCGCGAGCGCCATCTCGCTCGATGGCCATCGGCACTTCTTCAATTACAGTATAAGTAGCCACATCGCGAATGGCCTGAAAAGCCGCTTCCAGTTCTGCCTGAGAGGCAGCGTGGAAGAAAAAGCCGGGTGTAGCCATGCTCTGGAGCGCCTCGGTGTTAAAATCGTCGCCAATCGCAATGCCTACAAAGATAATGCCCGCGTCTTTGGTCAGCAGAGCTTCATAGATAGCGCCGTTGTGCGCCTCGGCATTGCACGGCGGCGAGACGGGATTATAGCCGTCAAAGCCCGTCAGTCGCCCATTGATTGGATCCGCTATGCTGGTGCCAGGCCGAACGTTGGCCATACCGTCGGTTGCCAGAATGAGCACCGGCGTTTTGCCGCTGACGTGGCCGGCCAACAGCGCATCTCGCCCGCGCCGAACGCCGTCTGCAATCGGCGTATAGCCGCTGGCGCTCAGGCTGTTGATGATGTTGTTGACGCTAGAGACATTGGCGGTCAGGCCGCTCCGCAACTTGCCCAGGTACAACTGGGTGCTCTTGCTAGAGTTGCAAGTCTGCTGATATTTGGCGACGTTCTTGATTTCGCCAGGAAAAGCCGCCAGGCCGGTTGTGTCGCCAAAGCCGGTATCGAGCAAGTTGTTGAACATGACGAGGGCAGACTTGGCAGACGCAATCTTGCGCGGGTTGCTGGTATCACCTTTGCCACCCCAACCATCAGACATACTGCCGGACATGTCAATGACGTTCATGACCTCGATCGGCGTCGGTTCGAGCGTTTGAACCGTCGTCATCACCAACTGGCAACCCCAATAAGTCACATCGCCTTCCAGGTTGCTGGAAGGTGGCGGGTCTTGCACCACACCCGCTTCGTTATAGATGGTGCGCGCGCCTGAATAGGCAAGAGGCATCGGCGGGATAAAAGTGTTCATGAATGGCGTGATTGCCGAGACATTCGTTTCCAAGCGCACGCGCAAGCGCCAGCCCCGCTGGATGACCAGGTCACCCGGGTTTGCAATGGGACAACTGGCAACAATCTGCCCGCCATCGGCCGGGTCTTTGCCATTGTCCATCTCGATGATGACGTCTGCAGCGCTAGGATTTAACAGCGTCAGCGATTGCCTGGCGACGCCCGCAATGGCATCGCAAGCCGTAGGATGGACGATGCCGTAGCGCAATGCCTCGCGAGTCGCGTTGTACGACTCGTTGTAAATAGCAATGATCCGCCCAAACTCGATGACGCCCAAAGTGAGCAACAAGACCACAGGCAGGATCAAAGCAAACTCGACCAGGCCTTGCCCGGCCATGCCGCTTTTATTTTTCTTCAACATATCTAAACCTCCTTATGAGTATAGGCTTTGCTGCATGCCCAATTGCCTGCAGTTTTGCCAGCCCTTTTCATGACCATAGGGTATCACAATGACCCTGCTTTGTCCATAGTACAATGGTACCGAAATTGTAACCGCTCAGCCTACCTTCCCGCAGGTTTAAAAACCTGCGGGAAGGCGAGCAGTTACGCGCGTGTTGCAGCAAACTCGGCGCCGTGTTATAATCTCAGTGTTTGCTGCGCAACGCAAGAAAATGTGCTTGCGCCTGAGCAGTTGCCTCTCGCCAAGGTTGGAACACACAAACAGGAGGTAGCACATCATGGAGCAACAAAGTTCGCGCAAGTCGGCTATGGATCACGCGCGTTATCTTGCAGAGATGATTGGCCCACGCGGGCCAACCACGCCACATGAAGCTTACGCTGCTGAATACGCCTACCAGGTTTTGGAAGAGGCCGGCCTACAAGCCGTGAAAGAAGCCTTTGGCAGCCCCAAGTCGTACTGGCGCCCCTACGCCCTGGCGGCGACAGTGGCCTTGATGGCCCATGTATTATTCTTGTTTGGAGGCGTGGCAGGGGCTGTTTTAGCCAGCGGGTTGATGCTGTTTGCGCTGGTTATTACTCTTTTTTATTTGACCTTCCGCCGCAACCCGCTCCACCAGATTTTTTCCAGAGGTCAGAGCCAGAATGTATGGGCCGCCATCCCAGCCGCCGGGCAGGCCCGGCGGCGCGTGCTGTTGGTGGGGCACCTTGACACACATCGAACCCCCAAGTTGTTCAGCACACCGCTGTGGCTGCGTTTTTTCAAGTTATTCATCTGGCTCAACCCAAGCGCCATGGCGCTCAGCACGCTGATTTTTTGGGCCAGCATCGTTTGGGACGTTGGCGGGTGGCGCGCATTTTCTCTCGCCTTGGCCCTGGTGCCGTGGTGGGTTTCGGTGTTGGCTTTTGAGGCCGATTATACGCCGCACTCGGTCGGCGCGAATGACAACGCCTCTGGCGTGGGAGTGGTGTTGAGCCTGGCCGCTCGCCTGAAGCAACAGCCGCTGCAAACAAGCGAGGTGTGGGCAATGTGCACCGGCGCGAAAGAAGTGAGCGGCTATGGGATTGCCGACTGGCTCGCTCACCACGCCAGCGAATTGGGGCCAGTGGGCCGAAACGGTAAAATTGACCAGGCTTTTTGCATTGTGGTTGATTCAGTCGGTGGGCAAGGCACGACGCCCTGTTACCTTTCAAAAGAGACCTTTCTCACCAGCGCGCCAGGCGATCCTCATCTGTTGCGCCTGGCCGATCAGGTAGCTGGCCGCCGGTCAGACCTGGGCGCGCGCCGCGCCACTGCAGATGGCATGTATACCGAGGCGCGCATTGCAGCCAGCGCCGGGCTGGCCTCGCTGGCGTTTGTCAACCTGCGCCAAGATGGCAGCCTGCCCCATTGGCACCAATCTTCAGACGTGATTGCCAACCTGGACAACATGGTGATACAGGGCACAGAATCATTCGTGTGGGAACTGTTGCAGGCGCTAGATAAAAGTTAATGGGCGCCTAAAAACTGGCTCGTTAGAGCCAACGTATCCCCACACCTGCACTTGCGCCAAGCGCAGCGCAGGTGCAAGTGTACGTTGGCGGACTGGCATGGGGATGCCCGGCCTGCTATTTCCGATAAGGTCTATTGAAAAGATGTAACTACTCAGCGGCACCCTTCGACCTGTCTGCCGACAGAGCAGGCTACGCGCCGCGCATCCTGAGCAAAGTGAAACGCAGTCGAAGGAGCGCGGCGCTCCGCTCAGGATGCTGAGTAGTTACGAAAAGATACCAAAAAAAGCCCCAACAAAATGTTGGGGCTTTTGTGTGTCTAGGGTGTGCTTATGAATCTCATTCAGAGACCCATCGGTCTATCTCGCGTTCCCACATCACCAACTCGTCTTGGCCGAAAAACAGGCCCGTTTCAAACGCAGCCGTATCTGGCCCATCTGACCCATGCACCAAGTTGCGGCCAATCTCTACGGCGAAATCGGCCCGCAGCGTGCCCGGCTCGGCGTTGACCGGATTGGTGGCCCCCATGGTCTTGCGCACCACTTCAATGGCCTGCTTGCCTTCCCACACCATGGCCACCACCGGAGCCGAGGTAATGTATTGCACCAACGGCTCGTAAAAGGGCTTGCCCTTGTGCACCGCATAGTGGCGAGCGGCCAGTTCAGGCGTAACCCGGATAAATTTCATGCCAACCAATTTGAGCCCGCGCCGTTCCATGCGGCTGATGACCTCACCAATCAAACCACGTTGTACACCATCAGGCTTGACAAGAACTAGAGTGCGTTCCATCATCAAATCCTATTGCCCCATATCGGTCTCAACTTCTAACGGCGTCCCCGGCTCGATCCCAAACAGCAGCTTGGGCGGCTCGGCCACCTCAAAGCGCGTAAAGATATACTGCAAGGTGACCGATTCGGTGACAAAGGTCTGGGCGCTGTCGTCAGATGATCGCAGCACCAGGTCTATCTGCGCGCCCGCCTCGCGAAGGAACTTGAGCACCAACGCATCTTGAGGATCGGTGATGACGGTGATGATATCTGGCACCATCACGGCCTGAGGTGTAGCAGCAGCGCCTTCGTCAGTCCCGGGCACCGGCGTGGGCTGGACCGCCTGGGGATTAAACTGGCTCAGCCAATCTCCCACGCCCAGCACCGTCATGTTCTGCACCGTCAATTGGGCCACCAAGCGAGGGCGTTGAAATTCGGAGGGCTGGTCAATGGCAGGAAAACCCAACAGCGGATTCCGGTCTCGCCCGCCTGGGTCAACCGTCATAAAAGTGACCATATCTTTTCCTGGCACGGCCAGCATTTGATTGTTCACCAGCCTGGTTTGAAATTCTTGATCCAAATCTAGCACCAGAAATGACGCCAGCACATCTACATGGTCGCCAGGCTGAAGGGCATACGCAACGCTAGACTGGCGCGAAACCGGCAAGGCCACTCCCACTTTGCCGGCGGGAATCTGAAGCGGCAAATCGGAGGGGCCAAAGGGAACCGTGGACGGGCTATCTGCCACCATGTTAGCCAAGATGGGTAGCCCCGCCGGGATATCAGCGCCGGCATATTTGTTCAACACATCATCCAGCGAATAGATGGCGTCAAAAGTCACCATTGACTTGGGCCATTCGTAGAGGGCAACCGTCCCGCTGAGGATCTGCTGGCGGCGACCGATATCTTGCTGCGCCACAACGATCCAAACGGTTTGAAGCGGTTCTGGGGTCGGCGTGGCTTGCGCGCCTCCGCCACCCCCCAATAAAATATATCCCCCGATCGCGACAGCGACCAGCAGCAAGAGTATCCCTACCAAGATAATGATTCGACCACGCCCGCTCATGGATTCCTCCTTACAAGTTGCTGGGTGTTTCTCGCTGCGAATTGACAGCTTGCTCACCCAACCATCTGGTTATCATTGGGATTACGATTATAGTGTTATCCCTCTTAAAAGTCAATCATCGGCCGCTTTGCTTTGCCATTACGAAAGCCATGACTATGAACCGAGTAGTTACGCTAGATTTTCTTTAATGCATGCCGATAGGTTTTGAGCGCCTTTTGCAATTGACCATTCTTCATGTAGGCGTCACCCAAGACCTGCCACAAGACAGCCGCGCTTGGGTGCGCATCGGTGGCCATCTCCAAATCATCAATCACCTGATCCAGCAAGGCGCCAGCCTTGACCAGTTCTTCATAGCTTTCACTAGCGCCCGCCATGTTGTCTTGCTGCATCCAACCACGCGCCAGATCAAGCAATGCATTGTGGTCATTTGGATTGGCGCGCAGACGGGCCATGATTCCTTCCATATCAAACACGGGCCCGCTCGGCTTGATGGTCACCTTGGGGCGTGGCGGCCTGGGCGCGCGTTGCTCTGGCCTGGCCTGTGGTTGCACAGGCACTGGGGCAGCCACTTCCGCCGTTGGCGCTTCGACCTCCTCTTCACCTTCTTCTTCATCGGCAGCAATCTGGTACCACCAAGCCGGCCCTGGCGCAGCGCCGGTTGGTTGCAGTCCGCCATAATCAAATTCGACCGGCGCGACCCACTCTTGTTGCGCTGCAGGCTCGGGCGCTTCGGCCAGACCCGGTATGCTCAAACCTTCAAACAAATCAAACGGCGCCTCAGATTCAGCCCAGGCAGGCAGAATATCAACCGCCTCGACCGGCAGCACAGTTTCAACTTTTGGCGTAACAATCTGCTCTAGCTCTGCTTCCAGTTCCGCAGCAAGCTCTGATTCTGAGAGCAAGGCCGGCAACTCGACTTCAGGCTCAACCTTGGGCGGCTCGACAGGCAGAGCAGGTCTTTCTACTTTTGGCTCAACCTTGGGCAACTCGACAGGTGGAGCAGGTCTTTCTATCTTTGGCTCAACCTTGGGCGGCTTGGGTGGAGCAGGCTTTTCTATCTTTGGCTCAACCTTGGGCGGCTCGGCAGGTGGAGCAGGCTTTTCTGCCTTTCGCCCCATGATTTCGGCCATGCGTGCTTCGGCTTCAGCCGCGGCCTGCGCTTGCAGTTGTTCCTCTTTGCCCGCCGCCGCGCGCGACAGCCACGCCAATGCTTCTTCAGGACTCGGCATCGCACCCTCGCCCATCATCCACGGCGGCAACTCTTCCGCGGCCTTGGGCGGAGCAGGCTTTTCTACCTTTGGCTCAACCTTGGGCAACTCGACGGCTGGAGCAGGCTTTTCTACTCTTTGCTCAACTTTGGGCAGCTCGATGGTTGGAGCAGGCTTTTCTACCTTTGGCTCAATCTTGGGCGGCTCGGCAGGTGGAGCAGGCTTTTCTGCCTTTCGCCCCATGATTTCGGCCATGCGTGCTTCGGCTTCAGCCGCGGCCTGCGCTTGCAGTTGTTCCTCTTTGCCCGCAGCCGCGCGCGACAGCCACGCCAATGCTTCTTCAGGACTCGGCATCGCACCCTCGCCCGTCATCCACGGCGGCAACTCTTCCGCGACTGCCGGAGTCACAACCTGATCCGCAGACGGTGTTGGGGTAGTCTCTTGCAACCAAGCGGGTAATTCTTCCTCAGCTTTTTGGGCTGCCGGCGCTACCGGGGCTGCCTCAGCAGGCTGCATCGCCTTTAGCCAGTCAGGCAATTCGGCTTCAACTGCTTCTTCCTCAGCGGATGGCGTTACCGGGGCTGCCTCAGCAGGCTGCATCGCCTTTAGCCAGTCAGGCAATTCGGTTTCTTCCTCAGCGGCTGGCGCTACCGGGGCTGCCTCGGCGGGCTGCATCCCTCTCAACCAATCGGGCAGATCGCTTTCTTCCTCGGCGGCTGGCGCTACCGGGGCTACCTCGGCGGGCTGCATCGCCTTTAGCCAATCGGGCAGCTCGCTTTCTTCCTCAGCGGCTGGCGCTACTGGGGCTGCCTCGGTGGGCTGCATCGCCTTTAGCCAATCGGGCATCTCGCCTTCTTCCTCGGCGGCCGGCGCTACCGGGGCTGCCTCGGCGGGCTGCATCGCCTTTAGCCAGTCAGGCAATTCGGCTTCAACTGCTTCTTCCTCGGCGGCTGGCGCTACCGGGGCTGCCTCGGCGGGCTGCATCCCTCTCAACCAATCGGGCATCTCGGCAGATTCGGCCTCTTGCACAGCAGGTTGAGCTCCCAACCAATCGGGGACCTGATCTTCAGGCACGCCAGCGGCCGGCTCTTCCAAACCGCCTAGTCCAGACAGCCAATCTGGCACACCTTCTTCTGCTGCAGCTGGTGGCGCTTCAAATGAAGGCGCCGAGGCTGCGCTATGTAATTGAGCCAACCAATCGGGTTCTCCGGCGGCAGACTCGGGCGACTGGGGCGACATGTCCGCTAACCAATCAGGCACCTCGCTGGCCAAGGGTTCCTCACCCAATGATAGTGAAGTGGCAGCAATAGCCGCTTCGCCCCAAGCGGCCGGCTCTTCGGCAGGCTCGCCTTCCATACCCTGCAGCCAGCCTGATGATTGCCCCTCTTCGGGCAAAGTAACATCGGCCAGGGTTACGCCTTCAGGCTCAAGCTGCAAGCCGCTCAGCCAGGAGGGAACTTCGTCTTGGATTGGGGCCACCTCGGTCGAAGCCACATATTCCATGCGCTCAACCTGGACTGCCTGAGCCGGGATAGGCGGATTGGGCCCAAACAGTTGTTGGGCACGGACACCTTCTGGATCCAAGGTCTGCGCGCGCTTGAGGTGTATTTCGGCGTCTTCTTCGCGCTCGCTGCTTTGCCATATTTCGCCCAAGAGCAAATTCGCATCCAGACAATAGGGCAAACGATCTAGCACTTTTTGGGCAACTTCTTGCGCTTCATAGTGATAGCGACGGTCGTAGCGCCACAATGTTTCTGCCAAAAGAACCTGCAAATCTGGGCGGTTCGGTTCTTGGGCCAGCATTGCGCGCAATTCGGCTGTGGCCTCCGAATACAATTCGCCGTTCAAATAGAGCCGCGCCAAGGCCCCACGCGTGAGCGGGATTTTTTCTGGTTCTACTCCATCCCGCCGGGCGTACAATTTGCGCAATTCGCTCTGCACCACATCATTGCCGGGCCGCAACTCAAAGGCGCGCTCCATTTGCCAAAGCGCATCCGAGAGTTCCCCCTGGCGGTCATAAATGATCGCCAGGGCCACGCGCGCGACAAAGTCGGCCGGGTCGGCGCTGAGCACCCGGGCAAACATGCCAACTGCTTGCTCATAATCTTCTTTTTCAAGCAAGGCCTTGCCCATCAGGCGATACGCCTCGATATATTTAGGGTGCTGTTGCAGAATGTGGCGGCAATGCGAAATAGCGCCATCATAAGCGCTGCGCTCAATCAGTCCTTCAATTTCTTCACAATAGGCTTGCAAGGAGATTTCTGTCATAACGGTTCCCTCGGTCAAGCTTTTCAAGCTTTTGAACAAATGCCTGATTATGTGTAACTGCTCACCCTCCCGCAGGTTTGAACGCTTTTGGATGAGCCAGCGCAACTCGACCAGGATTGCCAGCCCACCCAGGCAGCCAAATTTGTAACCTGCGGGAGGGTAGCTGAGCAGTTACAATTATGTTAAACATTATCGGAAACAAGCTATTTCCGACAAGTCTATCAACCGATTATGCAATGTTTCGAGCAAAAAAGCAAGTTGGCTTTTAACCAGCGACAAGTAGAATACGGCTCTCTTTACACCAAGCCATGCAACTTGCGTAAAAGCGTCAGATAGTCGCGGTCAATCGCCCGCTCGGTAAAGCGAGGCGGCCCCAGCGGGTCGGCAATGCTGGCGCCAAGCAGGCCATTCAACACCGCCAGCACACCATGAGCCAAAGCATCGTGATTATAGCCGCCTTCCAACGTAAACACCAGCCGTCCCGCGCAAAGCTCATCGGCTAACTGCGCCAGGCGCTTGGTTATTTCGCCATAGCCAGAAACCGTAACCAGCATCGAGCCAAGCGGGTCGCTCCAGTATGTGTCAAACCCGGCGCTGACCAGAATCAAATCGGGGCTGAAACGGCGCGCGACCGGGAAGAGCAACTCGTCCAAGATCGCCAGATACATTTGGTCACCGGCGCCAGGTGTCAGGGGGACATTGACGGTAAAACCCTGGCCCGCGCCCACGCCGACATCGTCATAGCGCCCCGTGCCAGGATAGATGCCCCACTGATGGGTTGAGAAATAGAGCACGCTGGGGTCGTCTTGAAAAATGTACTGCGTGCCCTGGCCGTGGTGAAGGTCAATATCAACGATGAGCACACGCTGCGCGCCCAGCTCGTCACGCGCAGCGCGCGCGGCGATGGCAATGTTGTTAAACAGGCAAAAGCCCTCGCCTTCTTCAGCCGAAGCATGATGCCCAGGCGGGCGCACTAACGCAAAGCCGTTATTGACCTTGCCCTGCTGCACTGCTTCAACCAGGCCTGTCAGCCCGCCAGCAGCCAACAGGGCCGCATCATAGCTGCGCCGGCCCACATAGGTTTCGCCGCCGCGCCAACTGGCCCCGCCCGATTCAGCCCCTCGCCGCACCGCGTCAACATAGCGAGGCGCATGCACGCGATGCAGGCGCGCCAGGCTGATGGGCTGCGCATCCACCTTGGACACGCGCTTCCACATTTCGCTTGCATCGAGTGCCTTGACGATTGCGCGCAGCCGAGAAGATGACTCGGGATGACCGGGATAGTCATGCTCAAGATAAAGCGGGTCATACACAACGGCCGTTGTCAAGATGACACCTCCGGCACTATTATACTCTCAAATGAGGAAATGTGTGATTTTGGGATTGGAAAATCACGCCACTCACTAACAAAAAGCGAGAGAAAGCAACCACCTTCTCTCGCTTGTCACACAACTTGTCTGCCCACAAATATCGTTATTCGACAGATTCCATCAGGTTAGCCTCGCGCTTGCTGCGGATGATGGCAAAAGCGACAATAGCCAAGAAAATCGCGCTAGCCACATAAGCCACTGTTTGCATTGTGCCGCCCTGCCGCCCCACTTCAAGGATCAACGGCGCGATCAGCAGCGACACCAAATTGACCACTTTGATCATCGGGTTCAGCGCCGGGCCGGCCGTGTCTTTGAGCGGATCGCCGACGGTATCGCCGATGACGCTGGCCTTGTGCCGCTCGGAGTGCTTGCCGGTATTCTTGGCCGGGTCGGAAGGCTCTGACTCGATCTCCTTCTTGGCATTGTCCCACGCGCCGCCGGCATTGGCCATAAATACGGCCAACAACTGCCCAGAGACGATAATGCCGGCCAAAAAGCCGCCCAGGGCCAACTCGCCCATCAAGAAACCAATTATAATAGGCATCAATACGGCTAACAGCGCCACGCTGATTAATTCATTCTGCGCAGCATTAGTGCAGATGCGCACCACTAATCCATAATCGGGCAGTTTCGTTCCTTCCATCACGCCGGGAATGTGGAACTGTTTGCGCACTTCTTGGATGATCAAAGCCGCGGCGCGTTCCACTGCTCGCAGCAGCACCGAACTGAACATGAACGGCAGCGCCCCGCCGATCAAGATGCCGACAAACACGATAGGATTGGCAATATCCAGGGTGATGATTGTGCCAGCGGCGGCTTTTTGCTGCAACGTTTCAACATAAGAGCTGAACAAGCTGACCGCCGCAATCACGGCCGAAGCAATGGCAATGCCTTTGGTGATGGCTTTGGTCGTGTTGCCCACACTGTCCAGGTCGGCCAGGGTAGCCTGACCTTCCGGGCTGGCAAATTCGTCCTTGCACATTTCGGCAATGCCGCCGGCGTTATCTGAAATCGGGCCAAAAGCGTCCATGGCCAGGTTGTTGCCGGTGTGAGAAAGCATGCCAATGCCGCTCATGGCAATCGAGTACATGATGAACAGCACCTGATGACTTGCGGGAGCCTTGAAGCTGCTAAAGATCAGCCCCAGCACAATGATGCCCAATCCGCCAAAGATGCCATTCTCGATTTTCTTGGTCTTGGCCGCCAGCCACCAGCCAACCACCAACGCTACGATGGCAGACACGATGAGGATGATTGTCATCACCTGGGCCGTTACGGTAAAGGTGTAGATGGCGATGGCCAACAGGATGGCCAACACAATAATCAGGATGGCCCACACCGTGCTTTCGTACCCGATGGCTATGCCGGACAGGATCACGGTGGCCGGGCCGGTCAAGGCCGAGCGCACAATCTGCCTGACCGAACCCGATTCGCGCTGCGTGAACGCGCCAGTGTATTTATTAAAGCCCACCGCCAGCAAGATGCCGGCCGCCGTGGCCGAGAAAAGCCGCAAGTCCTGAGCGTAGAAAATCGCCAGGAAGAAAAAGCTGACCGTCGAAATGACCGACGACAGGTCGTAAGACAAATCCATCGCGCGGAAAGCGTCGCCTTTGGTCGGCCAGAGCGAAACAGCATAGGTGCCGATGATGGAGCTAAACACGCCGATCGCGCGCACCAGCAACGGATAAACAATCCACTTGAGGCTATGGCTTGGATCAATTTGCATCACCGCCAGTCCCAGGATCATGGCAGAGACAATTGTAACCTCGTAAGATTCAAACACGTCCTCCGCCATGCCGGAAAAGTCGCCCACGTTGTCGCCTACCAGATCGGCAATAGTCGCGGCATTACGCGGATCGTCTTCAGGAATGCCCGCCTCAACCTTGCCCACCAGGTCAGCGCCTACGTCGGCGGCCTTGGTATAGATACCGCCGCCCACGCGCATGAACATTGCCAACAGCGTGCCGCCAAAACCAAAGCCTAACAGCACCTCTGGCGCGTGCCGGCCGTACAACACAAAGATCGCGGTGCCGCCCAACAAACCCAGGCCATCAGCCAACATGCCCGCGATGGTGCCGGCGCGATACGCCACGCGCAGTGCGCCGCCAAACGAGCCGCGCCGGGCCTGGCTGGCCACGCGCACATTGGCGCGCGTGCCGATCACTCTCAAGCCAATC